>JAFXBB010000036.1 GCA_017521945.1 Alistipes sp. | reverse complement strand
GAGAAGTTGGTTGTCTTTGCCGACCACTGCAAGAACTATGTTGAGGTTGATGATATTAACGATGATGGTCAGGCTCCATATACGGTATATGATAACTGGCGCCTACCTACCGAGGCGGAGCTTAAGATTATCATGGAGCTTCAGGGTGGTGACGGTGTAGATGCTCCAGCTATCGACTTCTTGCTCAATGGTGGATACTATATGAGCGCAAGTGGTCCTGTGTTTAACCCTAAAAACAATAGCGATGTCATCGAGGCTGACGATAAGTGGAGCGTCACAGATGTCGCCATACGCTGCGTAAGAGATGCATACTAACATCAATAAACCAAGCAAATGAGATACTTACTATTACTATACATAACATTGGTGTCACTCATATCGTGCCAGCACGATGTGGTCAATGATGAGGCTTACAAGCCGCTACCCGATATCACCGTTCCTGAGGGCTATACACGCATCGATTTTACGGCTAATATCAGCGACCTTAGGTGTGTCGATACGCGCGCCGTTGACCCAGATGGTCTTGATTTGAATAATATGACTCTATTCTGTTTCAATGAGTATGGTCTATATATCAGCTCTGAGGTTGCCTACCTCAACACACACACTGTCGATAGCGGAACATTCTCGGCAATCATCCCTAACAATACACATATTATCCACTTTCTTGCTAACCATAGTGAGGGTCTCTACGATGATAGCAACTTTCCGGGTCAGACCGAGAGTATGGTAATTGCAAATATGGAGGGCGGCTCGGGAATGTTAGTCTACTGGTCGCGTTTCAAGAAGGATGCTACAAGTGACAAGAGTATCAGTGAGCAAATCGCTGACCTTAGCTATAACATTAACGGCAATAGTGTAAATGGCGTAAAGCTCATTCGTAACCAGGCAAAGGTTACTATCGACCAATGGGAGACCGCAGAATTTGTTGTCACGGGATATCGTACCGTTAATATTCCTGCCTTTGGTACTGTCGCACCACACCACCCAGAGCGTCATTTCGACATTGTTGACGATTGGGAGACTACCGAGGAGTTTGTCACACTTCCCAACAATCAATCTTTAATGACCGACATCACAGAGATTAACACTAAGCCCGAAGATTATATTTTTGAAACGATAAACTCTGGCGATAGGCTTGTAAGTGTTATTATCCGTGGGCATAGACCAGGTGAGACAGAGGCAGACGATAAATATTACCGAGTGGTGCTACAGAATATTGATGGCAGTAACTTTATGATAAGGCGCAACCATCACTACAACATACACATTGCTGGTATGCTATCATTCGGGCAAGATAGCTTTGAAGAGGCACTTAACGGAGCAGCATCAAACAATGCATGGATATCTATTGACGAGTGGGTAAATGAGATATCGGATGGTTTGGAGACTCTATGGGTTGAGCAGACCGCCTATGTACTCAGTAGTGACCAGTATGCAGGTACCGACTGGACTCTACCTTATAAGTACACCATCGACAATCATGGTAGCGCAGAAGCACCAACAGTTACCTGGCTTGACAATAATGTCGCATACGACAATATAACCAATAACTATAACTCGACAACAGGCGAGGGCGAGATTACATTGCACCTATACCCCATGTATGAGGGTAATGAGCAGCAGGTAGGCTCACTACTGATAAAGAAGGGAAAGCTACAGCGTAAGATTACCATATATATCATTCGTACACAGCAGTTTACGCCCGCGTGGATATCATCGCACATATATGGTGTTTCAGATGAGTTTGTAACAGTCGTGTTTACCATTCCTGAGACCTGTCCCAAGGCGCTATTTCCGTTTACGGTGTTGGTGTCGGTTAACCACCTTGATGTGCGCGCTGGATCTGGACAGCGTCTTCCCGTATATATCAAGGGTGAGGATGGTTACTTTGGCGATGACTGGGAGGGTATCAACTATAAGTATGCATATACTGTTACAGAGCCTGGAAAACATCGTCTGCATATGAAGTCTATCCTACAACATGCCAATGATGATACTGAGGATGTGCATCTTGAGGCGCAATTCTTTGAGACCATTACCAAGACGGCAACTTTCACAAAAACGAACAATGCTCACCGCCGTATATTTATAGATGGGCTTCTTGAGTATGATACTCAATATGCGGATGATGAGCCTCTCTACTATATGCTCGTTCCACAAAAAAGGTCGCACCCCGTTGTATTCTCCATGCACCTTCAGGAGCGTCAGGATGATGGTTCATACACACCACTTAACCACAATGCCAATCCTGGTAGCGAGGAGTGGCTGAAAAATGGTTGCGATGAGTTTCTTATATATACCAAGCACTTCAGTTCATACGAGGAGTATTCTACTGAAAATCCTGAACACTTCGATAAGCTAAAGGAGTTTGCCCTTGATGGTCAGATGCTTGCCGTACACGAAGATTTGTGGAGTACAAATGGTCGTGTAATAGCATTCAGAACATACGACTACAATGACAATGGCGAACATCGCTTCGGTATGCGTGAGGATGGTAAATATAATATATATATGTTTACTCACAGTACTAATAGCCAAGATGTTGTGCGTATATCATCTAACCGAGAAGGTAACTATCACGCCTTCGCAATTAGCCGTGATAGTACCGATACCGACTTTACTTCACACCCGTACGATGGTAATGAGTATCGCTCGATTATCTTTAATATCGGTCACTATCGCCCATTCCGTTTTGCAGCACAGATTCGTGTCTCAGATGCCGATGGTAAAAACACTACTATCACCCCAGCAAGCCAAGAGCTTATCGGCAATAAAGGCGATAATAGTGCTATGGTTCCAGAGAATATAGATGATATACTCTTCAAGTATAAGCCAGGACAAAGAGTTGATATACTTCTTGATGTCACCAGCTTCCACGCTTCAGATGGCTGCTCGGTACACCCCTTTGGCGAAGAGTTCGACATCTATATTGATGCCCCTATGCTTGAGATAGACTACTCCCGCATCCCTGCACACTGGCTTAAAGAGAATAACCCTGAGCTTCAGGAGGATAAACTACGCGCCGACCCTACAACAACAGGAAGATATATCTATACCGTTAATCGTGACCGCGAACGAGAGCGTGACTTTGGTGACCAAAGCCTTGTGGTCGCGAATGTTGATGATGCAAGTTATGAGTATAATGAGTATGGAGAGAAGGTTGCCGTTATGGGTTCTATAGCCCAGAGTGGCGAGCGTAAGCGGCTTCCATTCAAGAAGACCTCAATTACTGCAGGTGGAGATATCAACATCACTACGGATAAGGATAAGGTGATATTCTGGGATAAGACATTCAATGTCGATACAAAGCATATCATGGGCGATATATACTATCGTGATGAGCAAGGCGAGCATCCCATACCCCACAATGCGTTTGTAGCCTTTGTGCGTCTTCGCACAGGTGCGCGTATTGGTGTAGCGACCATATATGAGGATGGCAAGTTTGAACTTAACCTTCGCGAAGAGTATAAATATACATGGACAGATGACCCTATCGACTTCTACTACACTATAGAGGATAATGGTGGAAATAAGATTACATACAATCTCAACTATGAAGTGGATGGCGAGGCTAAGAGCGTTGATCTGGAGTTGCTAAACAAGTGGGGCAACGAGGGCACACCAATCATCCTTACACGCCAAATGTAGGTAAGGAGATAGTATGCCTCATTATTTGCGACTAAGCAGACGAGATATTTTACAACGACAGCTTACCTGAGCAAAGACTCTATTACTCCTCTTGGGCAATATCCTGTACAATTATATCCTCGACAGAGGCTCCGATTAACTCTATAAGAGCATTAGGATTGATGGCTATTTGTAACCCCCTGACGCCAGCACTTATATATATCGTATCGTAAAGAAGGCAGGTCGAATGTATAAATGTTGGAAATGGCTTTTTCATGCCGATAGGGGTACAACCACCGCGTATATAGCCCGTTGTGGGGAGTAGTTCCTTCATGGGGATAAGGTCTGCTTTCTTATTTCCAGACACCTTGGCTGCTCTCTTTAGGTCAACCTCCTTATCGCCGGGGATAACGCAAACAAAGTGTCCCGTTCTATCACCCCTGAGTACTAAAGTCTTGAAGACCGTGGCGATATCCTCACCAAGCTCCTCAGCCACATGGGTGGCGGCAAGGTTACTCTCATCAACCGTATATGGAACGAGTCTATACTCAATCTTTGCCCTATCCAAAAGGCGTGCAGCATTGGTTTTTTCAATCTTCTTTGCCATGCTAATAGTGATTTAACGGCTCAAAGATAGAAAATTATTTGTACCTTTGTGCTATGAGTTATGCACTAATTACAGGAGCATCATCGGGAATAGGTAGATGCTACGCCATGGAGCTTGCTAAGCGAGGATATGGCATAGTGGCGGTAAGCAACCAGCATGAGGCATTAGAGCGTCTTAAGGGGGAGCTTACAACCACCTATGGTGTAGTTGTGCATACCATAGATATTGACCTTGCGGGAGAGTGCGCCGCAAAGAGCATATACGAAAGATGCTTAGAGCAAAGTTGGGAGGTCGAGGTATTGGTGTGCAACGCCGGCATATTACTCTTCTCAACGCTCCTGCGCACCGACCCTCGGCAATTAAGCAAGATTATTGCCCTCCACTGCACAACAACGACACTACTATGTCGTTATTTTGCCGAGGAGATGAAACAACGAAAGCGTGGACACATATTGATTATGTCATCTGCGACAGCATGGCTACCCTATCCTACCATATCGCACTACGCAGCGACAAAGTCATATTTGAAGAGTTTTGCATCGGCGCTATGGTATGAGCTTCACAGCCATAACATAGGGGTAACGGCTCTATATCCGGGTGCTGTAGATACCCCGCTCTACAACCTTACACCTAAGGCAAGAGGCATATTAAGGTTTATAGGTGTAATGCTCACACCAGAGCGTATAGCCAAGCGAGGTATTAGAGCCATGTTTCACGGTCGCAGGCGACTAATACCCGGAGTATTTACGAAGGTTATGGTGGCGATATGCTCATTGATACCCGCTCGATTATTTGAGTTTATACTCCATCTGCGCCCCATTAAACGACTACTTTCGAGGATATGAAGATGAAACTTAGACGCATAATCCGAAGGATTACCATAGGTGAGAATATGGCCTACGCCTTTGTATGGTTGACCATATTTCTCATTCCTTTCATATATACTAAGCTCGTATCGGAGAGTAGCTTGGATTTTCACAAGGTGTTTATTTCGTGGGGTAAGATAATACCATACTTTATTATCTTCTTGGTAAACAACTATATCCTTGCGCCATTCCTATTACTGCGTGGACGCTATTTATGGTATTTACTATCGGTCATAATACTTGTAGTGGCGATATTTGGCAATATAGAGCTGATACATATCAAGGATAGCATAGGAGTCATATCTATCACCGAGTTGCGCTGGTATTGGAATATGCTCTTTGGCATGTTGTTGGCTGGCACAAACTCTCTGATAAAACTCTACTATCGTGCGCTATACAAAGCACAGCGCATGGCTATTCTCGAGAAGGAGGCCATAGAGTCACAGATGGAGTATCTCAAATATCAGATTAACCCCCATTTTCTGATGAACACTCTCAACAACATCCATGCGATGATTGACTTTGACACAGAAATGGCAAAGCAGTCCGTTGTTGAGCTATCACATCTGCTTAGGCATCTACTCTACGACTCCAGCGAGAAGCTAACAACACTCGACAAGGAGGTTGACTTCATAGATAGCTACATCAAGCTGATGCGTATACGATATATCGATGAGGTAACAATCGATTTTAACAAGCCCGACATAAACCTGTGTCGTAAAATTAAACTACCTCCACTGCTGCTTATTGTGCTTGTGGAGAATGCCTTTAAGCATGGCATAAGCTACAACAACAACTCATTTATCAAGATTGACATACTCGTCTTTGACGATGAGTTGTCGTGCATTGTAACCAACAGCCGCCATAGCAATACAGAGAACAACTCGGAGCATAGCGGCATAGGTCTAAACAACATCACCAAACGATTGGAGCTACTCTTTGGCAACCGCTCTACACTCACCATATATGATAGTGATAACAAGATATATACAGTAGAATTAGTAATACCTATAACCAACAAATAATTATGACAGTAAAGTGTATAGCCATAGATGACGAGCCTTTGGCACTACGACAGATTAAGAGTTATATAGACAAAGCTGAGCAACTGGAACTTGTAGCTGCATGCCGCAGCGCACAAGAGGCACAGAGAGTTATCTCCGAGACGAAAGTTGACCTCATATTCGTAGATATCAACATGCCCGATATGAACGGTTTGGAGTTTGTGCGCTCACTCGATACTGCACACCACATTGTCTTTACTACAGCTCACCCAGAGTTCGCCATTGACGGTTTTAAGCTCAACGCCTTGGATTACCTGCTCAAGCCATTCACCTTCGAGGAGTTTATGAAGGCAACCAACAAGGTGATATCACTTGTGGACCTTATGCAGCGATGCCATATTGCTGAGAATGCCATAAACCAGAGTGAGGCAGAGAACAAAGATAAGGAGTTTATATCGGTCAAGGCGGACTACAAGACTCAGCTTGTGCGCGTGGCGGATATTGTCTACTTGGAGAGTGCTGGCGAGTATGTACGCCTCCACATTGAGGATGCTCCCGTCATCACCACCCTATTCCGCCTAAAGAATATGGTGTCGGCACTACCTCAAGATAGTTTCTTGCGCGTTCATCGCTCATACATTGTCAATATTAAGCGTATATCAAGCTACACCAAAGGGCGCATATTCCTCGATAATGGCGAATACATACCTTTGGGGGAGAACTATAAGAAGCTGTTTTTCGAGCATTTTAAGGCATAGTAACCATAAGCTGTTAGTTTCCCAGAATATTGCCTGAGTATTGCATACTATTGTAGAATGGCGAGCTGATGGTTAGCTGCGCACCACCATAGTGTGACGATATCTCGAAGAGGAATTTATACTCGTTAACAGAGAACATATTCGTTGTGAAGGAGACTATCCAGCCGTGCGATGTCTGCTCGGTGGTGTAGTCTTCAACACTCGGCAACACATAGTTAAACACTACGGGATAGTATGGTGGTGCATAGCCCTTCAAGAAAGGCATGCACACATCCACAGCGTCGCTCCATATAGCCACCTCGTATGATGGATTGAATATCGTACGCACCTGTCCAGCAGGGAGCTGTTGCATGGTCTGTGGCATAAAACGGAAGTTATGCGAGAGGACAAGCGAGTCGATATACTTCTCATACTCTGCCAATCGCTCTGCGCGGCGCTGTCTGCGCGCCTCCTGCTGTGCCGTACGCTGATTATTCTTATCCACATCTGCATTACTCTTTGCATCGATGCTTACACCTATTCCCACCATAGCCATGGCAAGAAGTGATAATGTTATAATAATAGAACGCCTCATAGAATGTTGTTTTCATCTATGAGGCGCAAATATTATACCAATATAGGTACTACTCCTTTTTCACAAACCTATCAACCACTGCTGCACACGCTGCATCACCGGTGATATTGAGCGTTGTACGCATCATATCGAAGATACGGTCGAGAGCATAGAAGAGTGGTAGTCCCTCAAGTGGAATACCCGCAGCAACAAGTACCGCAGCAGCGAGGAGTGTAGGACCTGGAACACCTGCCTGACCGATAGCACCGAGGGCGCAAACAATAGTGATAGATACATAGTCCGCCATTGTAAGGTCGATGCCATAGAACTGCGCGAAGAATGTGGCAAGAAGAGCGTAGTAGATAGCATTACCCGACATATTGATTGTAGCACCCAAAGGAAGCACAAAGCCAGAGGTCTGCTTCGATATACCCATCTCGTTGCACGCCTCCATATTCACAGGGAGCGTAGCGAGGGATGAGGCAGTTGAGAACGATACAATCTGAGGTTTTAACATAGCACGGAAGTAGTCCTTCAATTTAACGCGTGAGAAGAGAGCCACGCACAATGGGAAGAGACCAACGCCGATAATGAGGATAGCGATGATATCAATCCAAAGGACATTAGCCACCTGAATAAGGACGCTGAAACCAAATGTACCTGTAGCATCAGCGATAAGACCAAAGACACCAAAAGGTGCTACATACATAACCTTCTCAATGCACCATATCAACGCCTCAAGGATAGTATTAAGACCGTTGGACATCTTTGTGCGTTTCTCGGCTGGAAGGGCTGAAATACCGAAGCCAAAAAAGAGACCAAAGATAATGATTTGAAGGATGTTACCCTCCGTAAGTGCCTGAATAGGGTTCGCAGGAATCATGCCTATCACCGTATCCCAGAAGCCCATTGCAGGAGCTGCACCACCCGCAACCTCATAGCCTGCAGCCAGCGATGTTACCACATTATGATCTACCGACACACCTGGCTGGAACACCTCACCGAGTACCAACGCCACGACAATGGCAATCACCGTGGTCACCATCATAAAGCCGATGCTCACGAAGCCAATCAAGCCTGCCGACTTTGTCTCGCCAAGTGCCGCAGCGCCACTGATGATTGACACCAACACCAAAGGCACAACAAGCATCTTGATAAGCTGGATAAAGAGGTCGCCAAGAGGCTTGAACATTGAGGCCTCAGGACCCATAAAGATACCTACAACGATACCAATAATCATGGCGATGATTATCCAAACGCCTAAATTCTTAAGAAGTTTTTTCATCTCTACTCTCTTATTTATTTGTTGCAAAGGTAGCGCTTTTGGACAAATACGCCAACCTTTGGGAGAAAAATAACGCAAAAAGGGTGGATTATTGTATAAATAATCGTAACTTTGGAGAGAAATACTTTTGTGCTATGAAGAGAATAGTAGTTTTTACAGGTGCTGGTGTTAGTGCCGATAGCGGAATATCCACCTTCCGCGATGCTGATGGATTATGGGCAAACTACCGCATTGAGGATGTGTGTACCCCTGAGGCCTTGCAGCGTAACCGCGCACAAGTCATAGAGTTTTATAATATGCGCCGTAGGGAATCGCTAACCAAAAGACCTAATGCAGGACACTTAGCCATTGCCGCAATGGAGGAGTGGGCCGATGTGCAGGTTATAACACAGAATGTCGATAACCTCCACGAGCAGGCGGGCTCTAAGCGCGTGCTGCACCTCCATGGCGAACTTATGAAACTACGCTCGGAGCGCAACCCCGACCTTATCTACGATATCAACGATGGCTGGGAGCAGAGCCTCGATGCTAAGGCTGAGGATGGCTCACTGCTACGCCCACATATTGTCTTTTTTGGCGAGAGTGTACCTATGTTTGAGCCAGCGTGCCAGATTGTTGCCGAGGCGGATATCCTTATCGTTGTAGGCACCTCGTTGGCGGTATATCCTGCGGCATCGTTGGTCTATTATGTGCGTGACCGCCAGGTGCCTATCTACTTGGTTGACCCAGGCAACCCCGACACCGCAATGATACGCAACCCACTAACCCATATCAAGGAGCGTGGCGCTGTGGGCGTGCCTCAACTCTTAGAGCAACTCAAAAATGAGCTTACGAAGTAGGATAACAAAGCGTGCCAACGAGCTTTTGGCGTTTTGCAAGAGAGAGGGCTACAACACAAGCATAGCCCTCTTTGTTGACCTATCACTACACTCAGGGCGCAACCGCTTTGTGGTGTGGGACTTCGAGGCCGAGAAACCGTTGCTTATATGCCCTGTAAGTCATGGTAGTGGCTCACAAAAACCGCACAAACGCTCAGCCTATGCCAAGCTATCAAATGAGGATGGCTCGCACCTCTCCTCCGTAGGTCGTGCCGTGGTAGCGGAACGCTATGAAGGGCGCTATGGCATAGCCTATAGGCTTGATGGTCTGGAGGATAGCAACTCCAATCTACGCCCTCGCTGTGTCGTTCTGCACGGCTGGGAGCATACAACCTCCTTTCCAATCTTTCCGTTTGCTACCGTAGGCAGTTTCGGTTGCCCTGTCCTCTCGCGCAAAATGATGGCCAAAGTCGATAGCCTAATTAGAGATGAGAGCAAGGTTATTTTGGATATATTTGTGTAGGGCGGAATAATCTCGTTATAGCGAAGGAGCGTTAATGGTCGTGTTTTTTTTAAGACCTTAGGACTTTAGGACGATAGGATTTTTTCTTATCGTCATACCGTCTTACTTGTCTTATCGTCTTAAGAATTTTCTTGCTCTTGATGCTCTACCATCATAACCCATTTTAACCCATTATTTTTTTGCAACGCTTCTATAATGATAACATAATAGGCGGTAACTTTTACAGCTGCCGCCTATCCTCTTTGTTCGGTTATTTGCATTTTTCTAACCTCATATTTATATATTCAATAAGTAGGTCTTCGCAGTGATTCTTAATAAGTGTTTCAATTGTTTTACCTTTGTATACTTCGTATATGGAGATTCTTATAATTGGCACACCTATTACCAAAGATGTGATATCTTTGATATAATCATAAAACGCTCGTTGCTTCCACCTTGTTCTATTAACATCTTTCAGATCTCCATCAACTACGCTCTTGCCAAATTGTTTGTTCGTTGAATCACTGCTTGCGTATTTGCCGTAAGTACAACACTTATTTTCATAGCTTTTGCAATAACCTTTGTACAGCTCAACATCTAAATTATGGTTATCATTGTAAACATCTGATTGAAGAGTAGATAATCGATATCGATTAAAATGATTCTCTTCATCAAGTTCAATTATGAAGTTTGGTGTATCTATATCGTATCTCCCAACCCCGGCAGGAATCGTTGTTAGAATACCTCCTAATCGATGATAAACATTTACTATCTCGTCATAATAACTAGATGCTTTCAACTTGTCAAGTGATAGTCTTTCGTGTGTGTGAGTGCTAAAATGTTTAGTACATATTTTTTTTAAAATTTCCTGTTTTAAAATTTTCTGTTTATTTGCTTTGGGCTTAGTATTAAAATCATAACGCGGTGAATCTATGTCGCTAGATTGAATTGCATTATTTGCTGTGTTGTTTGATATCCTTTGTTCACTATCCGAGTGTCTTTCAGACTGCGTGGTAAAATTAACTTGAGGTTTTTGACAATTGGCAGATTTATATATCTTCCACCGATTGCTCCCGTCTTGTTGCGCGTCGAAAAGTCCTGCATCTTGTCTCAGTAAATCTCTTACATCTTTGCCTTTCATTCCCAATTTCTCTGCTAACTCATCGGGTGTACAATAATCTTTGTTGTTTTCGATAAGGTACTGATTTTTATACTTTATTATTCTGTGTAGATCTTGAATTTTCATATCAAATGATGTTAATCTAATTATTTTTACAAAATTACCCAATTAAATGATAATTCGCAATAGTTTTCGTGAAAATCATAGGCATCAAATAAATCCATTACCTTGGTTGTTTGAGCGATTAGGATAATGGTGCGATAGCCACTTTGATAGGCGCGAGAAATAGTTTGCTGCATATACTCCTGATTGTGGGTGTGCTTCTCGATAAGGCTAATAACTGTCGCCCTGTTCTCCTTGTTTGTTGCCTCCATGATAAACGAGGGGGTGCCAATCCCATCTATGACCCTTGTGGAGTTGTAGCCCATGGTCACTAAGGCGTCGATTGTACGCTGTTGAATTGTTGTCATATTAGTAGTTGTTTAGTCGTGATAATATTCGTATAAATCGTAGTAGTCCGATAAGTCGTACCAATCTACAAAACTGCTATTTGTCGTTGTGCTCTCACATTTCGTTGAGCCTTTGTATTTTCCTTCGGGTCGGTAGATAATCAACCTATTATCATAGTCCAGCCATTGAATATCTGTCGCACTACGACTTTTATCCTCATTCAGCCAATACGACTCTTGCTTAATGTACTGTTCGCTTTTGAAAAATCTATCGTAAATACAAAAAGCAGAAGAGACTATCATAACTGACCAAAATATCGGTCTTATATAATGCCAAGATATTTGTATTAGTTGCTTTATCTGTTCGTGATGATACATGGCTAACTATGTGTTGTATTGCGTTTTAGAGCTTCTAGATAAATATCCTCTACTCGTTGGCGTAGTGATAGTGGGGCGATAACCTCCATTGAGCGACTACGGGCAAGTAGAGCCATTACGAAGTCGTTTGTTATCCTTAGTTGCAGACCGATAGTTAGTGAGTTTTCATTCTCTTCGATAATGTACTGCGAAGAGTGCAAAGGCATACTCTTAACAAATCGACTATCTAACTTATCGTACCTAATCACAATATCCTCGACAGGCATATTCTCATCAGCCCAAATGCCGAAGCTATCATCAAATATATGGAGTATATCTTTGGTCTTCTTGGGCTTAAATTTTGATATTTTAAGTTCTACGCGCGATATACGCTCCAAGGCATATACTCTCAATTTATCCTCCTCGTTGTAGCCCACTAAGTACCATCGTTGTTGCGACTCTTTGAGAAAATGGGGGCGAATAGAGTGCTTTGCCACTCTG
>JAFXBB010000035.1 GCA_017521945.1 Alistipes sp. | reverse complement strand
ATACAGGCAGAAGAGGATTCCACATGTGTAGAAAATGCTGAGGAGTTGGTGTCGATACAGGCAGAAGAGGATTCCACTCTTAGAATTGGTTCACTTGTTGAATATAACGGGCTTGGAGCTACTGTGTGTCAGATTCGAGACTCTGTGGTAGTACTAGTTGCCAGTGGAGGCCATAGCGGAACTTGGGATGAGGCGATGGAGTATTGTAATCAATTAGAAGGAGACTGGAAACTGCCTACAGTCGATGAGTTTAAGAGTATGAAGCTGTACAAGTTTAATATTCCCAATAATGATGTAGATGGTTATTGGACAAGAGATGAGAAAAATGAAAAGAGGGCTATGTATTTCGATTTAATATATAAAACCGATTATAGTATTCTTAAGAATAAGAGACTTTACACTATTGTTGTTGCAAGAGTGAATATTGATGATTTAATTAAGGTTCAATAAATAGCATAAATGTCACCCAGGGCTGTACGTTTGAGTACTATCCCTGGGTGGTTTCTTTTGCGATGCACCACATCTCACGACTTCTGACAAGAAATTTGGTCGTGGTGCTGATTGATATTTGTAGCATCTGCGGCACATTCCAAAAACAACACTCTGGGCTGTACTTCGTGTACTATCCCAGAGTGTTTTATTTTACGATGCACCAAATCTGACCTCTTCTGACAAGAAATTGGGTCGTGGGGCTTGGGGAGTTTTTTTTGAGACCACAGAGACGAAAGAGACCACAGCGAAACAGAGTATCATCAGAATGATAATAAATTTCTCTGTTATCTCTGTCGTCCCTACTGTCTCTGTTGTCTCTTTTCTCAAAAAAGGCGCAGCCTTTTAACCATTACTAATTACTCACTACTAATTACTAATTAGCCTATGGTATGCATGCGCACCGAGGCCTTAATTAGTGCTATGGCGCGGATGCGGCTAATCTCAACCTCCTTGTCGGCATGGTGCTGATTTTGGCTCACAAGGCGGATATAACCCTCATGCTCCGACTTCTGAACATATTTGACCGTAATATACTCCTCGCCATCTATATCTATGGACAAGAGGTACATATCTCCCCAAAATACATCCCTAACATCGTTAAGCTGCTTATATAATATGATATCTCCACTCTTGAGCAGTGGGTACATCGAGTCGCCTACAACATATATCGCACCATCACACTTCGGAAGATTTGGAATGTGAATGTGGTTGATAGGCTCAATATTGGCATTGTTGGTAAACAAAGGCACCAATCCCGCTGTCCCTTCTATAGAGTACAAAGGTACACTTTGTAGCGGCAATGCCTTATCTGTGTGGTGGCTATAAGCCGTTAAATTTGGCTCGGCGTTAAACATTTTACCTGTGCCGTTCTCAATCCACTCAGGGTTGGCGTTAAAATCCTGAACAAGGATATTCTTGTTGCGGTTTGATAGTCCCGCCTTGCCTGTCTCAATCATTGAGAGAGCTGCTTTGCCTATGCCAAGTCGCTGAGCTAATTGCTCTTGCGTTAAATTTAGCTGCTTGCGCATAAGTCTTAATCGTGTTCCAATCGTTTCCATATAAGAAATTATTATATTAAATATTTGTACAAAACTATTGACAAAACAAATATTTGAACTTATCTTTGCACTACAAAGTTAAGTATTTTGTTTCAAATAAGCAAATATTCTAAATACAATTTCTTAATATTTATATGATTATGTACGAAATTTCGGATTTACTCTACCTTAAGGTTGCGAAGCACCTTTCTGATGCGATTGGAGAAAAGGAGTTTTATTCGGGTGTTGTAGCGCTTGTAGATGGGGATGTTGAGTGTCGTTTATGTTGCACTCTTATTGTATCGCGCAGTGCGGAGAATGGACCTGAAGATCGGGTGCGTATCACTCGTCTTTCGCCTGTTTGGTGGGAGTTTAATACCATGAAGGGTGGTGTTGTCATTGATAATGACTTCTCGTTTAGAACGATGTTAACATATTTCTATTAGCCTATGCAGAGGATGAAAATGGATAATCCAACACCATCGTTTATTGAGTTTGCCGAAAGGGTCTATCCTTTTTTGGAGTTTACGCCCTTTCATCGCACCTATTACTCTGTGCTTGAGGCCTATGCCGAGGGGCGCATAAAGAGGTTGATTGTATCCGTGCCGCCGCAGCATGGCAAGAGTGTGGGTGCTACGACGCTGCTGCCTGCCTATATGCTTGGTCTTGACCCAGATATGCGAATAGCCATAGCCTCATACTCTGGTACTTTGGCCTCGAAGTTCAACCGCCGCGTGCAGCGTATATTGGACTCGAAGGAGTATGGCGAGATATTTCCCAATACGACCATTAAGCAAGGCACAAAGCCATTAGGTTATATACGCACTTCGGATGAGGTGGAGATTGTGGGGTATAAGGGTGAGTTGATAAGTGTGGGGCGTGAAGGCTCATTGACGGGTAATCGTGTTGATTGCTTTATTCTTGACGACCTCTACAAAGATGCTATGGAGGCTCAGTCGCCTGTTGTGAGGGAGAACTGCTGGGAGTGGTACACTTCGGTGGTGCGCACCCGCATGCACAACGCCTCGCGCGAGTTGATAGTCTTTACACGCTGGCATGAAGAGGATCTGATTGGTACGCTGCTAAGAAATGAGCCTTGCCGCGAGTTGCGTTCCATGGCGGATATCGATGAGGCGGGCAGTGATGAGTGGTTAGTACTCAATTTTGAGGCGTTGAAAAGTTCTGCTCCAACCGAACTTGACCCCCGCCAAGAGGGCGAGGCACTATGGCCTGAGCAGCAGAGTGTTGAACTACTACAATCAAAGCGTAGGCTCGACCCTGCACGCTTTGAGGCGATGTATCAAGGACACCCATCCTCCAAAGAGGGCTTTCTCTATGGCGACAACTTCAGGGAGTATGAGCTGTTGCCGCGCGATATTGTCACTTCGGCGTGTTATACCGATACTGCGGATGCGGGCGATGATTACCTCTGTTCTATTGCATATTCGGTTGATACTGATGGTATTATATATGTGACGGATGTGGTCTACTCGCGCGAGCCTATGGAGCATACCGAGCGTCTTGTTGCCGCAATGCTCAGCGAGGCGCACACTCGCAAGGTATATGTCGAGAGTAATAATGGCGGTAGGGGTTTTGCTCGCTCCTTGCAACGACTGCTCCCGAAAGTTAAGGTGGAGTGGTTTCATCAGAGTGGTAATAAGGAGGCGCGTATATTGTCAAACTCGGCAACGGTGTTGCACACTATCCGTATGCCTAAGGATTGGCATCTGCGCTGGCCTGAGTTCTATGCTCATCTTACGACCTATCGCCGTCTGTTTAGAGCAAATCGCCACGACGATGCGCCAGATGCTTTGACGGGAGTTGTGGAGCGCGAGGTTAGGGATGTGGCTGGTAATCGCTGGCAGAAGGTGCGCTTTTTGTAGTTGCAGCTTATAGTTCGGCGTGTAAATTTTTGTTCACAATAGCGTATATATAGTTTTTTTTACTATATTTGCGTACAATATATACATACAGGTATATAGTTTGTAGATTTTTTGTACGCTGTAAAGAGCTGTTAAAGGTCTGTTTTTGAGGCAGATAGCGTGGCTATTTGGAGCGTATGGGGTTTATTAACTACTAATACTTTTTGCTTAATGGTGAACTCAAATTACATTATCGAGATCACAAATGTAACTAAGAACTTTCCTGATAAGGTTGTTCTCGATAATGTCAGTTTGTCTGTAAGGAAGGGTGAGTTCCTTACAATTCTTGGTCCTTCGGGATGTGGTAAAACTACGCTATTGCGTCTTTTGGCGGGTTTCAATTCAGCTTCTTCAGGTGAGATTGTTATTGGTGGTGAGTCGATGACTGGCGTACCTCCACATCTTCGTCCTGTGAATACTGTGTTCCAACGCTATGCGCTATTTCCAAACTACAATGTCTACGACAACATCGCCTTTGGTCTGAAGCTACAGAAGGTGGATAAGGCGGAGATCGAAAATCGTGTGAAGCGCGCCTTGAAGATGGTGGGTATGACCGACTATGAGCATCGCGATGTTCAGTCGCTTTCGGGTGGTCAGCAGCAGCGTGTGGCTATCGCTCGCGCTATTGTTAACCGACCACAGGTGTTGCTCCTTGATGAGCCGTTGGCAGCACTCGATTTGAAGATGCGCAAGGATATGCAGATGGAGCTTAAGGAGATGCACCGCGACCTTGGTATCACCTTTGTATATGTAACCCACGACCAGGAGGAGGCTTTGACCCTTTCGGATACTATTGTGGTGATGAACGAGGGTAAGATTCAGCAGATTGGAACACCTACTGATATCTACAACGAGCCATGTAACGCCTTTGTTGCCGACTTTATCGGTGAGAGCAATATCCTCAATGCTACCATGGTGCGTGACCGCTTGGTGCGCTTCATGGATAAGGAGTTTGAGTGCATTGACGAGGGCTTTGGAGAGAACACACCTGTAGATGTTGTTGTGCGTCCTGAGGATGTCTATATCATTCGCAATGCTGAGGCGGCGATGTTCCATGGCGTGGTGCGCTCATGTACATTCAAGGGTGTACACTATGAGATGTTTGTGGAGACACCCGATGGCTATGAGATTATGATTCAGGATTACAACGCCTTTGAACCCGGTACTGAGGTGGGTATGATGATTAAACCTGCTGATATCCATGTGATGCGCAAGGAGCGTACTGAGAACCATGTTGAGGGTGTGATGATTGATGCTACGCATGTTGAAATCCTTGGTGAGCAGTTTGAGTGCTTGCCACAGGAGGGCATCGAGGCAGGTGCCAAGGTAGATGTGGCTTTTGACTTCTCGGCTGTGGAGCTTACTGACGACCCCGATGATGGTGTCTCATGGGGTACGATACGCTTTATACTCTACAAGTGTGATAGATACCACCTTACTGTGCGTACGGACGAAGGCGAGAATATCTATGTGGACACCCACGATGTGTGGGAGGATTTGGATGAGGTGGGTATCACAATCTCACCTAAGGCATTGCGCATAACAAAGCTTTAATCCGACGAACGATGAAGAGGTTTATGAAGTTTTTCAATCGTAGGCGCAGTTGGAGCTTGCCGTATGTGATATTTATGGCAATCTTCGTTGTCATGCCTTTGGTGTTGATTATGATCTACGCCTTCCAATCGAAGGACGGTAGCTTCTCTATGGAGAACTTCCATAGGTTTATCAATCAGCCAGAGGCTGCAAATACCTTTATCTACTCGATAGGTATCGCGCTTATAACCACTATAATATGCCTTATATTGGGCTACCCTGCAGCGTACATCCTTTCGCGTCTAAAACTCTCTACGGCGCGCCTTGTGGTCATGCTCTTTATCCTTCCTATGTGGATAAATGTGCTTGTTCGTACACTTGCTACGGTGGCGCTCTTCGACTTCTTGCGTCTGCCACTCGGTGAGGGGGCATTGATATTTGGTATGGTCTACAACTTCCTGCCATTTATGATATACCCCATCTACAATGTGCTGCAGAAGATGGATGGCTCGCTTATTGAGGCTGCCGAGGACTTGGGTGCTACTCCTCGTCAGGTATTTACACGCGTGGTCTTTCCGCTATCCACACCGGGTATTGTGAGTGGCATTATGATGGTCTTTATGCCGACTATCTCGACATTCGCCATATCGGAGCTACTAACCATGAATAATATAAAACTCTTTGGTACGACCATTCAAGAGAATATCAATAATGGTATGTGGCACTATGGTGCGGCGTTGTCGCTCATTATGTTGATAATCATTGGTATAACCTCGCTATTCACGGACTCTTCCGAGGATGGCGCAAATGAAGGACTACTCTAATGAAGAAGATACTATCTACGGGCTATCTTGTCCTACTTCTGGTGATGCTCTACGCTCCAATCGTTATCATCGCCATCTTCTCGTTTACCGAGTCGAGAGTGTTGGGTAACTGGACAGGTTTCTCTACAGAGTTGTACACCTCGCTCTTTTCGGGTGGTGTCAACAACTCGCTTATAGATGCAATAAAGAATACATTTATCATCGCCTTTGTGGCTGCATCAGTATCAACCTTGTTGGGTACAGTGGCAGCAATTGGTATCAACGATTTGCGCTATAGGAAGCGTCGTGTGGTTAACTTTGTGAACAATATTCCAATCCTTAACCCAGATATCATCACCGGTATCTCGCTCTTCTTGCTCTTTATATCGTTGGGTATCACACAGGGCTATACAACTGTTATTCTTGCGCATATCACATTCTGTACACCTTATGTGGTGTTGAGTGTCTTGCCCCGCCTTACGCAGATGAACCCAAACATCTACGAGGCGGCACTCGACCTTGGTGCAACACCTATGCAGGCTATCCGCCGTGTTATCCTTCCGGAGATTCGTCCGGGTATGATTTCGGGCTTTATCCTCGCCTTTACCCTCTCGATTGATGACTTTGCGGTTACAATCTTTACCAACGGCACAAATGGCTTGGAGACCCTATCGACCTATATCTATGCCGATGCTCGTAAGGGTGGTCTAACGCCAGAGCTTCGTGCGCTCTCGACAATAATCCTTGTCGTGGTGTTGGTGTTGTTGATTGTGGTCAACCTTCGTGCGCGCCGTCAGGCAAAACAGGCGGAGCAGGCAGCATCGTTTAACGGTAAAACAATTGGCTAATGAAGAGATTTTTATATATTATCGTTGCTGCGGCGTTCGCCTTTGTGTCGTGTAACACTGATGAGCAGCGTATGCAGATACTTAAGGTCTATAACTGGGGTGACTACATCGATGAGGAGCTTATCCCTGAGTTTGAGGCTTGGTATGAGCAACAGACAGGTGAGAAGGTGGAGATTATATATCAAACCTTCGATATCAACGAGGTTATGCTTGCCAAGATTGAGAATGGCGAGGCAGATTTCGATGTTGTATGCCCTTCGGAGTATATCATCGAGCGTATGTTGCGAGGTGATATGCTCTTACCTATTCTAACACCTGAGTTTGTCGAGGAGATTAACGCACAGGATATAAACTACTTCGGTTGTGTATCTCCATATATCAAAGAGCAGTTTGGTCTGTTGGAGGCTCCTGAGGGTGTTGATCCTAACGACTACTCGGTGGGTTATATGTGGGGTACTACGGGTATTCTCTATAATAAGCGTTATGTTACTGAGGAAGAGGCCTCGTCGTGGGCTTTGATGTTCGATAAGCGTCTCAAGGATAAGATCTTTGTTAAGGATGCTTTCCGCGATGTCTATTCGCCTATACTTATCTATGCCAAGACCTTAGAGGGTCGTGCTAATGGCACTTTAGGTGAGGATGAGATTTTGGATATCGACACTATCCACGAGCTTATGTACGATTCGTCGGATGAGTCTATCGCCATTGTCGAGGGTTATCTCAAGCAGATGAAGGAGCTTGTAGCTGGCTGGGAGGCGGACTTCGGCAAGGAGATGATGACGCAGGAGAAGGCGTGGATTAACCTTATGTGGAGTGGTGATGCCGTGTGGGCAATAGATGAGGCTTCGGCTGTTGATGTGGAGCTTGGATATACCGTTCCTAAGGAGGGTAGTGTTGTGTGGTTCGATGGTTGGGTAATACCGAAGTATGCCCGCAACCTTCGCGCTGCACGCTACTTCATCGACTATATGTGTATGCCTGAGAATGCCATCCGTAACATGGATGCTACGGGCTATGTGAGCGTAGTGGCTACAGAGGAGGTCTTCGATACATTGGAAGATTTGTGTTATGCTGAGCCAGAGGTTTGCGACCTTAGCTACCTCTTTATAGATAGCGAGGGTAATCCTATCGAGGGTTCAGAGGCTGTGATGGCTGATCCCGTACTCTATCCCGATCGAAGCATTATTGACCGTTGTGGCGTGATGCACGATTCGGGTGATAGAACAGATAAGATGCTTGAGATGTGGTCGAGAGTCAAGGGCGATAACCTCTCTGTCGGTATGCTCGTGGGTATTATCGTCTTCTTTAGTGTGTTGCTTATATGGGGTGTGTGGCGTAAGGTTGATGCCTACCGCAAGAAGCTAAAGTTGAAGAAGCGTCGCCACCATAAGAATAAAACCAAATAATCTTTACTAACCTAACTATATAATTATGACAAGAAAGTTTACTCTATTTCTTGCCTCAATGCTTATTGTGTTTAGTGCTGGGGCAACAATGCCAATGATTAATACTGTAGCTGCTGATGAGCAGAGTGACACCCTTGCTACTGAGCAGAGCGAGGATAATGGTTTTTGGTGGGGTGCAAGTTTCGATTTAGCATCTAACTACCTATGGCGAGGTTATGACCAGTCGTATCGTGGAGGTAATGGCAACATGTTCGATCCGTCAATTCAGCCGGGCGTATCATTTGGCTATGGTAAGTTCTATGTTGACCTCTGGTTTAATCATTCGCTTGTAAGTAAGTATAACGAGTTTGATATCTTCCTCGGCTTCGAGCATGAGAACCTCACCGTGACTCTCTACGATGTGCTATGTGGTGTAGGTAGCGAGTTTGCGGAGTTGGAGCTATTCGATGGTGATAATCATAGTCTTACAGCAACCATTGATTATACCTTCTTTGATTGCTTGCGTCTGCATTGGGCTACAACTTTCATCCACTCAGCTGATAAGCTTGACAATGGTAAGCAGGCATTCTCATCATATTTCGAGGCGGCATATACGCTCAGCGTAGGTGATTTGTTCGATGTTGAGCTTACTGCAGGTGCATCGCCATGGAGTGGTCCGTTCTGGATGGCAGGACCTCAGGTAAAGCAACTTGATGGCAGCTATGCTTTGGATTGGGATAATGTGCCTACGGGCTTCAATGTAACAAACTTGAGTGTGATGCTAAACAAGGAGTTTGAGATGAACGACCTATGTTTCCCTGTTCAGACAGGCTATGTCTATAACCCAACGACAAAGTGTCACTACGCTATTCTTAAGGCAGGTATCTCTTTCTAAGAACCTTTTTTAAGAGAGCTTGTGTTGCTGCGAGAAGATTGTTTCGCTCTTATACGAAAATAGGCTCAAGTAGCCCATATAAGTATATAGTATGTTTGTAGATAGGAAATCGGCTTTTGGTGGTCGATTTCCTATTTCGTTTGTGGCTGTTTCGCTCGATTAGATGCTACCACCATACCCACACCGATGAATATTACAATGGCAAAGAGAATGGTATCAGCGTGGAGTTTGTCAAGACCCATTGCCACGGCTAAGGCTATGGCTATAACGGGCTGAATATAAGCGTATATGCTTGTTGTCGATGGTGCAACGATTCTAAGCGAGTAGTTGAGTAGAAGATTGGGCAGATATGTGGGTACGATGAGTACAAATAGTGTGGCAAGGAGTATTTCGGGACGCATCGTTGAAAGATCTGTGGCTACCATGTCGTGCC
This sequence comes from Alistipes sp., assembly GCA_017521945.1. GTDB lineage: Bacteria > Bacteroidota > Bacteroidia > Bacteroidales > Rikenellaceae > Alistipes. The sequence continues at coordinate 1,790 of JAFXBB010000035.1, read as the reverse complement.
ACCCAAATGGGAGCATAACGATGGCTGAGGTGCAATATATCCAGCGAAGTAAGGTGGTGACACGATACTTGCCTACAAGATGTTTGAACCACACCATGTATGCGGCTGATACACAAGCCGAACTGAATATAAGCGTATTGCCCAAGGCGCTTGAGTGCTGATGTGTGCCACTGTTGCTTGCAAGTATTATTGCTACTGTTCCAGCCATGCCGAGAAGAAGTCCCACGACTTTTTTGCTCGATAGATGCTCTACGCCTGCTGCTACGGATAGTATCAACACAAGTAGTGGGGTCGTGGTACCTATTATTGAGCCGTCAATTGCAGATGTTGAGGCAAGACCAAACATCATACATAGCTTTCTTGCCAAGCCCATAAGTAGCGAAGCTCCGACGATTATGAGTCTGTCACTTGGCTCTATATGCTCCGCTTTTTCCCATATCAATGGAACTAATGAGAGGAGTGCTGCCACGACAAGTGATGCAGATACCATAGCTATGGGTGATATATACTTACCCAATATCAGGCTATAGAAAGGGTAGTCGCACGCCCATATTATATTACAAAATATCAGTGCGATATTTGCGTATAGAGTCTTAGATGATGACATGGTATTCTCAATTTATCGATTGAGAGTGTCAAACACTATACCTAAATTTGTTGTATACGCAAAAAATGAATACCTTTACAATCGCTATTAACCTCTTTCTGAGTTTTACAAGGAGTGTTTTATAAATTACGAAAACAAATTACAACTTCTATAATTATATAGTATGCAGCTGATTAGATTGTCTATTATATCGATTATCACGCTCCTTATGCTGTCGTGTGAGACAAAGGAACTTGTACCTTATCATACAAACGATGACCTCTTACTGTGGTATGATGAGCCTGCTAAGATGTGGGAGGAGTGCCTTCCATTGGGTAATGGGCGTATAGGTATGATGCCCTCTGGAGGTGTTCAGACGGATTACATCGGATTGAATGAGGGTACTATGTGGAGTGGCGGTGTGCAATATACTGATAATAGTGAGGCGTTGGAGTGGTTGCCACGCATACGAGAACTGCTCATTGAGGGTGATAATCGTCGTGCCGAGGAGCTGATGTATCGCTATTTTACCTGTTCAGGCGGTGGCTCTGCATCGCCAGAGTATGGATGTTATCAGATACTTGCCAATATGTTGGTCGAGACGGATATCCCGGAAGATGCACAATTAAGCAACTATCGTAGAGATTTACGCCTTCGAGATGCTATTGCGACAACAAGCTTCACTGCCAATGGCGTGGATTATTATAGGGAGTATTTTACCTCGTTTGGAGATAATGTGGCAGTAGTGAAGTATACCGCTTCGGCACCAACCGATTATCGACTTCGGCTATTTCGTTCTGAGTGTGCTACGATATGCGTTGAGGATAGCTCTATTGTGATTTATGGCGAGCTTAATAGTGGCAGTGATAAGCCTGGCGTTGGCTACTATGCTCGTCTATGTGTAGTTACAGATGGCGCAGTAGCAACCGAAGGCGAGCGACTATCTATTTCGGGAGCTAAGGAGTTTGTATTGTATCTGTCGGCAGCTACAACATACGCTGTTTCGGAGCCGAAAGATGAGGTCAACGCATTGCTTGATAGAGTTTTAGGTAGGGATTATACCGCTATCAAGAGCGAACATGCGGTTAACTATGGCACACTCTTTAACAGAGTATCTATTGATTTAGGACCTCAGCGACTTGATGCGCCCACAAATCGTAGAATTGAGGAGTATGCCCAATCGGGTGATGATGTGTCGCTGGCT
>JAFXBB010000034.1 GCA_017521945.1 Alistipes sp. | reverse complement strand
TGAAAAATGCTCATTTACTTTAAGTAAACTCCGCTTTTTCAGCCTGCGACCAGCTTCAAAATAGCCTCAGCATACACGCACACTGGGTTCTTTTGGCATCTGGCTTGTCTGAAAAATGCTCATTTACTTTAAGTAAACTCCGCTTTTTCAGCCTGCGACCAGCTTCAAAATAGCCTCAGCATACACGCACACTGGGTTCTTTTGGCATCTGGCTTGTCTGAAAAATGCTCATCTGTGCTTAGTGACCGAGCTTGTCAGGTTGTGGTAAGGAGAGGTTAAAGATGATGACTTTGATATAGTTGTGGAGCGTGTATTATAATATATAAAAAATTGAGAGGCTGTCGGCAAAGAGTGTTAGGCAGCCTCTCTCTAACAAAAAGTATGCATAGATTACTTGAATTTATAAGGCGTATATATGTTTTTGTGATATTTCTCCTTTTCGAGGGTATTGCACTCTATACCTATGCCTCATCATCTCCATATACCGAGGCTAAAATCCTTGCAAGAACAACTGCTGCTGGGGCTGCTATAAGTGGAGCGGTGACTGATGTGTGGCACTTCTTCTCATTGACATCCGAGAATCGTCGTTTGACTGAGCGTATAGCCGAACTTACAACCGAACTTACCGCATTGGGGGGTCTTGAACTCTCTGCAAGCATGGTTGATAGTCTGAATAGTAACTTTAAGTACCATCCTGCTCATGTGGTGTCAATGACCACAAACCGCATGGATAACAACATTATCATTAACCGTGGTGCGTTGGATGGTATAGCCAAGGATATGGGTGTAATAACACCGAGTAATGAGCTTGTGGGTTATGTGGCATCATGTACAGACCATTATGCTGTGGTGCAGTCGCTGCTTAATGTTAATTTCCGTACCGGAGGTAAACTCGTAGGTAGTGGAAATGTATGTTTCATTAGTTGGGATGCGCAATCTAAGTATCAGGTAAATGCCAATGATCTAAGTGTATACTCTGAGCCAGAGGTTGGTATGGCTGTAGAGGTGCAGTCCGAGCGTCTGCCAGAGGGTGTGCTAATAGGTTATATAGATGATTTTTATATCAACACTGCACAGACGGCCTATAGTGCTACGATAAACATTGCGGCAAAGATGGGTGCGTTGGAAAATGTTCTTGTTGTGGAGAATACTCGTAGAAATGAGATTGAAGAGTTACTTGAGCAGACGGGTAAGTAGAAGAATTTGATAAGTATATGTTTAAGAATATAGCATATTTTTGGATGACTGTAGCACTGCTCTTTGTGCAGCTTTTTATCCTTGATGAGATATCAATAGCGATGTGGCTCAGACCCATGATATTTCCATTGGTAATTCTGCTTCTGCCTATTGAGTGGCGCACGATATGGGTGGTGGTTGCATCACTCCTGCTTGGTATCTTTATGGATATATCGATAGGAGGCATGGGACTCTACACCTCTACGCTCCTTCCATTGGCAGTTATGCGTCGTTGGATACTCTACCTCTCTACGCGTCGAAGTATCGAGGCTGGTGATCAAACATCCCTTCTGTCGCGTATGCCTCTATATCAGGTGATGATATATGTAGGTGTGATGTTGTTGTTGCACCACACGATGTTTTTTGCCTTGGAGTCGCTATCGTTTGTAGGTGTGATGCAGCTCATTGTAACAATTCTGTTTAGCACGCTCCTATCCATACTTCTTTCATGGCCTGTGGTGGGGTTGTTCCTTAAAAAGATTGTCAAGTAATGGATCGCGGTTACATCAGATATAGAATTTTGCGCATTATAGTATGCTCCGTAGGCATAGTTATATTGGTAAAACTCTTCTCGATGCAGATACTCTCGGACGAGTATGATGAGCGTGCAACATCGAACATTGTACGCACCGAGATAGAGTACCCTATGCGTGGTGAGGTGCTGGATCGTCGTGGCGAGTATCTCGTTAAGAGTCGTGTTTGCTACGATGTGATGGTCATATATCGAGAGCTTCCGAAGGAGGGTTTTGATACTATGCGTCTTGCCTCCATACTTGAAATTACCCCTGAGCGTCTTAAGCGTCAACTTAAGCAGGCAAAGAGCAGCCCTCGCGCCCAGATACTTGTTACAGGCTACCTCTCACAGGAGAACAAACTCCTACTGGATGAGGGTGGCTTCAAGGGCTTTCATACGCGCTTCCGCACAGCCAGAGAGTATCCTCGCAAGATTGGTGGCAACCTACTTGGTTATGTGAGTGAGGTGACAGCCGATCAGGTCAAGAGGTGGGACTACTATGATGTGGGTGACTATATTGGTGTTGGAGGTGTGGAGTCGGCATACGAGACAACACTTCGCGGTGAAAAGGGTGTGAGCTATCGTATCTACGACTCTCATGGAGCGTTACAAGGCTCGTACAACGATGGCTATGACGATATACTTCCGGTAAAGGGTGCGCAGCTGACATCCACCATAGATGCTCGCCTGCAGGAGTTTGCCGAGGAGCTTATGGAGGGGAAGATTGGTGCTGTGGTGGCCATAGAGCCAGCAACGGGTGAGATACTTGCTATGGTCTCTTCGCCAAGCTATAATCCCGATTTGATGGTGGGTCGTCAGCGTAACAACAACTACGCAGCCATGCTCCACAATCAGCGTCAGCCGCAGTTTAATCGTGCCGTAAAGGCGAAGTATCCTCCAGGCTCAACATTTAAGCTCGTGCAGGGTCTTGTAGGTCTACAGGAGGGTGTGCTTCACGCCTCGCAGAAGTATCCATGTGATATGGGTTTTAGCTATGGCAGTCGTAAGATGGCGTGCCATGCCCATAAGTCACCACTCGATTTGAAGGATGCTGTGGCGCACTCATGCAACGCCTACTTCTGTTATGTCTTCAAGGATATGATTACCAACAAGAAGTATGGCTCGGTGAAGGAGGGTGTTCGTGTATGGAATGACTATGTATATAGCTTTGGCTTTGGTCGCCAGCTTGGTACAGATCTTTATGGCGAGGGTACGGGCTATGTGCCTACGCCAGAGTATTACGACAGGGGCTATAACGAGCGATGGAATTGGGGTACGGTGATTAACTGTGCTATTGGTCAGGGAGATCTTGGATGTACGCCTCTGCAGATGGCAAACCTTGCTGCTATCGTGGCTAATCGTGGCTACTACTATGTGCCTCATATCATCAAACATATCGAGGGTCGTGACTCCATAGACCGTCGTTTCTATGAGCGACACTATACTATGGTCGACTCCATACACTTTGTCCCTATTGTTGAGGGTATGTGGCGCAGTGTCAATGTGGCAGGCACATCGGGAAATGCCCGTTTGGAGGGGTGGGATGTATGTGGTAAGACAGGTACGGCACAGAATCCTAATGGTGCTGACCACTCTACCTTCCTATCGTTCGCACCTAAGAACAACCCCAAGATTGCTATCTCGGTATATGTTGAGCATGGCGGTTTTGGTGCATCCATAGCTCTGCCTATTGCCAGCCTTATCGAGGAGCTGTATCTTACGGATACGATTACCCGTCCGCAGATGGTTGAGGCGGTTAGGAATTATCAACCCAACTATACGCGTAACTACGACCTTAAGCAGTTGCGCTATGATGAGAAGCGTAAAAGTAAAAAGTAGGGCCTATGCTATCCGAATATAATATGTCAAGTCGTGGCAGTAGCCGATCACTCTTTGGTAATCTCGATATGGTGGCACTCGGCATCTATATCGCCATTGCCGTATGTGGTGTGTTGTGTATAACTTCAGCCTCTTTCGATGCAGACTCTACAAATATCTTTTCACCGAGCCATAACTACATTAAGCAACTTATTTGGGTTGCTATATCATGGACTATGGGTACGGTGGTATTGCTCCTTGACAGACGCTTCTTCCACGCCTTTGCCATTCCGGCGTATGTTCTGGGTATACTCCTGTTGTTGGCTGTGCTATTTTTGGGTAAGGAGATAAATGGAGCTAAAGCGTGGTTTGAGATAGGTGGCATACGCCTTCAGCCTGTGGAGTTTGTAAAGATTGCCACAGCGTTGATGATAGCGCGTGTGATGAGTGAGTACTCCTTCAATATCAACCGCCTCACAGACCTTATAAAAGTGGCACTTATAATCTTAGTTCCCTTTATAATCATTGTGTTGCAGAACGATACAGGCTCAGGTTTGGTGTTGGGAGCATTCCTTTTTGTGTTCTACCGCGAGGGTCTATCCAAGTATGTCTACTTCCCGATACTCTTCACCATATTCCTCTTTATCGCCGCCATGATGTTTTCGAAGGTGGTGATATTTACGGTACTTTTAGTGCTGTTTGTGTTATATAGCATTATGCGTGTTGGAGAGGTAAAGGGACATATACGCTTCTTGGCTGGGGTCTTTCTCGTTGCACTGCTCTTGGCAGTACTCACCCCGCTTAGTGGCTATGCGGCATTGATGATAGCGTGTGGTGTCTCGGCTGTGGGCTTGACTGCTGTGGCGATTAAGACTCGCACTATGATGTTGCTGTGGTCTATATTGATGTTTGTCTATGCTATGGTCTTTGTGCCAACGACAGACTTCCTCTTCTCAAAGCTTGAGCCACACCAAAAGAACCGCATACTCACCTTTGTAGGCTTGGTTGATGACCCTAAGAACACGGGATATAATGTCAACCAGTCGAAGATTGCCATTGGCTCTGGCGGCATGTGGGGCAAGGGCTTTATGGAGGGTACACAAATTCAGTATGACTATGTGCCTGAGAAGCATACCGACTTCATCTTCTGTATCGTAGGCGAGGAGTGGGGCTTTGTAGGATGTTTTGTTGTCGTGGCATTATATATAGGTCTGATGTTGAGGCTTATGCGTATGGGCGAGCGAATAAAGGAGCCTTTCGGTAGAATATATTGCTACTCTGTGGCGGCGATTATACTCGTGCATGTTTTGGTTAATATGGGTATGACCATAGGACTTATGCCAGTGATGGGTATTCCGCTGCCGTTGATGAGCTATGGTGGCTCCTCGTTTGTAGCCTTCACACTCTTGATAATGATTGCTATACGCCTCGATGCCTCGACCTCGGAGAACGATATATACGCGTAGTGCTGTGTAAACCAAACTTAGATTATGGAGAAGAGACGATTGATATTTGTTACAAACGATGATGGCTACCTCTCGAAGGGTTTTCGTCATATCGTGGAGCTTGCACGCGAGTTCGGTGATGTTATAGCCATAGCCCCTGAGCGTGTGCAGAGTGGTATGAGTCAGGCTATAACCATCAACTCTCCACTCTTCCTGCGCACTGTTGAGGAGAGTGAGGGTGTTCAGATTTATGCCTTTTCGGGTACTCCCGTTGATTGTGCTAAGGTGGCCTTTGACCATGTTCTTATGGGGCGTAAGGTAGATTTGGTGCTTTCGGGCATTAACCACGGCTCAAATGCGGCGATAAATGTTATGTACTCAGGAACTATGGGTGCGGCTATCGAGGGTAGCTTCTATGGTGTGCCATCTATAGGCCTGTCGCTCGATGACCACGATGCAGATGCCGATTTCGAGGGGGCTGTGAAGTATGGCAGGGAGATTATTGCATCGGTATTGGAGGCGGCAGATAGACTACCTCGCCCGTTGTGCCTCAATGTAAATGTGCCTCGCTGTGGTGTTGAGGAGATTAAGGGTGTGCGCCTATGTCGCCAGACACGCGGTTTCTGGCGCGAAGAGTTCTATGAGCGTCGTGACCCTCAAAATCGCAAATACTTCTGGCTTACAGGAGCCTTTCAGAATGCTGAGCCTGAGGCTACGGATAGCGATGAGTGGGCATTGGCAAATAGGTATGTTGCAGTAGTCCCTGTGCAGACAGATATGACCGACTACCGCCAACTTAGTAACTTGGAGGGAGTGATTAAATAGGGGATATGACAGGTGTTGAGATACTTATAATCGTTGCAATTGTGATGCAGGTGGTGGCTATAGCTATCGCCCTTCACTTGGTCAACAAGACCAAGTATAAGGCGTTGTGGGTCTGCTGCATCATCGCCCTTGTTATGCTCTGCGTAGAGCGTGTTATGCAGTTCAATATCTTCCAAGGTGCCGAGCCTTCGGACTTAACGCGTGCATGGATGGGTATTATTGTGTCGCTAAGTTTTTCGATATGTGTTGTCTGTGCGCGATTGTTGGTTTACCATGTTGAGCGTGTGGCAAAGTTTCGTCAGATGCTCGAAAATAGGTTTATGACGGCACTGCTTCGCACCGAGGAGCGTAGTCGTGCATCCTTCTCGCGCGAGCTACACGATGGTATTGGACCGCTCCTCTCCTCGGCAAAGATGTCGCTTTCGGCGCTCAATCGTGCTAACCTGAAGGATAACGAGCGTGCAATATTGCAGAATACCTCGGCTGTGGTAGATGAGGCTATACGCTCGCTGAGAGAGATATCAAACAACCTCTCGCCACACATACTCAATAACTTTGGCTTAGCACGAGGCATTAAGCACTTTGTTGAGCGTTTGTGTGCGCTACATGAGACAAATATTGAGTTTCAGACATCGTTGAAGGAGGAGCGCTACGATTCAAATATCGAGGTTATCCTCTATCGTGTGACTTGTGAACTTGTCAATAACTCGCTTAAACATGCTGAGGCAACCCATATCTTGATAAAGTTGCGTGAGGAGAGTGGCCTTCTTATTATTGACTATAGCGATAATGGCAAGGGCTTTAATTATGAAGATGTTGAGAGTTGTGGCATGGGACTCTCGAACATACGCTCTCGCATATCCTCCCTTAATGGCAAGTTTGAGCTTAGTAGCAGTGTCGGTAAGGGTATGAGCGCTAAGGTTATAGTGTCGGTGAATGGAGAAAACCTCCATCTATCACCACGCGATCTGCGCGAGCTTAAGGCGATTGAAGATAACAATAAAAAGAGAAAAGATAAATGGAAGAGACAAAGATAGCACTTGTAGATGACCACACACTGTTTCGTACAGGTCTTAGAGGACTGCTCTCGAGTCGTGAGGATTTCAATGTTGTTGCCGATTTTGGTAGTGGCGAGGAGTTCCTAAAGCAGCTCCCAACGCTCGATGTCGATGTGGTATTTATGGATATCGCCATGCCTGAGATGGATGGTGCTGAGACTACACAGCGCGCACTTAAGATAAAGCCAGATCTTCGCATTATAACCCTCTCGATGTTTGGCGATGACCACTACTACTCCCTTATGGTGCAGTGTGGCGCATCAGGATTTCTGTTAAAGGATTCGGATATTGAAGAGGTGTATGCGGCTGTAGATGCTGTTATGGCGGGCGATAACTACTTTAGCTCAGTCCTTTATGGCTCTCTTACCCGCAATCTCAGTCGTATCGATACCGTTCCAACCAACGATGAGGACTCCCTCTCTGAGCGCGAGATTGAGATTCTTGTTGAGGTCTGCGCAGGTCTCTCAAACCAAGAGATAGCCGACAAACTCTTTATCTCCAAGCGCACCGTAGATAAGCATCGTGCCAATATTCTCGAAAAGACAGGGTGTAAAAACACTGCCAATCTTGTGGTCTATGCTATAAAGAATAGATTGGTGGAGATATAAGCATGGCTTATAACCCTCTCCCCTTAATTATCCACGCAAGTCCAGAGTATAGCGTATTAACCGCAGGGCGTAGTGCCTTTGGTAGGAGGTTAAGAGTCTTAAGTCGTAAAAGTTGGCGTTTAGAGCGTTTGGTGTAGCCAAAGTCTCTAATCGCCTTTTTTGCATCCTCCGTGCCCCCGCGTACCGACTGCGTTATAGCCTTGCCGATGCCTACGCGGGCGATATACTCATTAAGCGTGGCATCCCCCTTAGGGTCGTACAACTCCGCGATAGTGTGCTTGCTCTGCTCGCTGCGGTAGATAGCGGCTGAGCGGTTGGATGCTGTGCGCGAGTAGCGCACAAGGGACATTGGCGAGAAGGCGAACTTTGCACCTCGCAGCATCATCCTTGCCCAGAGCCACTGATCCTCACCTATGCGCATACCCTCGGGGAAGCCTCCGCACTCCAAGACCATGCTACGGCGTAGTGTGGCAGTGGACGGAATAATAGGGTAGCGGCTACGGAGTGCCTCAGCGGCGGGGGATATATACCCCTCGGTGGCAGGCACTGCTGCGCGTGTGCGTTTCTTGTCGCTAACGATATCAAAGGCGGTGGAGTAGGCATCAGCATCGGGGTAGTACTCCATCATGCGGCACACCTCGGCGATATAGTTTGTAGTCCACCAATCATCACCATCAAGCAGTGCGATATACTCGCCTTTTGCCTCCTCTATACCCCTGTTGCGGGCGGCACTGACACCCCTATTCGCTTGATTTATAAGGCGTATATTCTTATCGGGATGCTCTGCGATAAAACGCTCAACAATCTCCTTTGACCCATCTGTTGAGCCATCGTTTATAACGATAATCTCCCCCACAGCAAGGCACTCCTCTATCACCGAACGCAGAGCGCGCTCAATCTCTGCCTCCTTATTATATAGAGGTATGACAACTGAGATATTTGCCGACTCGATGCTTTGTAGCGGTTGGCTAAAGCTAAGTATCTCAGGGGCGTGGTTTAGGCGTTTATCCTCGGGTAACCACTTCTGTATATCGCCATAGTGGCTGCGTAGGTAGCTCTCTAAGTTCGAGGGCGCCATAACCATCATATCCCCAAACTTGCGTGGCTCAAGGTTGCGTATAGCCTCCACAGAGATCATATCCTTGGGCATGCGCACAATGTTGTAGCGCGAGGCAGAGGAGGTGTTGTAGCGTGTTAACTCACGATGCAATCTGTTGTATATCTGCTCTTTGGTGTGGAGCGACGAGAAGAGGCGTATTGCAAGGCACGATATAAAACTCTTGCGAAACACGACACCGTTGTTAGGCTTGCCGAGCCAGCGCCATAGCCACACGCTCTTAGCCATAAAGCAGTTTATCAGAAAGCCCACCTTGGCGCGTTGCTTGCGTGCCATGCCCTCATCATCGGGGATAAGGTCGTAGGGAAAGATATCGATATATATGCCCTCGGCAATGGGTAGTCCCACCCACTCGCTCTCAACAAAGCGTGTTCCTCTTTTACGCACCTTTGCGAAGTAGAAGGGTGTATGTGGCTCGGTGGTAAACTCCTGTAATAGATAATCATCATTAAGAAGTGCAGGTGCCTCGCGTAGGAAACGCTCGTAGTTCTCGCGGGTCATGCCGAGGTCTATATCGTCATCCCACGGCACTATATCATCGAAGAAGTGTGCGCCTATGGCGGTGCCTCCCTGAATGAAGTAGGGTATCTTCGCCTCCTCGCAGACGCGCACAACCTCACGAAGCGTCTCCTTGAGTTCCTTGTGCAACTGGCGCAGTATGTCGCTATTGTATTTCATTAGATGATGTTGTGTACAAGTAGGTTACAGCCACGAATGTCGCTTCCTGCGATGCGCCCATCAATCATAAAGCCGCCATCTGGCAGCAGACGACCGATATCCTGAGTCTGGATAAAGGCGCATGACGAGAAGTTTGCAAGGTCGATGATATCTATACCGCCACGCATCCCCTGTGGGGCATGGTCAAAGGGGTCGTTCACATCGCGCACCATAACACGCATCCAGCGCGGTGTGTAGAAGATACCCGCACCCTTGGAGTATGCCTGTGAGGTAAGCTCCGCCATGCCATACTCCGAGTGTATAGCCTCCACGCCAAAGCCATCGCATAGTATCTTGTGGAGTTCACTCTTTGATAGTTCTCTTCTGCGCCCCTTCATGCCTCCTGTCTCCATGATAATCGTATCCCGTAGTTTCGGGGCGTACTGCTCGGCAACATCCCAGAGGGCATAGCTCACACCAAGCAGGATTTTAGGCTTTGGATCACCCTCGATATCGCGTATCAGCTGCTCGTAGTTATTTAGATAAAAACCTCCAGAGCCACAGCGCTTAATAAGCGTGTCGACCATATAGACCAACGATGAGCCTTCGCGCTCAAGGTAGTTGGGAAGCAACCCATAGATGCTCCAATCCTCGACCTTACCGTAGAAGTCTTCGAAGGCGCGTGTAAAGCTCTCGCGGTAGGTATCGAGTGATGCCATCATGTGGCGAGAGGGGAGTGTGGAGCCTGTGTTGCTCGATGTGAAGATTACCTCAGGCTTACCCTCACCACAATATACATCACTACTCTTAAATAGCTCTATGGGAAGAAAAGGTATCTCCTCGATAGCCTCTATTTTGTATGGGTCTACACCTAAAAGGCTGATGTAGTCGTGGTATGGTTGACACCTCTCGGCCTGAAAACGAAACAGCTCCAAGGCGCAACGGCGAAATTGCTCCTCGGTGCCTATATCAAATATCTCTTTTACTTCATACATAACCTCACAAAGTTAGGCTTTTTATCTCAAAAAAGCAACAATTATCATAATGTGTGTTAATAATGGACGAAAAGTGTACTATAGTACGAAAAATAGACTATCTTTGCAAGGTGGTATTTACTGTGGTTGAACAGAGAATAATTTAATGGATAAAATGATACGAATAAAGAACTTTTTGCTTTTGTCGCTTGTTGCAGTGACACTATCGGTTGTGGGTTGTAACGATAATGATGATGTGCCTAAGGGAGAGTCTGTTGTGACGCTCGATACCTACGAACTTAACATCGATGGTGGAGGTGGTGATATCCCTATCTTCTATGGTGTGGAGAATGCTCTTAGAGGTGTGCGCCCGAATGCTACTGTGAATGTGGATTGGATGTCTATAAAGGAGGTTACCGACCACTCTATAGTTGTTTCTATCAAACCAAGCGATATTAATGAGGAGCGTTACGGTATTGTCACTGTGTCGTACAAGAATATGGCAAAGAACATACGCGTATTTGTGACGCAAGATAAGCAGTTGCTCAATAAGTTTAGTTTTGAGGTATTGCAGAAGAATTACAATAGTTGCACCATAAAGTACACCCCTACTGAGAAAGGTCGTACTTTTATGGCCAATATCATTGATGCAGAGTATTTTAGGCAGTCTGGCATCTCGGATCTTACGCAGTTTATCGCAAACGAGATGGCAAGTTATCGTGCTTTGGCAGAGCGTAATCAATTGACCCTTGAGGAGTTGTTGACAAGTCGCATTAGTCCTCAGTTGATATATAAAGAAGAGGTTGTAAGAACCTTTGAGAATATGCAGCCCGGTGCCTCGTATGTGGTATATGCGTATGGCGTTTCGTTCAAGGGCAACGAATATACTGTTACGATACCTATGCACCAGTATCTGTTGGAGATTCCAATGCCTGAACTCTATGATGTGTCGTTTGATGTAAGCATTTATCTCCAAGAGGGATATGCAGATATATCGATATCTCCGAAGAATTGGAGTGGCTATTATGTTGTGCAACTCATTCCAGATTCATCGTTTTACTATGTTCCAAAGGGTGAACGATTATCCGATACATCGCTTAGGGCAATGTCTAATGACTTCTATAAACAAGCAAGACAGGCAGTCCAAGGAGGAGCAACAGTAGATGCCTTTCTTAAAGGAAGTTGCCAACAGGGCAATAGGAGTATTAAAGTCTCTATAGATAGCAATACACGATATATGATTGCAGTCTTTGCTGTTGAATCTAAGAATGGCTCAATTCCTGTTATGTGTTCGATGCCATACATAGCGTATATGTAGTTTGATGTGGTTGTTGACTATGAGAGTTGTTGCGCAAATTATTATCTCATTGCTAATCTTTGTGGGGTGTTGCGAAGAAGAGCAGACAGCTCCTGACTTTACAATAGATAGAAGTGTTGTCGATATATCAGCCCAAGGTGGAGTGGTGGATATAGCCTATACTCTCAAAACACAGAATACTCTTATCAAGCCTATTGCCCGGTGCGATGCTGAGTGGATTACGGATATAGACAATAGTCAGAGTGGTAAGATATCTTTTCGTGTCCTGCACAATGAGAGTAATCAGATGCGAGAGACTGTGGTGGAGTTTAGGGCGGTGGATGCCTCATATCGACCAACGCTGAGAGTAAAGCAGTCGGGTAGTGGTGTGGATATGCTATCTATTGAGGTTGTGTCGGTGGATTACTCATCGTGTGATATCAAGCTATCGCCCGTAAGCGATACTATGCCCTATGTGGTTATGGTTGCAGAGAAGCGATATTTTGCAGAGTATGGCATCGTAACGGCTGATGACCTTGTAGGCATGGATTTATCTCGTTTCTACTCCAATATGTCTGGTGAAGATAGCGTTGAGGAGTATATCCATAGGGTCAAGATTGCCAACTATGGCGAGCAAACCAAGCATTGGCAAGATCTATCGCCTGCCAAGGAGTATGTGGTATATGCCTATGGTATCTATGTCAAAGATGATAGATATGAGCGCGCAACACCTGTCTATCACATAGTTATAGATGATCGCCTCGAGGAGCGTGCAACACAGAATTTCACTATTGACATCGTTACCCAAGGTCCTGAGCTAACCTTTAGTGTCGAGCCAGAGACATGGAACGGCTACTATATGGTGCAACTTGTTGAGGATAGCGAGGCGGGATATATTGAGCAGGGCTTACCTCTTGGTGAGGAGTTTGAGGTGGCTGTGGCCGAGGCATTCTTCTATATCTCGGACCATCTCTACTACTTCGAGCAGATGAGTGCCGAGGAGATTATGGCGCAACTTGGCTATAGTGGCAAGAGCTCGTTTAGCAAGACACTGAATGCCAACCATAGATATATGGCTATTGTCTATGCTATTGATAGTGTGGAGGGTAATGTGCCTATGATGGTCTCTAACGCCACTGTTAAGTACTTCTCTACGGGTGATGTTGAGCGTTCGGATATGACCTTTGATGTAAGACTTGAGAATATTAGAGCCCGTTCGGTGGATGTGACAATCACCCCCTCTACGGATGAGACTTATACTGCGGTTATGATGTACGCCAAGAGCCTTCCTGAGGCAGATAAGCAGCAACAACTCGATTATGTGATGTCTAAGTATGAGCCTTTAGAGCTTTCGGGGGTATATGAAGAGCATATCAACCAGCTCCCTCCATCCACAGAGTTTGTTATCGCGGTGTGTGGCTACTATGCTGGTGAGCCTACAACCGACCTCTTTATCTATAGCTTTTCAACGCTTGATGATGGCGTTGGTACAAACAAGGTTGTGAGTGCTAAGTTCTCTGCGTTTGATATCGCGGAGGTGGCTGCCCTTGAGCCATACTACAGCTCTATGGCGGGTTATGCGGACTACTTCCTATCTATGGAGCTTGAGACAATGAGTCCTGCTCCATCGCTACACTTTGAGCTATATGCCAAGAGTCAGTTCGATAGCTACACACTTGAGGATATCCGTGAGAGTATGTTGGAGTCCGCCTATACCTCGTCACCTGATTGGGCGTTGTGTAGCTATGGCAATGAGTATGTTCTCTGTGCTTTAGCCGAGAATGAGAAGGGTCATGTTGGTGAGATGTATGTCTCGGAGCCAATATCGTTTACTCGTGAGCAGACCTCGGATGCGGCTATATTTGTGGAACTGTACAAGGAGTATGTCGAGCCTAAAGCAATGATATTGGGGGAATAAGTTTGCAGAATAAAAATTTTTATCTATCTTTGCAGCCCGTATCAACCTCTTATAATGGGCAGTGGCGCATTTTGTGGGTGTTATAATACTCTATATTATGGCGTAGTTATACATCCCGCAAGGATTAGCATCGAGGGTGATGTTATGGTAGGGTCGCTGCAGCGATAATGTTGAACGACAAACATTTAATTTTTGTTGCAACAATGAACAAGGATCAGTTGATCAGACTCGTTAACGAGCAGATGTGGACAAAGGGCGAGAACGATGTTCCACAGTTTGGTGCAGGTGATACAATCACCGTAACTTACCGTATTGTAGAGGGTAACAAGGAGCGTTTGCAGAGCTTCCGTGGTGTAGTTATCCAGATTAAGGGTACAGGTCGTACAAAGATGTTTACTATCCGTAAGGTATCTAACGGCGTAGGCGTTGAGCGTATCTTCCCACTCTACTCTCCACACATCGACAAGATTGAGGTTAACAAGTATGGTGTTGTTCGCCGTGCGCGTATCTACTACTTGCGTGACCTTACAGGTAAGAAGGCTCGTATTAAGGAGCGTCGCATTAACACAAAGAAGGCTGAGTAGTTTAGCCGCTTTGCAAGAGCGAGGGTTGTCCGTGAGGATGACCCTTTTTTTTGTCGGAAATGCACCCACGAGCATGAATTACAAGGCGGGAGCTGAATGTAAGGTGTGGTGTCTGTATAGCATGTTTTTAAGACCGTTACCCTCTTTGTGTTTAAGGCTCAAGTGGCGCGAGCTTGTCTGCTGTGTCGAACTGTAGCAAGTTCGCTTTACCATTTTTTATAGGAAAAGTTTTGATTATTGCCATTTTTTCCGTATATTTGCCTTAGAATCGTATTGCTTTAGCGAAAACAAATTAAAACCGTAATATATGAAACTAAAAAAGTATGCTTATCGCTGCTTGGCAGTGGTTTGCGCAGTCGTAACCGTAGCCTGTGTTGACGATCAATATCGTCTGGACGAGGTGAATACCGAAATATCGGTAATTAGTGAAAAGACCGTATTGCCCGTTGGTAGTGTCGAGCGTCGTACTCTTGGTGAGTTAATAGGGGAGGATAGAGAGCTTCCAAGTTATCTCATAAGAAATGATGACGGCTCGTATGAGGTCAAGTATGACACAACTGCTATTATTTCGTTGGGTGAACAAATCGATCTCGAGCAATTGACAAAGCCGGTGACAATCCCTGCAACTCCAATTTCATTCCCTATCTCTTTGCCAAAATTGAATTTGGGTGAGTATGTATTTGAGTTCGATAAGTCATTCCCGATGAACATTAAACTCGGAGCATTGAGTCAATATTTTCCTGAGTCTGGCGAGGAAGAACTTAAACAGGAGTATCTTGATTTGTTAGGTGATAATGTACCAGCTATTGCGTGTCATTTGGACGGCTCAGTAGAGATTGATCCTATTCACCTTCAGCTTCCAGATCAGATTAATTCGATCGAACAAATTCATTTTGCTGATTACGAGACAGGTCATCACGGCGCACCTTTCCATGTGGTTGTTGATTTGAATGGTCTTAAGGGTATTAATGGCGGAGGTAGCTTTACATTTACGCTTAAGCCTGAGGACGCAGAGTTGGTTCTATACAATGGTAAGGACAATCTCGTTGAAATGAATGATGATGGAGAGTATGTCATCACAGAGCAAATTGCAGAGGGTCAGGGGTCTATTGATTTTGCAGTGTATGTTGAGAGCATAATTAATCAGGGCGAACTTAATGAGGATCACTCGACAGATGTCAATTTGAGCATGTCATACGATGTATCCTTTGAGATTAATCCTAAGGCTGGTATGATGGCGGCGGAGACGCCTGCAGTAGGTATCAAGTCTCACTTCGAGCTTTTAGATGCAGATGTGATATTCAACTCAGAGGAGCCACTTTTCACTACATCTGATAGTGAGATGGATTCTGAAGGTTTTAGTATCGAGATTCCGGGTATCCCTGAGCAACTTGAGAGCATCAATCGTATCGAGCTAATCAAGGATACCAAGCTAACTATGTATGCTGAGGGTCTTGATTGGCTTAAGGAGAACGGCGATGCTGTATCTATTGAAATGACCTTGCCCGAGGAGCTTGTATTGAAGAAGATTGATGGCATGGGTTATGAATACAACGAGCAGGAGCATCTGCTCACAATGAGTATTACAGACCTATGTAATGATGAGGGTCTTCAGATAGGCTTGGAGGCTATCGACTTTGGCGGTCATAAGCCAGAGAATGGTATGATTGCATTAGAGTTTAACCCATCGATTGAGGTGAGCTTTGATAGTGATAGCCCAGTGAGTGTGATGGGCTTCTTCCCTGAGGAGGAGAACAACGAAGTGACTGTTGGTCTTCAAAAACTTGAAATCGCTATTGAGTCTGTCAGTGCCAAGATTAACTTCAGCGGTGAGATTGATGGTGGAGAACCGATGGAGACAGGTCTCGGTGAATTGATGGAGTCGTTAGAGCAGGAGGGTAGCACTCTTGAGATTGGCGGTGCTGGTCTATCTCCTGTGATTGAGCTTAGCCTATATAACCCACTCACAATCTCGGCAAATATTGCAGCATCTATTGTTCCTATGGTCAATGAAGAGCGTAAGGAGAATGCAGCGATTGTGTTTGATGCCGAGATTAAGGCTGCTATTTATGACGAGGTTACTGGCGAGATTATTCCTCAGGAGACAAAGGTTGTCTTGGCTAAGCCTAACCGTCGTGATGACTATGCTGATGTTGATTGTGTATTTGTCGCTTGTGACATCGATGAACTTATCAATATAATGCCTACACATATCGCATTTGATGCGTCATACGGTCTACCTAACGAGGTTATCACTCTGCACATGATGGATAACTTGGATTTGAAATATGCCTTAAATTTCAGCCTCCCTATCGCATTCGATGATAAGTTGCACATTGCCTTTGAGGCAACAATGCCATTGGCAGATGAGGGTGAGGAGTCACCACTTGCATCTATTGCATCTATTGAGGGCATCAAGGTGGGCGATGTTGCTATTATCGCAAAGATAGCGTCAACAATTCCTTTGGAGTTTGGTGTTGAGACACTACTCCTTGATGCGAATGGTGAGGTGTTGCCAACCGTTGCAGGTTTTGCCGAGGGTAGCGCAATCTTAGGCTCTAAGGATGGTGTGACCGAGGCATTAAGTGAGATTCGCATGCAGGTGGATCTTGCAGCCGAGGATGGCTCACTTGTCGAGCTTGCGGATATTCACTCTGTATTGATTAGAGCCGAGGCTAATAGCGTTGGTGAAGGTGTTGTATCATTGAAGGATGAGCAGTACATCGCAGCATCTTTGAAGCTTGAGATTGATGGTGGTGTCACAGTTGATTTAAGCAAGTTAAATGAATAATTCCCAATAGGTGATCACAAAAAAAGTTGAATTTCTAAAGAGTTGTAATATTATGAAAAAGATAGCTATTTTATTAGTTGCGGCTTTTGCACTTTTGGGGGTTAACACATCTAACGCCCAGTCGCGTACCTCGTACTTTATGGAGGGTTCATACTTCCGTACGGAGTTTAATCCCGCTCTTACTCCCACACGAGGTTATATTATGATTCCCGGTCTATCGGGCATCAACCTAAACTTAGGCACAAACTTCCTAAGTCTTGATAACTTTATCTATGAGCGTAACGGTCAGCTTGTAACAGCTTTGCATAGCTCTGTATCGGCTGAGGAGTTCATTGGCAATTTACCAAAAAATCTTAAGACCACTGTCGGCTCAAACATCAGTCTCTTTGGTGCAGGTTTCTACACCAAGAAGATGTTTTGGAACTTTGGTGCTAACCTCCGTGTAGATAACAACTTGGTTTTGTCTCGAAACATCTTTGAGACAGTCAAGTCTTTGGGTAATGGCGAGCATAATCTTGGCTCAACAGGTTTCAACTCTAACAGCTATGTTGAGGCATACTTTGGTACATCGTTCCCACTTCTTGAGTGGTTGACAGTCGGTGTTAAGGGTAAGCTACTTGTAGGTTTGGCAAATGTTAATGCTGAGTTCACGGATCTCTCTTTGTTACTTGAGGAGGATATTGTTCGTGCAAATCTCAAAGGTGTATGGAATGCAAATTGCCCAGTTATCGATAATAGAATCTTGGCTAATGGAGGGGATGTTAATGTTGCTGACCTTCTAAATACTGACCCTAACTATATAACTCAGAACTTTGGTAACTTCGGAGCTGCCATCGATATGGGTGTCGAGATGCGTTTCCTTAATAAACACCTCAAGGTGTCGGCTGCTGTTACCGATCTTGGTTTCATCAAGTGGTCGAGTGCTAACCACATTGGTGGAGAGGTTACAGGAGGCTTTGAGTTTACCGGTGTCACCGTAGGCGCGGAGGGTGTTAACTCTGACGATATTATTCGCCCTACCGAGAGCAATGGTGAGTGGTTAAACTATGATAAAGGTCTTACCAAGGGTGAGGGATACCCCACTCGTCTTACTTGCTCAATCAATGTGGGTGCTGAGTATAATATGCTCAAGAATAAGATTGCCTTCGGTCTCTTCTCACAGACCAAGGTGTTGAACACATCAACAGGCTCTGTGCCATATTCTGAGATTACGGCATCTGTTAACTTGCGCCCTATGAACTGGCTCTCTGCAACTGTCAGCCACACATTGCTTAACGGCAATGGCGCAGGTGTTTTCGGTGCTGCTATCAACTTCCACCCTGCACTATTCAACTTCTACCTTGGTGTGGACTTCATTGACACAAACTATGTAAATGCTATGGCAGGCACAGATCAGTTCTTCCCTATTCCTCGCAATGCTAAGTCATTGAATGTATATGCAGGTTTAGCGTTTAACTTTGCCCGCCCAAAGCATCTTCGTCCTGAGAAGAAGGCTCCACGCTGGAAGTAAGTTTTTATAATACAAATGATAATGGGGATAGCTTCTGATTGAGTTATCCCCATTGTTTGTTTATAGAGGGTATTTCATCTCTCATACCTCACACCCCCACACCTTTCTCCTCTCTCCTCACACTGAGGCATTGTTAAAATCTCCAGCCAAGGCCGTACATCATGTTGTGGGTATATTGCACGGTGTTGTAGCGGTAGCCGACAAATATAAATGTGTGGTCGCCAAGGAAGGTCTTGAGCGAGAACTGTGTGTAGAAGCGACTGAAGTCGTAGCCATGACCTATGAGGTTGATGCCAAAACCAGCACCAATCAGGAATATGGGGGCTGCAATTTCGCAGCGTAGCGATATGCCGCACTCGGTCTGTGCAAACATCGAGGGGTGTTTATAGCTTATGAGGTTGCCCTTGTCATCTAAGACGGCATCGTAGAGATTGAGACTGCTATCTGTCTGTATATCAAGTGATGTGCCGAGTGCAAAATGGCGGTTAAAGTGGTAGAGGCTATGGAGCTGGAAACCGTCAATAAAGAGAGGTTTATCGACAACAACAAAGTTGTCGTGGTCGGTAAATCTATCGGCGCGCCAACCGCCATAGAGTAGGATATCATTGGTTATATGTCCTCTTAAATCCCTCTTCGTAAGCTCCTCGGAAGGTTCGATATAGATGTGTGGAGTTATACGCTCGCGGTGGTCATTAAACAGGTGTGTTACGCCAAAGCGCACACCGAAGAGGTTGGCTCCGCTATTTGAAAAGGAGGTATCACCATTCGAAAGGTGTGTGAAGTCGGGGGTGAGCGATAGCTCCCACTTGGGCGATACCTGCCAGCTCAGTGGCAGTGCCACATTGACCATGATATTCCACTTGGAGTTCATCGCATCGTTGGGATGCCAATGCCACGACACGCCAAAATTCCACTCGTAGCCAAACGAGAAGTCGCCCTTGTCGGCAATATCGGCACCTTGAAAGAGGTATAGGGCTATGGGTTTGCCTGTAATCTCTGGGTGGAAGAATGTATATCCCGCGATACCGATGCCCTGATATGCCGTAGGAAACTGCTTTCCAAGCGTGCTGAGGTCGTTAAACGAGAAGGCGTAGCGTAGGTGTAGCGATGCCACCTTGTTGAGAGGGTCGTCGCCTCTAAGGGCGTAGTGCGAGACTATGTTGTAGGCGGGGCGTAGTTCGACTGATAGCCTATGAGATATGGAGTCACGCCTTATAGGGGCGGAGGCATCTGCGCTCCCCACCCCTACAAATAGTGCGACAATCGTGAGAAGTATAGCTACTGCTTTGCGAGCCATGTGCGGATGTTCTCTGCGATACACTCGATAAGACGGTCTATTGCCTCGGCAGCCGACCATGCGTTGTGTGGCGATGCCAATAGGCGATACCTATCCTTGATGTTGTAGAGTGGTGACTCACGAAGTGGCTCTACGGAGAATACATCAAGCGCTGCAGCGGCTATCCAGCCCTTATCCAATGCCTCAGCAAGTGCGCCCTCGTCAATAATACCACCACGCGCCACATTGATGATAATAGCCGATGGGCGCATCTTCTGCAGCTCCTCGCGTCCTACAAGACCGCGTGTGCGCTCATTGAGAGGCGAGTGAACAGATACTATATCGCTCCACTCCAAAAGCTCCTGAAGCTCCATTGCAGGGTACTCCTCCTCGCGCTTAACGCCTGATGTTGAGTAGTAGCGCACCTCACAACCAAATGCTGAGGCTAAGCGTGCAACCTCGCGCCCAATGTTACCCATGCCGATAATACCCCAACGCTTACCACGAAGCTCAAAGGTGAAACGGTCGTAACAGAAGGCGCGCTCAGCCTTTGCATAGCGTCCGTCGTGGAAATACTCGTCGAAGTAGACGATATTACGCGCCAAGGCAAGAGCAGATGCAAGTGTGGTCTCCGCAACAGATGTCGTTGAGTAGCCCACAGCATTCTTAACCTCGATGCCCAGCTCCTTGGCTGTCTCAAGGTCAACATTATTCATGCCTGTTGCAGCGATGCATATAAGTTTCAAATCAGGGAGTTGGCGCATAGCCTCACCATCGATAACAACCTTGTTGGTAATGGCAATATCTGCCCCCTTAAGACGCTCTATGACCTCATCCTTCTTTGTAAAGTCGTAAGCTATATATTCGCCTTGTGATGTAATCTTCTGAAGGCTACGACCAGCAATGCTGTACTCGTCCAAAAAGACAATTTTCTTCATATTTACTCAGTTTTAGTTTCGTTTCTAAATTCTCCAATTAAATCTCGTATTACTACCGATGCGCAGCCGATGCCAAAGAGGGCAGGGATATAGGATATAGTCCCAACATTCGACTTTTTGTTCTGCTCCTCGCAGAGAATCATGGCTCCCTCGCGCACAGGCTCAGGCGAGAATACTGCCCAAAAGCCGCGCTTTATGCCAATCTTATGTAGTCGCTTGCGGAGCATGTGCGCCAAAGGACAGTGGTGCGTCTTGGCGATATCCTTAATCTCCATAAGTGTAGGGTCGGTCTTGGCTCCCGCTCCCATGGAGCTTACCAAGGGGATACCCCTATCGAGCGCACCCTTAATCAGTGCGAGCTTTGGCGAGAGGGTGTCTATGGCATCTACCACATAGTCAAACTTATCGCTATCGAGGAGCGCATCTGTCTGGTCATCCTTGATAAAACGATTGACTATCTGTAGTTTAAGTTCAGGGTTTATGTCGCGTAGTCGCTCGGCGAGGATATTGCACTTCTCGCGCCCAATGGTCGAGTGAAGAGCTACGAGCTGGCGATTGATGTTGCTCTCTGACACCTTGTCGGCATCAGCTAT
>JAFXBB010000033.1 GCA_017521945.1 Alistipes sp. | reverse complement strand
TTAACCCTATTACACTATTATTCCCTCCAAACCTCCCTTTAAGTTCCTTTTCGTTGCTACGGCTCGGCATAGAGAGTGAACTCTCTCTGCTCTCGCCTTAATCGCAACGCTGAGAAAGGGCGGCTTTAGCTAGCGCAGCCCTTGAGGTCGTTTATCCTGTTGGCGCGCCATAAATTCTGCGCAAATAGAAAAATGGAGAGACCGAAGTTTTGCTCCTTGAAGAGGTGGCTATCTAAACTCTTTCCTATATCAGCCGTTCTATCTGTGTTTAGTGAGCTTAACACTCTGTGTAACAGAGGAAAATCGTGCAAGTCGAGAGCAGAGGGAATCTATTCACTATGCCGAGACGCCGCCGATTTAAGTCGAGAAAAGATTGCGAAGCAATCCTCGGCAAGTTAAGCTTATTAGTTAACCCTATTACACTGGTATTCCCTCCAAACCTCCCTTTAAGTTCCTTTTCGTTGCTACGGCTCGGCATAGAGAGTGAACTCTCTCTGCTCTCGCCTTAATCGCAACGCTGAAAAAGGGCGGCTTGTGGCAAGGCGGTGCCTTGCATTGATCGCGCAATAAATCCAATTTAGTGAGTTGACACTCAAATAACCTTAATCTCCCTAATTTCTCTAATCTCTTTTATTTTCTTTAGTTAAAAGGCTTTGCCTTTTCAGGAAGAGACCATAAAGACCTAAGAGACCATAGAGACAAGAGCGAAGCCACGGACAATGCCGATAATGACAACGCAGAACTAACAACACCGATACCCGAACTCGCTTTCGTCTCTCTCGTCTTTCAAAAACAAAAAACCAAATGATACACTATAAATATAAAAGGTGGCGTATAAGCGAACTGCAAGGCTCACTATATACGCCACCGTTTTGTTAAGCGTAGCTATTCACTAAAAGTCGTAGCCGACAATGTAATCTGCATAGTTGCTCCAATATTCTGCCGACTTATACGCCTTCACCGATTCTCTTGGAACATAAATCTTGGGCTCCGGAGAGTAGTAGCCGAACATAGTGCTGTCACCTGACGGTGGTGTCGTGGGCTTGCAATATACCTCTTTCAGCGAGGTGCAATATTCGAACGCCCCCTCTCCAATCGATGTTACGCTATTGCCAATTGTTACACTTGTCAGCGAGTCGCAACCATCGAATGCCCACTCTCCAATCGTAGTTACGCTATCAGGAATAGTTACACTTGTCAGCGAGGTACAATTACGGAATGCAGACCTTCCAATCGATGTTACGCTATTGCCAATTGTTACACTTGTCAGCGAGTCGCAACCAACGAATGCCCACTCTCCAATCTCAGTTACGCTATCTGGAATAGTAACACTTGTCAGCGAGGTGCAACTATCGAACGCATTATTTCCAATCTCAGTAACGCTGTCTGGAATAGTAATACTTGTCAGCGAGGTGCATTCAGCGAATGTCAACACTCCAATCGATGTTACGCTACCTGGAATAGTAACACTTGTAAGTGAGGTACAATTACGGAATGCCCTCACTCCAATCGATGTAACACTATCGGGAATAGTATATTCAGTAGCTCCACAACCAATAGCAAATGCTATCAGTTTACCATTAACAATTAGACAGCGGTTATCAACAGAAGCAAATTTACCATAAAAACTTGTCAGCGAGGTGCAAGATTCGAATGCCCCCTTTCCAATCTCAGTTACGCTACCTGGAATAGTAACACTTGTCAGCGAGTAGCAAAAAGCGAATGCCCCCTCTCCAATCTCAGTTACGCTATTGCCAATAGTTACATTTGTCAGCGAGCTGCAATCGTAGAATGCACTTTCTCCAATCTTAGTTACGCTATTGCCAATAGTAACACTTCTCAGCGAGTAGCAATAACGGAATGCAGAATTTCCAATCGAAATAACGCTATCAGGAATAGTTATATTTGTCAGCGAGGTGCAAGTAATGAATGCACAATATCCAATCTCAGTAACGCTATCTGGAATAGTAATATTTGTCAGCGAGGTGCAATTATAGAATGCCCAATCTCCAATCGTAGCTACATCGCCATCAAAGGTGATAACGCCCTTGCCGTTAATGTATGTATTAGAAACAATATTGGCACCAAAGGTTTTGAGTGCATCTGCATTATTGTTATGTTCTCCACTATATGGCTCAACAATCTCACCATCTACCGATGTGTACCATATCTCGTTATTTGGGATATCTACGATAATATCGTCATTCTCCTCACCCTCACCCGCTTGATTTACAGTGATGCGGTAACTCTCACTATTTGAGAGCGTAAGGTCAACATATCCTGTGCGACCCTCCTTATTCTTATTATGCAAGACTTTTATCTGTATCTTTATATCCTTGCCCGCTTTGCCACTCGTTTTGTCAATCTCAAGCCACTCAGACTCAGTAGTAAGCTTCCAGTCGAGTGTCGATTCAAACTTATAGTTAAGCACCGTCTGCTTACTTGGCACATCGACAGTAAGTTCCGTACCATCGGCAAAGACAACCCAATCTCGCTTATCAAGAAGGTTATCCAACTTCTCATCTACCATCTCGCATGATAGCACACTAAATGCAATAAGTAGTAGTGTAAAAAGGCGTTTCATAGTATATATGTTTTAATTGTTTGCTATAAGAATAATACAAAGATAATAAAAAGTATTGACTTTTCATCACTTGAGACACCATAATTTGCACGACATTACTGTAATAGATGTGTCATTATGACACCAAAGATAAGAAAAAGTATTGACTTCACATCACTGATGATGTCTATTTACCTCACATAGCATTTTGAGGGCGAGCATTTTGTTGTTAGAAGGTATTAGATACAACGCTCGGCGAATTTCGAGGCGATGGGCTGTACTATGTCGTACTGCCCATTGCCAAGATAATTCGTTAGCGGCAGTAGATAGTGCCTTATAACAACAAAATAGGGATGGCTAAAGGTAATTTAGCCATCCCCATCATTATAAAGAGTAGGATTTCTACTTCTCAACCGCGCGAGCTGCGTATGAAATGTTCAACGCCTCAGCCTTACGAAGCTCCTGCTTTACGGCAGTTAGCTTACCTACGGTAGCACCCTCATCA
Organism: Alistipes sp.; assembly: GCA_017521945.1. Classification (GTDB taxonomy): domain Bacteria; phylum Bacteroidota; class Bacteroidia; order Bacteroidales; family Rikenellaceae; genus Alistipes. Next base: position 6,040 of record JAFXBB010000033.1, on the reverse strand, counting down.
ACACGAAGGTTTACAACAATCTCATTAGGGCCTACACCCTTAGTTACTGTTGTTGCTGAGATAAAGTCACGAATATCCTCAACCTCGCGAGTCTGGTCGTTGAGCTGAATCTTCAACGCATCCTCGCCCTTGGCAGCGCCAAGAGGTTTACCCATCCAAATATTTACAAGATTCTTCTTGTCGAGCTCAGTAATCTCATTAGCCTCAGGCATCTGCACTGACACCAATGGATCTACCTCACGCATCGTTGTTGCCGCCATGAAGAAGAAGAGTAGCATGAACACGATGTCAGGAAGTGAAGAGGTCGACATTGCGGGCACTTCACGCTTGCCCTTTTTTGCCATTACTGCCATAATTACTTCTTTGTTTGATCGTTTGGTTCAGCCTCAGATATCTTCATAGGAACAGCCTTACGGATGTTCTGAGCCTCGATATCATTAAGGTCTTTGTATACCTTACCATATACCTGACGAGAGATATCATCACGATATAGGTTGAAAGCATGAGTAAGCTCATCCTGTACCTTTAGATATACCTTATACTCTGTTTCATCATCGGCCTTCAGTGACACCAGACCCTCGCTGACTTTGTAAGTAGCGCCATCTATCTCGGTATCCTTCTTGTTTGAACGGTCAGGATCAACAAGGAAGAAATATACCTCACGAGAGAGACGAGAATGCTCACCGCTACGGCGGAGATCGCTTGAACGATACTCCTCAGTGCCAACCATGATGGCACCACTGCGTGATACATTCACCTTAAGCACATTACGCTCATTTACATCAACATCGTTCTGTTGCTCTGTAGGGTCGATCCAAGGTGGAAGCGTACGCTTCATACCTGTGTCGACATCCATCGTAGTTGTCACCAAGAAGAATATCAACAGCAAGAAAGCGATATCCGCCATTGAACTGGAGTTGATCTCTCCAGCCTTTTTCTTAGCTCTAGCCATAAACTACGATTTATAAATACCACGAATAGCTGAGAATACAGCTGCAAGAGCTGCACCAGCGATAGTGATGTAAGTAACAATAATACTTGTATCTGCAATCATATACTCGAATGGACCGAATACTGTACGAGTAGCGAGGTCTGTACCAATACCAAGGTCGTAACCAGCAGCATCCTTAAGAGTGTGACCCTCATTCCAACCATTACCAGAAGCAATGAAGTATGCGATAGCGATAACACCTACTACGATAACTACTGCAAAGATAGTCTTCTTCAAACCACCAGCGTTGAGCATCATGTTCCATACAGCTGCAAAGATGATGAAACAGATTGCAAACACCATCATAAAGTAGAACCACATAAGGTTCCAGTGAACAGCATTTGCCAAACCTACCATGTTCTCACCTGCAAGCTTAGCCTCATCATTAGCCTTGATAGAAGCAGCGATGTTCTCCTCCATGATAGTTACATTCTCGCGGTGCTGTGCAAGAGTATCGTTCAAAGCCTTGAAATCAGCCTCAACCTTCTCAGCAGCAGCGAGCTGCTTCTTCTGGTTGTAGTTAAGACGCTTAACCTCCTTAAGCTCTGCAATCTTTGCCTGAGCCTCCAAGGCTGCCTCACGGTTGTCAGCCACCTTCTGCTCATACTGAGGGATAATAACCTCTACAGTATTAGCCAACTTAGCCTTCTCATCCTCGATACCAGCCAAAGTAAGAGTACCCTCTGGGAGCTGGTTTGTGAAGATGATGCCCAAAGCACGGATACCATCCTTAGTTGTTGCAACTGGAACAGGCTGGTCATCCTCGGTATTCACTGCGTTACCATCGGCATCGAACTGCTGTACAAGTGGTGTGCTATTTGCAATCTTAGCAGAGTCTGGAGCACTCATACCTGCAACGATTGCCCAAGCTACCATAGCAACAGATACCAAGGCAAACACGAGGAATACATATCTGTGTAATTTTTTCATAACCAAATTGCTTAATAAATATTTAGGTCTTAATTATCGCTTGCTGTATGCTGTAAGCATATCAACCAAGGTGATAGAAGTATCCTCCATCTTAACAACCTCACCCTCAATCTTAGAAAGGATGTAGTTGAAGAACACCTGAAGAATAACTGCAGAGATAAGACCCATCATAGTAGTCAAAAGCGCAACCTTGATACCACCTGCTACAACGGCTGGAGAGATAGTAGCCTGAGCCTGGATATCATCAAATGCCTGGATCATACCAACAACGGTACCCATGAAACCGAGTGATGGAGACAAAGCGATGAACAATGAGATCCAAGAAAGACCTGACTCCATCTGACCCTGCTGAACTGAACCGTATGATACAACAGCCTTCTCAACAGCCTCCAAACCCTGATCGTAACGCAAAAGACCCTGGTAGTAGATTGAAGCGATAGGACCGCGTGTGTTACGGCAGTACTCCTTAGCAGCATCGATACCCTGAGTGTTAAGCAAGTTCTCAACCTCAGCAATGAACTTCTTAGTGTTGATCTGAGCGAAAGTCAAGTAAAGGATACGCTCGATAGCGATAGCCAAACCAAGTACCAAACATACAAGCACTGGAAGCATCCAGCCCCAACCACCTTCCAAGAACTTCTTCATAAGGGCGAAGTGCATAGGCTCACCTGCAAGCTCCTCAACCTCTGCTACCTCAGCAACCTCAGCAGCCTCAGCCTCTACAACCTGCTCAACTGCAGCCTCCTGAGCTGGAGCCTCATTAGCATCCTGTGCGAAAGCAGCGCCGAAAGAGAGAGTGGCAGCTGCCAAAACCAAAAATAATTTTTTCATAATGTTTTGTTAGTTAAAATTTGTAATTTTAGTAGTTGTTTTTTCTATTATTCTTTTATTGTTAAGTATTTCTCGGTTTCTGTCCAACTCAATAGACACCCAACAACGAACTGCCTCTGCGCCGTTAAGAGTGTCAAAACATATTACAAATCAATATCTTATCATACAAAAGAGGCTCCATACCTTTCATAAGCAGCCGCCTTTTATGGCAAAATATTGTGCGAAATATACACATAAATTCCGAAAATCGCAACCATTTACAAAGTAAATTCACCTCGCAAAGGTCTACGCATCAAATCAAGCGTTTCCGAAAGTGGCAAATTTTTGCCTAAAACATACATCAATTTTGTCACTGCAGCCTCAAGGGTCATGTCGTGTCCCGACACAACGCCTGCCTCCTGAAGTTTGAGTCCTGTTTCATAGAGGTGCATCTGCACTGCACCATCCTTACACTGCGAAACATTCACAACAACAACACCGCGATCAATTGCCTCCTTGACCAGCTCCACGAACCACTCCGATGTTGGGGCATTACCCGCTCCGTAGGTCTCCAATACCACACCCTTAGCGCCACTTTCGAGCAACATAGCACGAAGCGTCTGGGGACGAATACCCGGGAATAGCTTCACCACAACGACATCATTCGACAGCTTCTCGCTAATACGGAACTCGTCTGAGAAGTCTGGTGCATAAGGTGCTATAGCCGAGGTGTTATATTGGATATTTACGCCAACATCAGCAAGAGGGGCGTAATTGAACGAGGCGAAGGCATTGAGCGCTTCGGCACTGAGCTTTGTAGTGCGATTACCTCTAAACAATCTATTCTGGAAGTAGAGCGCAACCTCTGGAACAAGAGGCGCACCATCCTCGGTGTGCGCACCTGCAATCTCTATAGCTGTGATAAGGTTCTCACGACCATCCGTACGAAGGATACCGATAGGAATCTGACTGCCTGTAAATATCACAGGCTTGGCAAGATTTTCAAGCATGAAGCTTAGTGCCGATGCTGAATAGGACATGGTATCCGTACCGTGTAGCACAACAAAGCCATCATACTTTGCATAGTTATCACGAATAAGGCGCGCCATATCCACCCAATTCTCAATCGAAACATTCGATGAATCAATGGGAGGCTTAATGGTAAGCACCTCAATATCTACCTTAAGGCGTTTTAGCGAGGGGAACTCCTCATATATACCGCTGAAGTCAAAGGGAACTAAGGCTCCTGTGACCTCGTCAGTCTTCATACCGATAGTACCACCGGTATATATTATTAGTATCGATGATCTCTTCATAGATGAAGGTGTGCAACTTTAGTGTCACACTATATCCTTACAAAGGTACGCAAAAAAAAGGAAAGTGAAACATTTTGCCCACTTTTTTTCTCTTTTTGACACCATTTACCCCTCAATATTGAACATTCTTTTGGCTGTTGCGGTGGTAATTATATCGATTTGCTCCGCAGAGGTATTGTGTAGTTCTGCAATTTTGCGGCATACAAACTCCACATACGCCGACTCGTTACGCTTGCCTCGATGTGGCACGGGGGTTAGGTATGGACAATCAGTTTCAAGGAGTAGCAGCTCAGTGGGTAGCTCGCTCACCACTCTATCAAGACCCGAATTTTTGAATGTTACAACGCCACCTATACCAAAGACAAAATCGCCCATCTTCGATAGCTTCTCAGCCGTATCTACACTATCGGCAAAAGCATGAAAGACACCTCTTAGCCCCCTACCTCGATATGTCGCCACAGCATCCAACATCTCTTTATATGCCGAGCGAGTGTGTATCACCACAGGTAAACGATACTGCAATGCCAACTCCAACTGAGCATGCAACACCTCGCGCTGTATCTTATAAAACTCCTGACTCCAATAGAGATCAAGACCTATCTCACCCACACCATATAGGCGCATGGGAGGCTCCCTTAACAACCCCTCCACCATATCAAGTTCCTCCTGCCAACGAGGATTATCGTTAACCGAAGTCGGATGCAGACCTGCCATAGGAAGACACTTTGTAGGATACTCCTTAGCCAAATCAAACATGCGCTCTCGGCTCTGGGAGTCTATATCTGGGAGGAGCAACGCCTCCACACCTCTATCCCAAGCGCGCTGTAGAGTCTCCACCCTATCGGCATCAAACTCCTCAGCGTAGATATGTGAGTGTGTATCAATCATAACCAATATTTATGGAATGTTCTATAAATTAGTAATATGCTATTGGTTGTAGGGGTCTATGTTTCGATCGCTTTATAATCGATTTGATATGTTTCTCATCTTTACTCAGTTACAATGTTCGCATGCGCCCTTTGGGAGCTGAGAAGCATACTCTTGATAATCTTCAAAACAGGTTCGACATAATTTATTGTACCTCGCTTATATCTTCTCGTAACGCTGCCCCGGTAAAGTGCGTATCAAGCCCTTTAATTCAAGGTTCATCAATGCGGTCATCAACTCACCAACCGTAAAACCTGTATCCGTAAGTAATTGAGACATACTCGGCGTAGCCTCCCTATTCATCACCGCCATTATGGTCATCTCCTCCGGCGCAAGATCCGATAGTTGCATCTTATCAGATGCTGCCTTTGTGCCTCTGTTACAATGTCCCTCCCAATCCATATCTACAATAATATCGCGTGCAGTAAGCACCATGCGTGCCATACCAGAACGGATAAGGTTGTTTGTTCCAAATGAAGAGGTATCTGTAATGCGTCCAGGCACAGCCATCACCACCCTGCCGTAGCCATCCGCAATATCTGCCGTAGAGAGTGCGCCACCCGACGCTGGAGACTCAACAACCACGACTCCCATACTCAAACCTGCAATAATGCGATTGCGCGCAATAAAGAGCTTACCATTCTGCTTACTCTGCGATGTTAGTTCCGAAACTATAGCGCCGCCATTACGCAATATATCCTCGGCAAGCTGACGATGGGGCGCAGGGTTTATCTCTGGGAGGGCATTCGCCATAACCGCAACGCTCGGCACCCCATGTGCCAAGGCTGCACGATGACACGCAGCATCCACTCCATAGGCAATACCGCTCACTAAACAGAACTCTCCAAGTTCCGTGGCAAGCCCCTCTATAAGTTTGTTGGTGGCATACTGTCCCGATGGCGACATCTCGCGCGTTCCGACCATCGAAAGCGTTGGTTTTAAGAGAGCATCCAAATCTCCTTGAACAAAGAGAACATGAGGATGGTCGGGAGTGTGCTTAAGCAGTAGCGGATACTCCTCGTCAGTCGCAGCCACCATATATATACCATGCCTACGACAATACTCC
>JAFXBB010000032.1 GCA_017521945.1 Alistipes sp. | reverse complement strand
TAGCCTTCTCCTTCTCAACAACATCTGCTGGGCAGTCGTTCTCGTCGATTGAGAGTGGAGCCATAGCAGTTGCCTGCATAGCCACCTTGTGAGCTACCTCCTCAGAAATCTCCTTGTTGAAGCCAAGAATAGTACCGAGCTTCTTGTTGAAGTGAACGTATGATACGCAGTATGGAGCCTCGATACGAGCGTAGTAAGCAAGCTCAACCTTCTCACCTGTCTGACCAGACTTCTCAGTTACAATCTCCTCAACTGTGTGACCCTCAGCATCCTTAACACCCATAAGAGCATCGCGATCAGCTGCGTCAGCTGCAACAGCAAGCTCAAGGATTGCGTTTGCAGATGCACCAAACTCTACATTCTGAGCAACGAAGTCAGTCTCGCAAGCAAGGCAAAGGATATATGCCTTCTCGCCAAGAACCTTAGTTACAACAACACCCTCAGTTGCAGTACGATCTGAACGCTTAGCAACAACGAGCTTACCCTTCTCGCGGATAATATCCTTTGCACGCTCAAAATCGCCCTCAGCCTCCTGAAGAGCCTTCTTGCAGTCCATCATACCAGCACCGGTCATCTTACGGAGCTTCATTACATCAGCTGCTTTGATTTCCATATTTGAAAATATTTTAGTCGTTAAAAATTCTTTGAAAAAACCGAGGCGAGCGGGCTATATTGCCTACCCGCACTCGGTAAATGTTTGCCTTCTAAAGCAGTGAAAAGCGTCTAAGGATTACTCCTCCTTAGCCTCCTCAGTAGCTGCTACAACCTCAGCAACAGCAGCCTCCTCAGCATCTACAGCAGCCTTAACTGCCTTCTTGATGCGTGGCTTAGCCTGCTTTGCACCCTCAGCTGCCTCAGCCTCCTGAGCCTCCTTCTCCTTCTCGAGCTTGCGCTCCTCAGCACCCTCAGCGATAGCACCGCATACTACATCAAGAATAGTAGCGATAGACTTCTGAGCATCATCATTTGCAGGGATTACATAATCGATGTCAGTTGGATCACAACAAGTATCAACCATTGCAAATACAGGAATGCTCAAACGCTTAGCCTCCTTAACAGCGTTCTGCTCCTTCTGCACATCGATAACGAACAATGCAGCAGGAAGACGGTTAAGGTCAGCGATAGAACCAAGGTTCTTCTCAAGCTTTGCACGCTGGCGTGCAATCTGAAGCTTCTCACGCTTTGAGAAGTTGTCGAAAGTACCGTCGTTGGTCATCTTATCGATGGTAGCCATCTTCTTAACAGCCTTTCGTATAGTAGGGAAGTTTGTAAGCATACCGCCTGCCCAACGCTCAGTAACATAAGGCATACCTACGGCTGCTACCTTCTCGGCAACGATCTCCTTAGCCTGCTTCTTAGTTGCTACGAACAATACGCGACGACCGCTCTTAACGATCTGCTTAAGTGCTGCAGCTGCCTCATCAAGCTTAATTACTGTCTTGTGAAGATCGATGATGTGGATGCCGTTCTTCTCCATGAAGATATATGGAGCCATTTTTGGACACCACTTGCGCTTCAAGTGACCAAAATGTACACCAGCCTCCAAAAGTGTATTAAAATCTGTACGTGCCATTTTCTTTTTCTTTTTTTGTTTTTAACTCTTTAATCAACCTACGAGTAGCATTGTCGTAGTTCTCATAGGTTTAATCGCAATCGGGCAACTTGCATGGCAGCACCCCCTGTGATATTGGCTTTTAGCAAACAACCATATACCACCATCGCATGGGCGACATATATAATATATAGGTGTGGTCCACGAAGTTTTGAACCTCGATTGTGCTTTGCCGAAAGTAGGTCTTGTAAGCGGATTAACGCTTAGAGAACTGGAACTTACGGCGTGCGCCTGGCTGACCTGGCTTCTTACGCTCAACCTCGCGTGAATCACGCATAAGGAAGCCGTTCTTCTTCAATACTGGACGCATCTCAGCATCGATCTGGCAAAGTGCGCGAGCGATACCCATACGAGATGCCTCAGCCTGACCCTTGATACCACCACCTACAAGGTTGATAGTAACATCATAGTTCTCCAATGTGTTAGTAACCAACAAAGGCTGCTTAACCTCATACTGAAGAATATGCAATGGGAAGTAAACCTCAAGCTCCTTGTGGTTGATTGTAATCTTACCTGTACCTGGCTTCACGAATACGCGAGCAACAGCTGCCTTACGGCGACCTACGGTGTTTACAACTTCCATAATTCTTACTTAATCTCGTTTAACTTAATCTCCTTAGGGTTCTGTGCAGCGTGAGGATGCTCAGCACCTGCATAAACCTTCAAATTCTTCATGATTGCCTCACCCAAACGAGTCTTAGGCAACATGCCGCGTACTGCGTGCTCTACTACGAACTCAGGCTTCTTGTCTGTAGTCAAGAAATCGGCTGGTGTAGCGAAACGCTGACCACCAGGGAAACCTGTGTAGCGTGTGTAAACCTTATCGGTCATCTTTGCGCCAGTGAGCTTCACCTTATCAGCATTGATTACGATAACATAGTCACCGCAATTTGTGTGTGGGGTGTAGCTTGGCTTGTTCTTGCCGCGGAGGATCTTAGCAACCTGCGAAGCAAGGCGTCCCAAAATCTCGTTCGTAGCGTCAATCACGAACCACTCCTTCTGAGCGTCCTCTGCCTTGACCGAGATAGTCTTGTAACTCTTTGAATCCACTTTGTTAAAAGTTTAGTTAATACTTAATTTATTGTAATCCAATACCCGAAAAAACCATTTCGGGCTTGCAAAGATACTAAATTTTACTTACAAACAAATCTGTGCGCGCTCTTTTTTTTTTGAGAAACTGTCAATTGCTGCGAAATCAGCAAGTTAACGCATTTCTAAACATCATAACATCTAATAATCAGAGGCTGAATAAAGAGCGTGTTATGTTGTTCTTCGCCATTAAATTGCATCATCTACTTGAGCTTGCAGAACAAAAAAGTGGATGACTAAAAAGTAAATTAGCCATCCACTATCGTTAAGAGGTTTTATTTAGCCTCTCATAGGTAAAACCCTTTATAATGCTCTATCGAGCTACACGGCAACCATTATTTAGATGCTTGCCATTTAGGCGTAGTGCAATCTCCTTCTCAGCCTTAGCGCGACGCTCACACTTAATAGAGGTCATTGCATCGTTACTCTTAGCCTCGAACTCTGCAGTGTACACATAGTCTGCCTTGTTAAGCTTACGCTCTACGCGTGCGCTCTTCTGCTCAGGAGCGATAACCATTGAGCGGGCTGCCGATGTATTAGCGCCAAACTCCTCAACAGGTGCCGCGCCATCCTTGGTCAAAGTAAAGACCTTGCGATAGAGTATACTTGGGTCATAATCGTAGTTATAACCTACAGCCACGAAGGTCAATGGACGGTCGTACTCAAGGATAACCATTGAGTGGTTAGCATCCATACCATACCACAAACCATCGTAGAAGATAGCGTCAGGATATGTAGTTGTATCAGATAGGTCGTTATTATAGATTTCATAGTAGAACTCTGCGCACTCGCCCTCAACGGTTACATCCACAGACATAATAGCCTGACCAGCGTAGTAGTCATCCTCAAACTGAGTATAACCAGCAGCTACAAGTGAATCGATGTCGAAGTACTTGCCAAACTCAACATTGAATGTGATATCTGCATATACAACCTCCGCACTCTTGAAGACCTCACCAAAGATTGCATCTGTGAGGAACTCACCTGTATCGTAGTCCATGATAATAAGACCAATCTTATACTCTGTATTTGGAATTAGATCCCAAACAGTGGTCTGCTCATCACCCTGTGAAAGCTCCCATGATGAGAATGCCTCAATATCACCCTCGTAATCATCCTCCAAACGAGAAGTTACAAATGCCTTAACATCCTCTTCTGTATAGCTTGCAGGATATGCCATCCAGTGGTAGTAGTGACCCTTGTCAGATGGAGTAATCTCTACCCATGCGCAGTCTGACTCAATATCCATAACCGCGATATCGAAAGTACACTCCTTAGGATCGCCCGATGCCAAAGTTGTGAAGTTGATACGCTGCATATCTGTAGTCATGGTAGCAGCCTGACAACCGAAGACTAAGAGTGTATAGTTGGTCTCAGGACGCATACGACCATAGGTCTCTTCGATATCATTGTAGTAGGTATACTCGCTTACAAGATACTCATACGCCTCAACCACAAATGCGAAAACCTCCTCATCGCTCAAGTTCTCAACCTCGCTTGTGCGTACTGGCAAAACAACATAAGGATCGTAGTTTGTAGTTGTTGTAGTCACGGTTACTGACGACTGAGTGGTCTCAGATATCTCTACATTGATAACATTGTCAGATGCCTCAACAGGTTTAGATGTATATTCGCATGTAGATACCTCGCCGGTAATCTCACAATTCTCATTCCACTTAGCAGCGTAGATGATATACTTTGTATCGGCCTTAAGGCTCTCATAGCCATAATCCATCACACTGTTCTCTGTGTAGATATCAAAGTAGTCGCTACGATCACTCATTAGACCATAATCCTGAAGTTCTGCGATGCTTGCCTCTATATCACCTGCTTGGATAGCATCACGAAGATTATCCGAGCCTGCCAACTCCTTCCATGCGTTGATTTCAGCCTCTGTAGCGATACCATACATGTAGTCTACGCCATTCTGAGATGGGGTAATTGTGAAGTTCAATATGTAATTCTCCTCAACATACGAGAATTCAAATGTGATATCACCATCGTATGGCTCATCTGTAGTAACCGCCAAAGATACAACATCTGTTGTACGCTTACCCTCAAGGTCGATACCGTATGTATATATAACATACTCGGTAGATGGCTCAAGGTCATCGATAAAGACACCCTCCTCAGAGCCAACACCTGCCATCTCCTCGATAAAATCTGCAAGCGAATAGTCATACATCTCTGCCAAATACTTGAAATACTCCAAATCAGACTCTGCAATCTCATCGTCCGATGTATACATGTCAAATGACTCCTTGTAGGCAATCATTGGAATCCATGTAAGTTCAGGGTCTGCAGTTGTGATGTCAACTGTGATAGATACATGGTCTACTGCAACAAGTTCAATGGCGATAGGCTCACCCTGTACGGTGTTAAGAGCCTGAGTAACCTTCAAAGTCACACTCTCAGCACTCTTATAACTTACAACAACATCTGCTTTACGCTCAGCATCTGTATCGTTGGCAGTTGCAGTAAACTTAAGCTGTGCAGCATCCACAGCCTCAACAGTAAGCCACTCTGAAGTGTTGTTGATGACCACCTTTTCGCCCTCGATAGGGTTCTCAATAGTGTAGTCCACCAATACCTCTGCGCCATCGTAGGCAATAGCCACAGCCTCAGACTGGAATTTAATAACAGGTTTTTTGTTACCATCGGAAGGTGTATCCTCCGTACAAGCAACAACGCCCAACATAACAACAAGGGCGGTCAAAATAGCCTTAAAAGTTCTCATAACTATTGTGTTTTAGGTTGATATCCTTATAGCAAAGGTAAGTACATTTCTCAAATTTCCAAACGATTTGCCAAAAAATCATTCAGAAACCGAAATATAATTTCGTGGCAACAGACTAACTCAGTCAGTATAATCCAAAACAGCTGAGGGTTATTAAAGGCTGACATTCTAAAGCCCCTAATAACCCTCAGTAGCTAATTATCCCTATCTACTATAGCTCGCTCTTCCAGAGTCCGTGTAAGTTGCAATACTCATAAACAGCCACTGCCTTAGCATCGCCAAGTGCAATTACAGCCTCTGGCTTATCGGTAAGGTCAACCCTAATACCACCCTTGTCGGTCTCAACATAGATAAATGCAATGTGATGCTCCTTCTCCATTGGGTGCGCAACACTGCCCACCTCAACCTTGATGGTGTTGTTATCGAGGCGTGTTACCACAGGTACATGCTTCTCGTTGCTCGCGTCCACCGTGTTGGGTACAAGCTCCTGCATAGGCTTGCCACAACATACCAAAGGTACCTTAGAGTCTACCAACTTAACAGCTACATTACCACATGTCTCGCACTTATAAAATTTCGTTGTCATAATAATTAGTTTTTATAGGTTTATACTTTTTATTCATTTTTCTTGATGCAAAATTAGTGCAAATATTTCATTCTGTCAAACAGATATTTTCTATCTTTGTATCGATTTAACCGATATATGCTATGACACTACAACAATTGGAGTATATTGTGGCGGTGGATAAGTATCGCCACTTTGTGAGGGCAGCTGAGTCGTGTGGCGTGACGCAGTCTACTCTATCGTCGCTCATTCAGAAACTTGAGGTGGAGCTTGATGCCACGATATTTGATCGCACGCAGCACCCTGTAGCACCTACACCTCTTGGTGAGGAGATTATCAAACAGGCGCGCGTAATCCTCTATAACGCCTCACAGATGGGCGAGCTTGTGGCATCACATAAGGGGAGTGCGGTGGGAGATATACGCCTCGGTACGGTATCGACAATAGCCCCCTTCATCCTGCCACAACTATTTCGCTATATGAGCGCCCACCACGGCGATATAAACCTCCATGTTGAGGAGGCGAGGGTCGAGACCATCAAGCAGAAACTCAAGCGTGCGGAGTTGGATATTGCCATCCTCGCCATGCCTGTTGCAGATGAGGCTCTTCTGGAGATTCCTATCTACCGCGAGCGCTACTACGCCTATGTATCACCCCATGATACCTTATATAATAAAGAGAACATCACAACGGGCGAACTTACGGCGGAGAATATATGGATGCTTGCCGAGAGCTACTGCCCCAATACGGGTCAATTTCCATTCTGTGTCAGAGATATGTCCAACGCCTCGATATATGTTGCGGGCAGCATCGAGACACTTATGCGCATTGTGGATGATAATGGCGGCTACACCATCATCCCTGAGATGCAACTACCTCTTATCTCGCCCGACCGCAAAGCCCATGTAAGGGAGCTTGTTGACCCCACCCCCGGCCGCGAGATTGCCTTTGTGGTGCGCAAGGATTTTGTCAAGGAGCGCATGATTAATATACTCGCCGACTCTATAAAGAGCATCATCCCCGAAGAGATGCTTGACGAGAGGTTGAAGAAGTTTAGGATAAAGTTGTAGACGAGCCGAAGATAACACTCTTTAAGGGTCTTTGAGGGTTTGTATGCCGCCCTTACCCCCTCCATAATACAAATATTTAGGGCTGACCTCTTTCGAAGCCAGCCCCTCTAACAAACAATTATCTACCTAAACTAAACTTAAACACACTAAACCTAACGGTTGTAACTTTACTTCAAAAGATTTGTTCTAATCAAATCCATAAGTTCCGCCTTGGTCTTGCCGCCTGACTGAACGATTGGCAGCTCACCCATAGGAATATATACCAAGGTTGGGATTGAACGCACCTTGAAGAGCTTAGAAAGAGCCTCCTCCTCATCGACATTCACCTTGTAGATATCGACCTTGCCCTGAAGTTCCTCGGCCACCTCATCAATAATTGGCGATAGACGCTGACATGGTCCGCACCACGAGGCATAGAAATCTATCAACGCAGGCTTATCTCCCAAGAAATGCCACTCCTTAGCCAAATCCTCTATCTTTGCAATGCGGTTCTCAAAACCACCCTTTGTTAAATGTATTGCTCCCATATTATTCTCTTTTTTTATATTCTTAACTCAATTATCGTACCGCAAAGATAGAGCAACTTTTATAATCTATCAAACAGATAAAATAGAACGACCTATCGAGAAAACCGATAAGCTGTCTATTATACTATATTAATGTGTGCAGATAGTTACTCTACTCTGCGGGCAACAAACCACGGATTGTCCAGCGACTCCTTATTATAATATAGAGGCGCACCATCGGGATAGGAGTAGGTAGTGCCACCAGCTTCAAGGAGTATAAGCTCACCTGCGGCGGTGTCCCACTCGGAGGTTACGGTGGTGCGGACATAGTAGTCCACGGCACCCTCGGCAAGGAGGCAGAACTTGTAGGAGCTACCTTGCTCGATAATCTCCAAGTCGGGATGCTCGGCGCGAAGTTGCTCGACATGGGCGTGGGTCTCAGGGGTTTGGTGCGATCGAGAGAGAGCCACACGATATGTGGAATGCTCGGCAGATGCGAGTGGCAACGGCTCAAGCTCGCCGTGTATCATCTCGTAGCTATACTCCGCACCGATATCAGGAGCAACCTCGTCCATAACCCAAGCACCTCTACCACGCTCGGCGATATATATCTTCTGGTGGTAGGGGACATAGATAACAGCACTCACACAGATGTTGTTCTGCATAAGGGCGATATTTACAGTGAACTCATTATTGCCCTTGATAAACTCAACCGTGCCGTCAAGAGGGTCGACCAACCAGAAGAGTTCCCAGTTGCACCGCTCCTCATAGAGCATTTCGCGCCCCTCTTCCGAGAGGATAGGTATGCGTGTCTGGCCGAGCGAGAGCTTTATGGAGTTGTGAGCAGCACGGTCAGCAATGGTTATAGGCGAGTTATCACTCTTGAGCGTTATGCCATAGTCCTCCTGATGCTTGTATATCTTCATAATCTCGGCACCTGCACGCACTGCAGCATTAAACTGCTGGGCAAGGAGATACCTTCTTATAGTCTCGTCAATCACAGGGTGTTGAGGTTGTTGTGTGCAAGATGTATCAAGTCCTTCTGCCATAGCTCTACATTTTTTTCAAAGATACTACATTATTTTCTCTTTTGCAAGAGAATAACGCATAAAGGTCTACTAAATGTATGCCATAAAAGGGAGAAAATTTGTAAATATGTTTTGCAGTGTGGAAATATTGTCGTATATTTGCCGCGCTAAACATTCAATTTTTAGATTAAATGTACGTAATAGTAGAGATCGCAGGTCAGCAGTTTAAGGCTGAGAAGGGTCGTAAGCTCTATGTTCACCGTCTTCAGGGAGAGGAAAACTCTACCATGAGCTTCGACAAAGTACTGCTTGTAGACAACGACGGTCAGGTTAAGGTTGGCGCACCTGTAGTAGAAGGCGCCACAGTAAAGTGCAAGATCTTGAAGCACCTTAAGGACGACAAGGTTCTTGTGTTCAAGAAGAAGCGTAGAACAGGTTATCAGAAGTGCAACGGTCACCGTCAGTACTTGACACAGGTTCTCGTTGAGGAGATTAATTGTTAAACCCTAAAAAGTTAGTAGAAGATGGCACACAAAAAAGGTGTTGGTAGTTCTAAGAACGGCCGTGAGTCAGAGAGCAAACGACTCGGTGTAAAGCTTTTC
>JAFXBB010000031.1 GCA_017521945.1 Alistipes sp. | reverse complement strand
CTTAGAAGTGCGAAAAAGTCCTTGATTATTTGCACAGCATATAGTCAAAGCACAGAAGTATATAGATATTGTTGTTAGTATTCGTTTCATAAACTTGGCTTCACAAAGTTAGCAAAAACCTTATAACTCTGATGTGTTCATATTAAAACAATTACAAAAATAGCGATAATATTCAGACTTCAATTCAATTACCACTTTTTTTAACTTATAACTCACAACCTTGATATTTCTAAGGATTTGCCTCTCTCGTATTTGGAAAAGTGACGCAGTAGTAAACGGGGGTGGATAAGGGATGCTTGATTCATCTTAAATAATGCAAAAACACCCAACTTTACATTTTTGGGTGTAAAATTGGGCGTTTGTTTTGCAATTTACTGATTTTCAGCGTTTATTGCGGAGAGGGAGGGATTCGAACCCCCGGAGCCTCGCAGCTCAACGGTTTTCAAGACCGCCGCAATCGACCACTCTGCCACCTCTCCAAAGGACAAAAGTACACCATTTTTCTGAAACCACCAAATATTTTTTGAAATATTTTTATATCTTTTTTCAATAAATAGAATAATACTTTGTATGTCAAGACATTACACAGCACAAAATTTCAAGTCAAATATTCAGTTTTGTACAACAAAAACGATATTTACCCTATTTTCGTTATCCTAAACAGATAATAGATAGTGGTTATTACACAATAATACGAGGGTAACCGCCTATGCAGCCACCCTCGTAATTACTCTGCCTCTCGCTTATCGTTCTGGTATAGACTCAGCCTTAATCTTAAAGAAGTTCTTAGACGAGTTTTCGTTCAATATACGATAATCGCCCTTATTACCCCAACCCGCAGGACGATCCTTAATCTCGCAATCCTCCTCGGTATCGTTATCCACATAGCTACTAATCATGTTATGCCAGCTGTTGATACGAGCTATAGATGACTGGTAGTGGAATAGTTCGTTCTCGGGTGCGCAAAGTTCATGCAGGGCATCAACATATATCTTGCGATAGTCCTCAAACTTCAGTATCTTGCCGATAAGAGGACTCCTTCCAGTATCGCCCCAATTGAGTGGATCGTGTCTACCCGCATCCTCCTGAACACCGCAGTGATTGGATGTACCGAGGGTGTTATCATAATCAAATGGGATTAAGAAGAACTTGTAGTTATCCTTATCCGACGAATTGAAGTAGATATAGAAGTTATTGGAATTGTTCCAGTAGTCATCCCACATACCCACAACGACATTCACAGCGTAGGTGCGTAGAAGCAGCTCTACATCGCAGACTTTGGCAATCCAATCATGGAACTGCTGACCCTCCAAGCGGGTTAGGTTCTTTGAAAACTCAAGCAGCTGTGCCTTAGCCACCTCAAAGTTCTCAATATTTGTCTTTAGCTCATAGGTATAGTTCGCACCAGAATCATCATCAAAATGTATGGAGCTGCCCTTGATGTTGTTATAGTTAAGGTCGGCACCCCAACGGCACTTCCAAAGATTATGCTGATGGTCGCCAAATAGCTCCTTACGCTTCTTTACATACTTATCATCTATGACCTCCAACATCTCATAAACGCCATAGTATGCAGGCTCCTTATCGCCCTCAACATGTATCCAAAGGCGACAATATGAGCTATAGGCCGCAGTCCATATACCATAGCGGCGGAAGAGGTCATAGCAATACAACTCACGACAGTAGGCAGGGTCGTCCTTATGCCACTTAAGATGTAACTTGCGAACATTATGCAACTCATGAGCATCATCCTTTTGGAACTTGCGAAGGTTAAGCATAAAGTGACAATGATGCCAATCGGCATTATCACGCTTATGCATCTCTCCGCCATTACCCTCTGGGCGACGACGCGAGGTGTTGCCCCTAAGGCGCAATCCTGCATCCTCAAAGAGGTGGGTCTCGCCCTTCGACTTAAACTCTGCATCGCAATGGATATAGTGAGCAGTGTTACTATCACGGTCGTACTCCTCAAGAAGCTCGTTCCACTGCTCCTCGGTTATTGTGATGCGTATCTGTGGCAGCACACCCATATCGAAGACCCAATCAAGCTCTCCTTCCGCCCATGAATCATCTGGGTTAGAGGTTGAACCGCCGATGGGTTTCTCTTGCCAACCATTACCACCACCTGTATTATCCTCCGTGCCACTATTATTAGCACCATCTAAGTCATCGTTCACACAACCTAAGGTCAATACTCCAAGTACAACACATAGTAGAAATAACAGACCTCTACGCTTCAAGCAAGATACCATACAAATATCAACAAATTAACTCCCACCCAATTAAAGGGAGATTATACAGTTATTATGAGTTCTACAAAAAAGTTTGCGTCGCTGCAAGGGAATTGTTTCGGTCTCGAAATTAAATTCAAACAGCTTAAGGGAGGTTTTATAAATTAGTAAATGTGCTATTAGTTGTTTCACAATCATCTCGACCTAATTTATAGGACCTCCCTTAAATTATAAATTACTCCAACTCTGATATAACAATCTTGCGCACATAATCAACCCACTTAGCCTTGTAATCGGCCAAAGAGCTGCTTGGAACATATATAGTCAACTCCTCGGCACAGTCATCAAACACCTCTGCGCCCAACATCGGAGGCTCTATAGCATTGCTATACACTATGCCAAGACGATTACAACCATAGAAGGCTGTATCACCAATACTCTGCATACCTGTACCAAGAATTGCATTAACCAGACTTACACAGCCGCTAAACGCCGACTCAGCGATAACAGTTACGCTATTAGGAATCTCAACAAAACGCACCTTAGAGCAGTTACGGAAAGCCTCCTTGCCTATAGAGTCAAGCACAGACTCCTCAGTAAAGGTTATCGTCGCCATGGCACTATCACCCAAAAAGGCAGCCTCGCCAATACTCTTAACGCCCGCAGGAATATTCACCGCCTCGAGAGCCACGCAGCCATAGAACGCACTATCTCCGATAGCTGTAACAAGTGCTGGAATTGCAACACTCTTAAGCGAGCTACAGCCGCTAAACGACTCCTCAGATATCTCACCGAGCAACGACTCCTCGGCAAAGGTCACATCAGCCAAAGCCAAGCAACCCTTAAATGCCGCCGCACCGATGGTTGTAACTGCCTTTGGCACAGCTACTGAGCCAAGAGATGCACATTCATTAAATGCATACTTTCCGATTGTTGTAACATCAGCACCAAGTTCAATGCTCTGAATAGTATTACAGCCAGAGAATGCATAGTCACCAATCTCTGAAACACCAGCACCCACAGTGACATTACTAAACTTGCTTCCATAGAAGATGCTATCTGCTCCCGATTCAACATTTGCAACATCAACATTAAGGACCAACTCTCCTTCACAACCCTTGAATGCCGACTTACCGATGTTTGTTACAGAGTCTGGAATAACAAACTTAGCCACATTGCTACAACCGCTAAATGCACCCTCACCAATAGTATTAACTCCCGCTGGGATATCAATCTTGGTAATCAAATTACAACCGTTAAAGGCATAATCACCAATTGTACTTAGTAGTGCATCCTCAGCAAATGCAAACTCTGTCAAGGCATAACAACTATTGAATGCTTCCTCACCTATGGTCTCAACGCTTTGTGGGATAGCCAAGGATGTAAGCGCGCTACAATCACTAAATGCGCTGTTACCAATTGTTGTCACACCATTTGGAAGGGTAACTGCGTCAAGAGCCGAGCAACCATTAAAGGCATAATCACCAATTGTAGCTATATCGGCGCACAACTCAACGCTCTGGATTGTATTAGAGTCTGAGAAGGCATACGCACCAATATGATCTACACCACTGCCAATGACAACCTTTGTGAAGTTGTTTCCATGGAAGGCTCCCTCTGTGCTTGATGCTGCATCAGCAACAACAACATTGAGTGTTAGCTCTCCGCTACAACCCTTGAACACTGACTTACCAATGCTATTCACAGAGGCTGGCACAACCACTGTTGTGGTGCTACTACATCCACTAAACGCACTGTCACCGAGTGTTCTAACACCGTTTGGAATATGAATGGATCCAAGCAGGCTACAACCGCTAAACGCATCCTTATCGATGATATCAAGCAGAGAATCCTCTGCAAAAATCACCTCCGTAAGAGTACTACAACCCTTGAATGCTGCCTCACCAATGCGTCTCACACCCTGAGGTATAGCCAACGATGTGACACTTGTACAACCACAGAATGAGTAGTTGCCAACAGTCTCAACAGCCTCACCAAATACCACGCTATCAAGACTCTTGCAGCCATAGAATGCATAATCTCCAACAGCTGTTACATTGTTGCCAATAACAACCTTTGAGAACTTACTGCCGTAGAACACACCGTCAGTATATGATGTGCGATTCTCCACATTTACTTTGAGTGTTAGCTCTCCTGTACAACCTGTAAATGCCGACTTGCCGATTGTTGTAGCAGTTGTTGGGATTACAACACTCTGAAGAGCTGTACAACCATAGAAAGCACTATTCTCGATTGTTGTTACACCCTCTGGAAGAACAATATCCTTAAGAGAGCCGCAACCACTAAATGCACTAAGACCGATATGCTCTACACCCATGCCGAAGGTTAGGCTCTCAAGTTTAGAGCAATTAAGGAATGCACACTCCGGTATTCGGGCAACATTATCAGGTATGGCTATATTTATAAGGCTCTGACAACCACCAAAGATATTGTTACCGATAACTCTCAAGCTATCTGGTAGTAATATATCAATTAGGTTGACACACTGGCTAAACGCGCTGTTGCCAATAGTCTCAACACTGCAACCAAGAGTGACACTCTCAAGCATACTACAACTATAGAATGCACTGCCACCAATGCTTGTAAGGCTATCTGGCAAAGTAACGGAAGTAAGGCTGCGGCAATAAGCAAAGGCCCTATCGGCAAGAGTAGATAGGTGCTCAGGGATGCTTATACTCTCAAGAGCCACACAATGCTCAAATGCACGGCTACCTATAGATACAAGTTCGGTCTGCGCTCCAATCTTCACCTCCTTGAGGGCGGAACATCCAAAGAATGCACTGTCACCAATCTCACTGACACTATCAGGCAATGCAATTGAGACGACTGAACTACAACCTCTAAATACCTCATTGCCGATAGCACCAAGCTCCGAGTTGCCAGCAAAGAGAATATCTCTTAATGCGCCACAACCCTTAAACGCGCCACTGCCAATAGTCGTAACTACAGAAGGCACTGAAACACTGATAAGTGAGCTACAGTCACTGAAAGCACGGGTACCAATCTCTGCGATACTCTGAGGAATAGCTATCTGCTCGATTGTTGTACAACCCTCAAATACGCCATCACCAATCCTTGTAACAGCATCCGAGAAGAGCATTCTTCCATAACCATCCTCGTATTTATTCTCAAGCATGAATGTTGAGCCAAAGCTTGACGCCTTAGGAGTAACTATCTTGCCATCCGATGAGATATATGCAATCTCGTTATCGGCTACCTCTACAACAGCCAATAGAGGAGAGCCCTGCTGTGTTATTCGAACAACCTTGGCGATAGTACCACGCTCATCTTTTAGCGTAACATCAACACTTCTATCATAGACCTTAGGGTTAGTTGTGAGTGCAAATTTTACACTATGGCTATTTACTGCGGCGCGTGTTGCTGGGTAAGTCAACCAATCACACTCCTCAGGGATGACAACCTCATAATAGAAGTTACTCTTGAACTCCACAACTACCTCTGTATCAAGACCTGCCACAACATACTCCTCATCAACCTCGAGAACACCCTCATCACCACGCTGAAGAATACTCAAAACCACATCCTTCTCGCCATGTCGTAGGGTTACAGTAGCACTACGGTCATAGATTGTTGCATTCTCTACTACATTAAGAACAAGTCTATCGTCCGACACAACTGCCTCAATCCAATCACACTCCTCGGCAATGATTACATCATACTCGATATTTGTATCCACATCAACCTCTATAGATGTTGCCTCAAAGTCGATATTGTACTCCGTAGTAGCCACCTCAAGGCGCTTGCCATCCTGCATAACAAGGATATCGCGAGTGGCATCGCCACCCTTGATTGCGATTATTGCCTCACGAGCCTCAAATGTAGGGTTTGGGGCGATGATAATTTGCAACATACGCTCCTCAAGGGCGCGTGTTTCCTCAGGCTCAGCAATGGTAATCCATTCAACTGGGATAACAACCTCACACTCCACATTTGACATATATGGGATATTACCACTACCACCACTGACGGTGACATATACACAATCATCCTCAAAAATAATTGCATCCAACTGTGCCTGAACGATTGTATACTCTTGATATAGAGTATCATCCTCCACACCTACAATCTTAACAGTTGCACTTCGTGAGCTATGCTCCTCGTTTGCTAAAACCTCCAACTCGACATACTCATCACTCAAGGCTCTTGTATTCTGCACCTCATTAATCCAATCTTCACCCTCTTCCGAGATAACGAGCCTCCACTCAACATTTGTCTGGAAGTCTATTCTTAGCTTGGCACCTGCAGCCTCAACATTAAAGATGTTATCCTCGCCTGCAAGAATAGCATCGTTCTGCTCCTGAGAGATCGTGTACTCGGCATAAACATCGTTATTGTCAACCATCACCACAGTAACGGTAGTCTCGCGTAGGGCGTATGTATCATTTGCTTTGATGTTAAGCTCAATTACATGTGACTCCAAAGCTCTCGTAGAGATCTTCTCCACCCAACTCTTAGCCTCGTCTGGAATGATAACAGTACATGGATAGGTTGAATCGAAAGCCAGCTCTGCTCTGGCACCCTCTGCCGGAACATCAAAATGATTATTCTCATCGGGGAAGATTACAGCCTTAGCCTGCTGGGTTACCCTAAGCTGACGCGACACCCCCTTACACTCAAACCAGAAGATAGCCTCTCTATTATCATAGGTCATATCTACGCAGAAGGCCACTGCCGTACCCTCCAAGTTTGCCTCACCAGCAACAATAGATGGCTCACACCACTCACTGCCAGGATTACCCTTCAAAGTCCATGCATCACTTGTACGAACTATAACCTCGAACTCGCCACCATCGGGGCTGACAGTAATCTTATCGTTGTCAAGCTCCAGCACGGCTCTCTTTTCTGCGCCACCAACCTTGTCATCACCGCTTGTACACGCTGCACACAAGCTTAGTAGTGCGATAATTGAGTAAGCAAAAATCTTTCTCATAATCGTATCTGTTTTTATTTAACTTCTTTAAGCGGAAATATACTATCTACCCACAAAGATACGAAAAAGAATTTACTTTTCATCACTTGAGACGCTATAATTTGCACAGCACTCCTGTAGTAGATGTGTCATTATGACACCAAAGATACGAAAAAGAATTTACTTTTCATCACTTGAGGATGATAATTTGTGTGGTATCGTGGTTGGAGAGGGGGGGGGTTCGCACCTTGCGCCACTAAAGGG
>JAFXBB010000030.1 GCA_017521945.1 Alistipes sp. | reverse complement strand
TGCATCAAACGCGGCTTAAGGGGCTACCACTGCAACTATGGAGTACCGCTGAAGGATGTTGATGTGTAGATGACTATTACTTAAATGACGCAGGAGGGTTTATTGCCCTCCTGTGCTATGTATTTCCATAGTTAGAGCGTTAGTTTTCCTTGCTAATCTGTTTATTCAGGGTCAAATCCACGAGCAATACGGCATGTTCTTTTTCCTCCTTTGGTGCATCTTTAGGTCGCCATGCTACAATAAAGCGAATAGAAACATCTGACACATAATAATCTTTTTCGTTCCAAGAGGATAGCTCCCCCATTATCTTCTGTGATAATTGGCATACAGGCTTATTCGTATTTATATCAAACAGGTAACCATTATCATATTGGAGTTTTTGTCCAGCACGCAACGCAAGCACCTCCTTCTTACGGTATTTGAAATAGCCTAAATTTACATCTCTATGTGAAAGTTGGAGAACAATCTCATTAGGCATATCGTAAATAGTATGTTCTATCCTTTGTTGAACAATACTCGATTGATCAAACAAAGAATTATTAGTATGTATAAATAGTCGTTGTTTAGCGCGAGTTATACCCACATAATATCGGCGAAGCACTTCATCGGTCAATTGTCGAGGTTCTGAGATTAGCATATATACATCATCAAACTCCATTCCTTTTGATTTGTGTATAGTTGAAACCACCACATCTGCATCTTGAATATCGCAGAAATCCTCTGCAGATGACTCATATATATACTCTTTGAAATCAGTCAAATACTTTGCTTTATTAGTCTCTTCAAATAACTTGACACATTGCTGTAAATAACAAAGACTTGCCGAGTCAGCATAGGTGGCGTATGTCCGCTGCTTCGATTTCTCCCACACTTCATCTGCAATGAGAGGAGTATGAGTATCAGCCTCAATACATTTTAGGAAAAATCTCACCTCTGCCATATTCCAGAAGCGGAAACCACCCATACTTTGAATAAGTTTGCTCTTTAGATTATACTTTCGCAAAAGTGCCACCATAATTACCGCCTCTTCGTTAGTCTGAGTGAGGACACACATAGTGCCACGCCCACGACGCTTCATTAAATCATCAACGAGAGGTTGATACATATAGCTCGATGCGTGTTGTGTTATACTTACACTTCCCTCCTCTGCACTCATCGATATGATTGGACGGCTCTTCATCCTATCTTTTATAGCACCGACAAAATTGTTAGCATACTTCACTATATGTTGTGAGCTACGATAATTCTCTGTCATCTCGACAAAACGACCATTGGACTCTTTGAGTAGCTTTGCCATATACCTTGAATTAGACCCACGAAACTCAAAAATATTTTGATCATCATCACCAACGGCAATTACACGCATCTCTTCATTTGCTGTCATCAAGGCGTGTACTAAAGCATACTCTTCAGCGCTCATATCCTGAGCTTCGTCAATCACAAGGACAGTTTTTGCAATGCGATTTGGTTCTACCTCTCCGTCATTTATCATTTGCGCTGCGCGTGACACTACATCTTTAGCATCATCCAGATTACCTATTCTATCGAGCAAATCGAAGCAATAGGAATGAAAAGTCTTTATTTCTACAAAATGGGCGGCATTACCTATCAATCCCATAAGTCGCTGTTTGAACTCCGTAGCAGCAGCACGCGAAAAAGTCAGCATCAGTAATTGCTCGTGTTTTACATCTTCAAGCAAAAGCAATGATGCTAATTTATGTACCAACACCCTCGTTTTCCCACTTCCTGGACCAGCTGCGACAACAATACATCGTGACTCCTTGTCAGAAATTATCTCCATCTGCTTATCTGAAAGCGAGCCAAAGAGTTGTTCGTATTTTTCAGGCGTAACATTGCGTTCTATCTCTCGGACACGCTCACCTTTGAAATACTTTGCCACAAAGCGCTTATAATCCATTTGGAAATAGTCTTGCACATATTGTAGAGCCGCATCGTAGTCCTTAACCATCAAATTAGCATACTCGCCCACTATATGAACTTGCTGTATCTTCTGCTTATAGAACTCGTTTAGCATACGATAATCCTCCTGCTTATAGCGCAATCGATTATCTTTAATGCGGCGAATATCCATAGCATTATAGAGGACAAGGAAACCACCCTCTAATTTCAATGCTCCAATTTTAGATAGATACAACAATGCTTCTTCAACATCTTCAAGTTGCACATCTTGTAATGAGCCAAAGAGATTAGAACTATTCTTAATATCATTGAGTAGTTCGATAATAGAAAACTGCACACCTCGCTTTTTCTCTTCCTCCCCTACCGAAGATAATGTCTGCCGGAATAGCCACTCCACAGCAAATTGACAAATAGCCAAACGCTTTTCAAATCGCCTTATAATGGTGTCCAAATCTGCCTGACGAACAACTTCTATATTATGTGCTGCATCCTCTTTCTTACGAGCGTACCCCTTTATTGTGAGGAAGTATAGCAATGTGCGAATATCTTTTTCTGTAGCCGATGCTATACCCTCTCTCTGTGCGTTATCATTCAATTGTTTACACGAAATCCTTAGAACATCATCTGGGATATTATTGAGTATATATCGCTCCAATTTTGTAAACTGTTCCAACAATCGTTTGGACTTATGTTCTGACTCTCCAGCGTCATTCAAATATGCCGAAATATCCTTTGTGTCAGCCAATATACCCTCCTGACGCATTCGTTCAACAACTGATACAACTTCATTCTTTTTTAGTCCAAGAATATCCGCCAAATAATCTACACGCGATTCTGCCACATCATCTTGAGCTTTGGCAATATGCTTCTGAGAAATTAGCGATTTAATGATGCAAACTGCCTTTTCGACCTCTTCATTTTCAAAAAGTACAGACTCGGTGATACGCCTACGAGCCTCATCTACATTCTTGACAGTAATACCCGTAGCATATACATGTGGTACATTATTGCCACGCTCCAAATAACCAGCTTGTTCTAAAGCAGCCAAAGCTGTGCGAACACGAGTCTCAATATCAGATACCGAGTCATCCCAACCAGCTTTACGTGCAATTTCCAATGCAGAACAGCATGCGCGCGCACGATGCTTTGTCATCTCTTTCACAGCTTTCCAAACTTGCTGAATTTCACTTATACTCAACTTTGTTTGATTAAGCAGAATGAAATGTTTATCTAAGTCGGAATCACTATACAACACATAACATTTCGCCTGTAATCCCGGATCTCGTCCCGCACGCCCTGCCTCCTGCACATAGTTCTCCAACGAATCAGAAATATCATAGTGTACGACCAAACCAACATCTTTCTTATCTACGCCCATGCCAAAAGCAGATGTTGCCACAATAATACGCACCTGATCAGACATAAAAGCATCCTGATTTGCAATCTTCTCATCAGCATCCATTCGACCATTGAATGGTAATGCTTTATATCCATCACGCGTAAGTTTCTCAGCCAGAAGTTTTGTCCTTTTCGTTCTCGACACATAGACGATAGTCGGGCACGATGATTCTGCTATTAGTGATCTTAATTTTGCATACTTATCTTCGTCTGTATCAGTGTGAATAACAGAGTAGCGCAGATTAGTTCGCGAAGCAGTAGATGCAAATAGTTGAAGGTCGAGATTAAGCGTCTGTCTAAAATAGTCGCAAATATCCTGTACTACCTTTTGCTTAGCAGTAGCCGTAAAACACGAAACTGGTATTGGTGTGACGAGTTTCTTCTTTTTCTGATACTCACTTATAAATTTACCAATGTAGAGATAATCGACACGAAAGTCTTGTCCCCAAGATGAAAAACAATGTGCCTCATCTATCACAAAACGCACCACATGTCGTGCCAATAAAATCTTCTCTATTGTCTTTGAGCGCAGCATTTCGGGTGCGATATATAGTAACGAAGCATCGCCATCTAAAACACGTTGAACAGCAAGTGAACGACTAATAGGGTCAAGAAGTCCATTTATTGTTACAGCATCCGCAATACCTCTCTCAGCAAGATTATCAACTTGATCTTTCATGAGGGATTGTAGCGGAGAAATAACAACTGTCAGGCCATGTACGGAACGCCCCTCCATTAATGCCGGCAACTGAAATGTAAGTGACTTACCACCACCGGTAGGAAATATAGCAAGCAACGATTTACCATCAACAGCAGCCTGCACAGACATCTCTTGCAGTGGCTCACCCTCGTATGTACGAAATTTGTCGTAGCCAAAATATTGCTTCAAGTTATAATGGACATCAAGGTCTTTATTACAATAATTACAACCACGAAGGCATCTGGTGTGTCGCAATAGCCTAACAATATTTTCGACATTGGGATAATTGCACAGCACCCAAGCGGGTGTGATAGACCTATGGTCTGTTGTGTCAATCAATGCTAAGGCATATGCTAATTCACAAGGGTGTTGAGCAATTATATTTTCAATATCTGCATGCTCACATATTTTTCCTTGATAAGTCTTTCGTATCAAATTCGCTAAATCGTCAGCCTCTAATACTTTCGCATTAACAAAATTGAGAAAACCCTCAAATTCAGTAATACCATCCAATAATGTAGCATAGATACTCTTTTTATCTTCCGATAATGTACTCCATCGGGCGACTTCGTCCATTAACAGGTCATGTGCCTTTTCACAGTCATTGACTGGATTATTTATCTGATCGCTAATCAATTTATCATCTTTCAGTAGATGATGATATGGCTTTTCGGGAAACAACAACGGCGAAACATAAAGTGTATCGACCAACAGCCATTGGTGAGGAACATCACCGAAAAGATATTTTGCATCATGGTGGACAATATTATGCCCACACACGAAGTCCACGCCGTTCAAGAATTGTAGCAATTCATTTTTATTGGCAGAGTGAAAAATTGCTCTATCCCATCTAAGCGCACCAATATCGTGAATACGATGATCCTTCATACCCACTTCCACATCAATAAAGGCGTAGCGTGAAGCATCACGAGATATCGGCTTAGTAGGATTATCTACAGTATCGCTTATTGATTTTTTTATTCTATCCCAAAGAGACATACTTTCAAACTGAATAGTTGTTTGGTTCTTGCAATTATTAATCTCAAAAAAAGACTAAAGTATGTACATCAATATCTGCCGAGTCTATTTAGAAGGAGTTATCAAATCCCTTACATCCACATTCAATAGCTCAGCTATTTTATTTAATGTAGCCAAATCAGGCTGAATAGAGTTGCTACACCACTTGCTGACAGTGCATGTAGATTTACCCAATTGCTCAGCTAACCATTTACCTGTTTTCTGCTTTTCAACAAGTGTTACTTTTATGCGATTAAGATTTGCCATTACGCTCTATTATTTTTAATTATTATGCAAATATATTATAATTATAAGAAAATCGTAAATACTTTACGATAAAACATCAACACACTGCCCACTGTTAATTCATTAATCTACTTAAATTTCTTAGAGTGCGACTTATCCCAAGAGATATCGCGGAAAACTCCTCGGGCTGCAAGACCCAATTTATTGTCAGAAGTGCGTCAGATTTGGTGATTTGTCGCAGGCTGAAAAAGCAGAGTTTACAAAGTGGGCTTTTGTTGGGAATAATCTTTTGTGCCTTATCTGTTATAGCCAATAACCTTATTATCTCCACAATATTTGGTGTAATAGGTTTCTCATCATTCTGGAGTATATTAGAGTTGGTGCATCAGAAGGCTCGTGTCAATAAAGGTTGGTTTCCAGAAGGACCAGGACACAAGAGATAATAACAATTGGGCTGACATCAATTATACACCTTTGTCAGCCCAATTACTTAGATAAAGCGTTAGCGTAACCTCTTTTCGTTCTCGCTACTATAGCGTTTACAACTCCTTTATATATGCCCTACGGCGCTTATGCTGGATATTGTCAAAGTATAGGAAGTTGGCAATATTCTTCTTGTTTGTCTCCAAGATAGATGTTGTTTCAACTCTCTTTATACCATATCTATCAAAGTGCGGAGTCATCTCATCAATGATAAGCGAATTTACACCTTTATCCTGATAATCGGGGCGCACAGCTATTAAGAGGAGGTCGAAGTCTGTCATCTTCTTAGCTTTAAGTGCTTTGAGCAGGTGATACCAGCCGAATGGGAATAGGCGACCCTGGCACTTACGCAGTGCATCTGATAGCGATGGCATACCCAAACCTACTGCGACAACTTCGTCATCTTTATTAACAACCATCGTTACAAAGTCGTAGTTTACCAATGGGAAATACATCTTGCAGTAGTATCTCTTCTGTCGCTCAGTCATTGGCTGATAGTTGTATAGCTTTTGGTATGCCTCGTCCAATACATCGAAGTATGTGTAGCCATACCTCTTTCTTAGCTCTTTGGAGTTCTTAACCTTCACAACGCGTAGGTTGTATCGCCCCTTAACAATCTCAGCAACACGCTGTATCTTCTCTGGCACCACTCTTGGTGATTGAATTTGAAACTCAATCCAATCAGCCTCCTTGCGTAATCCATAACGCTCGTAGTGAGAGATATAATAGGGATGCGTATATAGGCTTGCCATAGGAGAGTTATAATCAAATCCCTCGATGAGAAGTCCCTCTTTATCAAAGTCTGTAAAGCCTACGGGGCCATTAAGGCATGTCATACCACGACTACGCCCCCACTCTGCTACAGTATCGAGGAGTGCCTTGAACACATCGTAGTCATCAATGAAGTCAAACCATCCAAAGCGGCATTTCTTTACACCCCAAGCCTCATTAGCACGGTGATTTATCATGCCTGCAATGCGTCCTACAATCTTATTATTTCGGTATGCAAGGTATGTAACATGATCACACACCTCAAGTGCTGGATTACTCTTAGGATCAAAAGAGTTTACTTCATCAAAGAAAATCGGAGGGCAATAGTAGGGATTGCCCTTATATAGGTCTATACCAAACTGTACAAAGTGGCGTAGCTCTCGTTTTGTTTTAATCTCCTTTATTATAATATTGTTCTGGTTAGCAGTGTGCATATAGTTTAATTATTAGGTCTCTTTTCTTTTATAATATTTAAGCGTAATATCGATTTATTCTCAGAATAAAGGTCTTTTATAATACAAATATATAAAAAAGAATTGACATTGCATCACTTGAGAGGATATAATTTGCACAGCACTCCTGTAGTAGATGTGTCGTTACGACACCAAAAATAGGAAAAAGTATTAACTTGACACCACTTGAGAGGCTATAATTTGCAAATAATATATAATCGAGCAATGGTGCAACTATTTATATTGCAAGTGTAAGATATTGCATCTTAACAGAAAATTAACAATAATGTGATGACTAAGTAACATAATAGAATCATCTTTGCAGTGGATATAAAGATGATGAATTATAAAATTAGTAAGATGAATTGTATGAAGAAGAGATTAACTATTGCACTTGTTGCACATGATGCAATGAAACACGACCTTGCAGAGTGGGTCGCATGGAATTGGGAGAGTCTATTAACTCATCGTTTAATATGCACAGGAACCACAGGACGCATTGTAGCTGAGACGCTTATGGAACGCCGCAGTTCAGATGCCTCAAACTCGCGATTTGATATAACAATGCTCAAGTCGGGACCGCTGGGCGGAGATCAGCAGTTAGGTGCGATGATTGCGAACAATGATATTGATATGCTTATTTTCTTTTGGGACCCTATGTCTGCACAGCCACACGATGTAGATGTTAAGGCTCTATTGCGTTTGGCAACACTATATAATGTGCCTACTGCGATTAACCGTTCATCAGCAGACTTTATGATATCTTCAACACTTATGGCACATACAGACTATAAGCCTGTAGTTAAAGATTATACATCATACATCAAGCGCACAATTAAATAGAGCAAGCGACACATGCTCATACCTCTAAAGGGGGCATAAAAAGGAAATATGGGCGACACCCATCAGAGGCATCACCCATATCATTGATATTAGAATAGGACTAAATACCTACTCTATCGAAGATGAAATCTACATTCTTCAGGTAGTACTCCAAAGTAAAGCATGAGTCGAGTTCCTCGCGTGTAAGAACTGACATCACCTCAGGGGTCTCAGCAAGAAGTTCTTGGTAGTCGGCACGCTCGCTCAAGGCGCGCATAGCAACAGGCTGAACGGTGTCGTAGGCCTTCTCACGAGAGAAGCCCTTTTCGATAAGTGCGTTCATAACGCGCTGAGCGAAGATAACCTTGCGGGTGCGGTAGATATTCTCCTTCATAACATCCTCGAATACCACAAGGTTCTCCAAAATGCCACGGAAGCGGTTAAGCATATAATCAAGAAGCATTGTTGCATCTGGGAGTATGATACGCTCAGTTGCTGAGTGTGAGATATCACGCTCATGCCACAATGCCACATTCTCGTAGAATGTCGCCATATAACCACGCATCACGCGGGCGCAACCACACATATTCTCCGATGAGATAGGATTACGCTTATGAGGCATAGCTGATGAGCCCTTCTGACCCTTACCGAATGACTCCTCAACCTCGTGTACCTCGGTACGCTGAAGGTTACGAATCTCCATGGCCATCTGCTCGATGCTTGATGCGATAACTGCAAGAGTAGCCATATAGTATGCGTGACGATCGCGCTGAATGACCTGAGTAGAGATATTTGCGCTCTCGGTACCGAGTTTCTCGCATACATAATCCTGAATAAACGGCGGAATATTTGCGAAGTTACCCACAGCACCTGAGATTTTACCAACCTCTACGCCGCGAGCTGCAGTTACGAAACGCTGAAGGTTACGCTTCATCTCCTCGTACCACAACGCCCACTTAAGTCCGAAGCTGGTGATATCGGCATGGATACCGTGTGTACGACCGATGCATGGGGTGTTCTTGAACTCGATAGCGCGCTTGCGCAACACCTCTAACATCTTCTCGATATCCTCCAATAGGATGGTGTTAGCCTGCTTTAGAAGGTAGCCGTTAGCGGTATCCACAACATCGGTACTTGTAAGACCATAGTGTACCCACTTACGCTCCTCGCCGAGTGTTTCACTTACGGCGCGTGTGAAGGCAACGATATCGTGGCGTGTCTGCTGCTCAATCTCATATATACGGTTGATATCAAACGATGCATTCTTCCACAACTTCTCAACATCCTCCTTAGGCACTACGCCAAGCTGGCTCCAAGCCTCAGAGGCTAAAATCTCAACACGAAGGTAGGCATCAAACTTATTCTGCTCGGTCCACACCTTACGCATAACCTCTCTCGAATATCTTTCAATCATAATCAGGTTGGTTTATAGTTTATCTCTTGTTTACTCTGTTCTCAAAACACTCTACGGTATTCTCCATAAGGCAAGCTATGGTCATAGGACCTACGCCACCCGGCACAGGGGTAATCTTTGATGCTACATGCTGTGCCTCCTCGAAGTCGACATCACCACATAGCTTACCTGTGCGACTATCACGATTTACACCAACATCGATAACCACAGCTCCCGGTTTAATCATATCAGCCGTTATAAAGCGCTCCTTACCGATGGCCACAACAAGGACATCGGCACGGCGTGTAACCTCCCCAAGGTTTGCAGTGCGCGAGTGAGCCACTGTAACTGTTGCATTCTCGTTTAGAAGCAACTTAGCCACAGGCTGACCCACGATATTGCTACGACCTACAACCACAACCTCCTTACCCGAAAGCTCAGTACCCGACTCCTTAAGGAGTTTGATAATACCCTTTGGTGTGCAAGGAATAAGCATAGGCTCTCGTAGCCACATGTGACCTACATTGTTTGGATGAAAAGCATCGACATCCTTCTCTGGCGCGATAGCCTGAATAACATAGTGTTCGTTGATATGCTTAGGCAGGGGCAACTGAACAAGGATACCATCTACATCATCATCAGCATTAAGCTCAGCTATAAGCTCCAACAACTCATCCTGTGTAATTGTATCTGGGCGGCGGATAGTAGTATTGCGAATACCTATCTCAGTTGCCGCCTTTGCCTTACCTGTAACATAAGATACACTTCCTGGGTCATCACCCACAAGAATTACAACGAGGTTAGGTGTGCGACCATACTTTTTGTCAAGCTCCACAACACGCGCCGCCAAACTCTCACGAAGGGCTCGTGCAACCTCCTTACCATTAATTATTTCACTCATAAATACTCAATCTAAATTATTTAAACGCTTTGTTACCAATATCGGTACGATGGAACAAGTTCTCGCACTCGATCTTAGCAATATCCTCACGAGCCTTAGCCTGTGCTTCACGGAGTGTTGGCGCTGATGCCACAACAAACATCACACGACCACCAGCCGTTACAAGCTCACCATCCTTCATGGCTGTACCCATGTGGTAAAGTTTTGATTCTACACGCTCTGTGCCACGGATAACAAAACCCTTATCGTAGCTACCGGGGTAACCCTTTGATGCCAGAACGATACCAAGTGTTGCCTCATCACTCCACTCTGCCCGAGGCTCCTCGTTACACGCCACAGCCGTAAACACATCAACAGCATCGCTCTTTAGACGAGGTAGTACAACCTCCGTTTCAGGGTCACCAAAGCGGGCATTGAACTCGATAACCTTGATACCCTGTGGAGTCTTCATCAAACCACCGTACAAGACGCCTGTAAATGGTGTACCCTCCTTGACCATGGCATCTGCCACACGCTGCATAATCTTCTCCATGGCATAGGCATGGTCCTCCTCGGTGATAAATGGCAGTTGGGTATAAGCACCCATACCGCCTGTATTTGGTCCCTCATCGTTATCGTATGCACGCTTATGATCTTGAGCTACGGGCATAGGACAAACCTTATTACCCGCAACAAAACACATCAACGAAAACTCCTCGCCAGTAAGGAACTCCTCAATAACTACCCTACCCGCGCCAAACTTGGTGTCAAGGAGCATATCGCGAAGTGTGGCCTCAGCCTCCTCCATTGTTGTAGCGATAACTACACCCTTACCAGCTGCCAAGCCGTCATACTTCAATACGGTAGGTAGTGTACCCTTGCGTACATACGCCAAAGCCTCCTCAAAGTCTGAGAATGTAGCGTATGCAGCTGTAGGAACATCATACTTAACCATAAGTCGCTTTGCAAAATCCTTGCTCGCCTCAATCTCTGCTGCCGCCTTTGTAGGACCAAATATTTTAAGTCCCTCGGCACGGAAAGCATCCACTACACCTGCCGCCAACGAAGCCTCTGGACCTACAACCGTAAGCTCTATGTTGTTAGTCTTGGCAAAC
The DNA here is from genome assembly GCA_017521945.1 of Alistipes sp. Classification (GTDB taxonomy): domain Bacteria; phylum Bacteroidota; class Bacteroidia; order Bacteroidales; family Rikenellaceae; genus Alistipes. The sequence goes on along the minus strand of JAFXBB010000030.1, from coordinate 15,189 downwards.
TCAACAAGTTTCTCAACCTCAGTATCCTTAATTGCCACACACTCAGCAAGCTGAGCAATACCGGCATTTCCCGGTGCAGCGTATATCTTTGGTGCCTTAGGTGAGCGCGACAACGCCTCGACAATGGCATGCTCACGACCACCTGAGCCTATAACTAATACTTTCATTTTCAATTAGTAATTAGTAATTAGAAATTAGCAATTGGAGCTATTTACTCTCCTTACACAATTTGCTGTTAGAAGGGCCTCGATTTGGAGGTCGAAGATGCCCCTTATCACAGCAATATTTTGTTGTTAGAAGGGTGGCATATTTGGCCTCGATTAAGATGCTGGGCTGGATGGGACATACTGATGGTATTTCCCATTCAGCACAGCGATTGAGAGGTCGAAGATGCCCCCTTATCACAACAAAATTAATGTTTGAAGTGACGCATACCTGTCACTAACATTGTCATACCAAACTCGTTAGCTCGCTTCACAGAGTCCTCATCGCGTACTGAGCCACCTGGCTGCACGAGTGCAGTAACACCATACTGCTGAGCAAGGGTTACGGTATCATCAAATGGGAAGAAGCCGTCAGATGCAAGCACAAGACCCTCTGTGAAGCCTGCTGCCTGAGCCTGCTTAAGAGCAATTTCGGCAGAGCCTACACGGTTCATCTGACCAGCACCAACACCTACAGTATGACCATCCTTAACAGCTACAATAGCGTTAGACTTAACATGCTTAACAATGCGCCAGCCGAAGTTCATATCCTCCAACTCTTTTGCCGATGGCTTACGCTCAGTAACGCACATATCTGCAACGACCTCCTTAGTCTCGGTGTCGAGTTGCTGAACAAGCATACCTCCATTTACTGATACATACTGTGTCTGTACGCTCTCCAAATCACCCATATCCACCTGCAAGAGACGCAAATTCTTCTTTGTGCATAGCACCTCAAGAGCCTCATCTGAGAAGGCTGGAGCCATGATAATCTCAAGGAAGATAGGTTTCATAAGCTCTGCCACCTCCTTAGTAATCTCACGGTTTACCGCTACGATACCGCCAAAGATACTCACAGTATCAGCCTCGTATGCCTTAACCCACGCATCTTTGATATCTGTACCAATGGCAGCGCCACATGGGTTCATGTGCTTCAAACCTACGGCAAATGGCTCCTTGAACTCACGAACGATGTTCAACGCTGCATTTGCATCCTGAATATTGTTGTATGACATCTCCTTGCCGTTAAGCTGCTTAGCAGTAGCCAAAGAGTAAGGTACACGCTCAGCCGATGCGTAGAACTTAGCCGACTGGTGAGGATTTTCGCCATAGCGCAAGGTCTGCACAAGATCGAACGATGCAAATAACTTCTCGTTCAACTCTGCCTGCTTACGCATATATGTTGCAATGCACATATCATACTCTGCTGTGTGAGTATAAGCCTTAGCAGATAGCTGCAAACGAGTCTCAACAGTTGTGTTACCACCCTTCTCAATCTCATCGATGATACGAGCGTAGTCCGCTGGGTCGCACACTACGGTAACATCCCGATAGTTCTTGGCTGCCGAACGCAACATTGATGGACCACCAATATCGATATTCTCAATAGCATCCTCCATCTTAACATCTGGCTTTGCTATAGTCTGACGGAATGGATATAGGTTAACACACACCATATCGATAAACTCAATAGAGTTATCACGCAAAGCCTTAAGGTGACTCTCATCGTCACGGCGGGCCAAAAGTCCACCATGTACCTTAGGATGAAGAGTCTTTACACGACCGTCACAAATCTCAGGGAAACCTGTAACATCGCTAATGCCGATAGTCTTAACACCACTCTCCTCCAAAAGCTTCTGGGTACCACCTGTGGCAATAATCTCCCAACCAAGGCGAGTTAGGTTCTGACAGAACTCAACAACACCCGCCTTATCGCTAACACTTACTAATGCACGCATATATTTAATATTTCTTATTTATCAGTTTGTTAATAGTCTTAACATAGAGCTTATGCTCAATGTTATGAATAAGGTTTGTAAGCTCCTCAATATCAGACCCCTCATAGACCACAGCGCCTTGATCGATAATACGACCACCATCCAATGTCTCATCAACAAAATGAGTGGTTACACCAAAGATCTTAACACCATAATCTACAGCATCCTGAATGGCGTGTGCGCCCTTGAACGATGGGAGCAACGAGGGATGGATATTGACAATACGCTGAGCATAACGCTCCAAAAGCACCTTGCCCACAATACGCATATAGCCTGCAAGGCACACGAAGTCAACACCTCGCTCATCCATCATATCGGCAAGCACCATCTCGAACTCCTCACGAGAGGCGTAATCCTTAGGGTTAAATGCGAAGCTCTCAGTGCCAAAAACTTTAGCACGCTCCAATACCTTAGCACCGGGCTTATCGCATACAAGCAATACAACATCGGCATCAATCCTACCATCGTTGCACGCCTCGACAATAGCCTGATAGTTACTACCGCTACCACTCGCAAAGACTGCCAAACGAGCTCTCTTCATACCTTATATTTATTATAGGATTGTCACACCCTCACCCTCAACAACACGACCGATAACCGATGCACGCTCGCCCTCAGCCTCAAGAATAGCGATTGCACGCTCCGCATCAGCCTCTGGGAGGGCGATAACCATACCGATACCCATGTTGAAGATATTGAACATCTCTCTATGAGCCACCTTACCATACTTCTCCAACAGACGGAAGAGAGGAAGAATCTCCCATGAGCCCTCCTTAACCTCTACGCCCTGTCCCTCCTTCAAAATACGAGGTATGTTCTCATCGAAGCCGCCACCAGTGATGTGGCTAATACCATGAACATCACACTCAGCAATAACCTTTAACACCTGCTTAACATAAATGCGTGTAGGAGCCAATAGAGCCTCACCTAAGGTACGCTCACCAAGCTCATCGTACTTCTCGCCAAGCTTAAGGTTATTGTCGCTAACAATCTTACGCACAAGACTAAAACCATTAGAGTGAACACCACTTGAGACGATACCTACCAACACATCACCCACCTTAACACGCTCGCCAGCATCGATGAGCTTAGAGCGCTCAACAACACCTACTGTGAAACCTGCGATATCGTACTCGCCATCCTGATACATACCCGGCATCTCTGCAGTCTCGCCACCTACCAAGGCACAACCAGCCTGACGGCAACCCTCAGCTACACCAGCTACAATCGCCTCGACCTTTGCAGGCTCGTTGTGACCAACAGCCACATAGTCGAGGAATACCAATGGCTCGGCACCCTGTGCCAAAACATCGTTAACACACATAGCCACAGCATCGATACCTATAGTATCGTGCTTATCCATCTCAAAAGCGAGCTTAAGCTTTGTACCAACACCATCGGTGCCGCTTACCAACACAGGCTCCTTGATATTGAGTGCAGCGAGATCAAACATACCTCCAAAAGCACCAATATTACCCATAGAACCTACACGCTTTGTAGATGCTACATGTGACTTAATTCTTCGAACTACCTCGTAACCTGCCTCAAGGTTTACGCCAGCCTCTTCATAACTTTTTGCCATACTTTATATATATTATTATTACTTATTAAACTTATTTTGATATAGCGATGTCGGGTAGCAGCCATTAAAGCATGACATACACAACTCTGAACGATTACCCGCCTTTAGTAGCGACTCCTCTGAGAGGAACTCCAAAGTATCAGCCTCAATAGCCTTGCAAGCCTCCTCCTTTGTCATACGAGCGCACAACAACTCTTCGCGCGTTGACATATCAATGCCGTAAAAACAAGGATGGGTAATTGCAGGACTTGCAATACGCACATGTACCTCCTTGGCACCCGCCTCCTTAAGTAGACGAACAATACGCAATGATGTAGTACCTCGAACAATGGAGTCATCTATCAACACCACAGACTTATCCTTAACAAGCGAGCGAACTGCCGAGAGTTTCATTCTCACACCCTTCTCGCGCATCTCCTGCGAAGGCTGAATAAAGGTGCGGGCAACATACTTATTCTTGATAAGACCCATCTCGTATGGGATACCACTTGCTTCAGAGTAGCCAATAGCTGCACTAATACTCGAATCAGGCACTCCAATGACTACATCGGCCTTGATTGGCGACTGCTCATAGAGATACTTACCGGTCTGCTTACGGAAAGTGTGGACATTGCAGCCCTCAATATCAGAGTCAGGACGCGCAAAGTAGATATACTCCATGGCACACATCAAGTGACGCTGATATTGTGAGTAACGACTTGAACGAATACCATGGTGGTCAATAGTAATAACCTCACCCGGCTCGATATCTCTGATATACTCCGCGCCAACAATATCCAAAGCACAAGTCTCCGAGCTGATAACATAACCATCGCCGAGCTTACCCAATGCCAATGGTCTAAGACCGTGCTTATCACGACAAGCATAGATGCGGTTCTTGGTCATAATAAGGAACGCAAAGGCTCCCTCCAACATATTAAGTGCCTCTATAATGTTATCGATACGCTTATCCTCGCTCTTCTCCTTCTTAACAAGGTGAGCAAGAAGTTCACTATCACTCGATGAGTGAAACAATGAACCACGCACCTCTAAATAACGAGCTAACTCCTTCGAATTTACCAAATTACCATTATGAACAAGTGCAAAATCGCCTGTATGGTGACTAAACGAGAAGGGCTGAACATTGTTTGCACCACCACCACCTGTTGTGGCATAACGAACATGACCAATAGCGATACGACCCTTTAGTTTATCAAGTTTTTGCTGGTTGAACACCTCTGTTACAAGTCCCTCACCCTTTACAGTATTGAGCTTCTCACCATCAAAAGCAGAGATACCACACGCCTCCTGACCACGATGCTGCAACGCATGCAAACCATAGTAGGCAAGGTTAGGAGCATCATTTACACCAAAGACACCGAAAACACCACACTCCTCGTGCAGATCATCACCATATATATCCAATGAATCCTTTAGCATACTTATTATTTATTTAGTGCGTTGTGAATACGACAAGCAACCTCCTCATAAGTCTCTCTTACACGACCCAAGTCGCGACGGAAACGATCCTTATCCATGCGCTCACCCGTAGCCATATCCCATAAACGGCATGTATCAGGAGTTAGCTCATCTGCCAAGATAAGTTCACCACTCTCCGTGCGACCAAACTCAATCTTAAAATCGACAAGCGTGATGCCCGCCTTAGTGAATAATTCACTAAGGAGTAGATTTACCTTTGCCGATATCTCATATATCTTTGCCAACTCCTCGTATGTTGCAATACCGAGGGCGACAGCATGGTGATCGTTAACGAGTGGATCACCAAGCTCTTCGCCTCTAAGACATATATCAAAAATGGTATTCTCTGGCACAACACCCTCCTCAATACCGAGACGCTTAGCCATAGAACCGGCTATAACATTGCGCACAATAACCTCGATAGGTATATGCTCTACAACACGACACAACTGCTTATTCTCATCAATTTTCTCCACGAAATGGGTACTCACACCATTCTCATTGAGATAGCCAAGCAGCATAGACGATATGTCGCAATTCATCTTTCCCTTATTCTCAATCCTTGCACGCTTGATGTTATAGAAAGCCGTAGCATCATCCTTGAATTGGATGATGATACGATCCTCCTTATCGCTCTTGAAGATAAGCTTGCTCTTACCCTCATAAAGTAGTTCTTGTTGCTGCATACCCTATCTATTCATAAAATAGTTAACCGCATTAGAGAAGATATCCTGAACCTTCTCGCCATGGATATTCTTCATAAGATCACGCTCGTAACGCTCCGTATGACCCATCTTACCCAAAATCTGACCACTTGGATCGATGATACCCTCAATAGCGAAACTTGAGCCGTTAGGGTTGTATGGAGCATCTGTTGTAGGGCGATTCTGAGCATCTACATATTGGAACGCTACCTGACCATTGCGGAATAACTCCTCAGCCATCTCGTCGCTAACAACAAACTTACCCTCACCATGGCTCACTGCGATAGAGTGAATATCGCCCACCTCAAATGAGCGCAACCAAGGTGATGCCACAGTACCTACGCGTGTTGATACAATCTGCGAGATATGGCGGTTGATATCGTTACGGAAGAGTGTTGGCGATGCCTTAGTGACCATACCAAGACGACCGTATGGCAGCAAGCCTGACTTAACCAATGCCTGGAAGCCATTACATATACCGAGCATCAAGCCACCACGATCAAGCAAGGCGTGGATAGCGTCTGCAACATCCTTGTTATTTAGCACATTGGCGATAAACTTACCGCTACCATCTGGCTCATCACCCGCAGAGAAGCCACCTGCAAGTGCCATGATATGACACTCAGAAATGCTCTGAGTCATCTCCTTGATAGAGGTAATTACATCCTCACCTGTAAGGTTTTTGAATACACCCAACTTAACCTCGGCACCTGCACGCTCAAAGGCACGAGCAGTGTCATAATCGCAGTTAGTACCCGGAAATACAGGGATAAAGACCTTAACCTTATCAACCTTCTCGCCGTTATACTCTTTCATGTGAATCTTACCATCACTAACGCGTGTAGGCTCACCCTTCTTTCCCTTATCCGTATATACCGAAGTATACTTCTCGGTATTAGCCTCCAACAACTCCTCCAAAGGCAGGCGTGTGCCATTGATAAAGATAGCCTCCTTATTAAGCGTGTTACCTATGTACTCAGCCTGTGGGAAGTTGAGTGTGCGACGGCTCTCAACAACGATTGAGCCGTATGAGTAGTTGTAGAGCATCTTCTCATCGCACTCCAACTCAGCACCAATCTTGTTACCAAATGCCATCTTCGATACAGCCTCAGCTACGCCACCAAAGCCAACAGCATAGCCAGCAACGATATCGCCCTGAGCAATCTTCTCAGCAACAAACTCGAAGTTAGCCTTAAGCTGCTCGGTATCTGGCATATAGTTCTGCTTTGGTGTGTGGCGGATGATATAAATCTTATGGCCACCCTCCTTAAACTCTGGGCTGATAACATTACGAGCATCTACCGTAGTGATACCAAACGCCATAAGCATTGGAGGCACATTAATATCGCGGAATGTACCGCTCATAGAGTCCTTACCACCAATAGATGGAAGACCCAACTCAACCTGCATCTTCAAGGCACCGAGCAATGCAGCAAGAGGTTTACCCCATGACTTAGCATCTGTCATACGCTCGAAATACTCCTGATATGAGAAACGCATATCGTTATATCTTGCACCCGCAGCGACAACCTTAGCGCAAGCATCTACAACAGCGTAGGCAGCACCATGATATGGACTCCACTTAGCGATGAATGGGTTGTAACCGTAGGCCATAATGCTGGCAGTGTTTGTAAAGCCACCACCTACAGGCAACTTCTGTACTGATACCTGTGTCTCGGTACACTGCGTCTTACCACCAAATGGCATCAACACAGTTGAAGCACCGATGGTAGAGTCGAACATCTCGATAAGTCCCTTCTGCGATACTACATTGTCATCCGAAAGGTTATTCTTCATGCGCTTAGTGGTTGTAGCACCCTCAACCTTACGCTCAAATGGGTTGACATTCTCCACCTCGCCAATTCTAATCTTTGTGTAGTGCTTAGCACCTGCTGAGTCGATGAAGTCGCGTGAAAGATCGACAACAACATCCTTGCCCCAGAACATACGCATGCGGCGCGTATCGGTCACATCAGCCACATAGGTAACCTCAACATTCTCCTCATGACACAAAGCCATAAACTGCTCCATATCCTTGCGCTCGATAACCACCGACATACGCTCCTGTGACTCAGAGATTGCCAACTCAGAGAAGTTAAGTCCATTGTACTTTGTAGGCACGCGGTCGAGGTAGATATCAAGACCATCGGTAAGCTCACCAATAGCCACGCTCACACCACCAGCACCAAAGTCGTTTGATTTCTTAATGAGGCGTGTTACATCTCCTCGACGGAACAGACGCACGAGCTTACGCTCCTCAGGCGCATTACCCTTCTGCACCTCAGAGCTACACTCCTCCAACGATGATAGTGTATGCTCCTTAGAAGAGCCTGTAGCACCACCTACACCATCACGACCTGTGCGACCGCCAAGCAACAATACCACATCGCCTGCTGCAGGACTCTCGCGACGAACATTCTCAGCCTTAACAGCACCTACCACAGCACCCACCTCCAAACGCTTAGCCACATAGTCTGGGTGATACACCTCGCGTACATGTGTCGTTGCAAGACCTATCTGGTTACCATAGCTTGAATAACCTGCCGCAGCTTTTGTAGAGATGATACGCTGCGGTAGCTTACCAGCCATAGTCTCAGCTACAGGCTTATAGATATCACCAGCACCTGTTACGCGCATAGCCTGATATACATAGCTGCGACCTGACAATGGATCACGGATTGCTCCACCAAGACATGTTGAAGCGCCACCGAATGGCTCAATCTCAGTTGGGTGGTTGTGGGTCTCGTTCTTGAACTGCAACAACCACTTCTCCATAACGCCATCAACATCGACATTCACGAAGATTGAACATGCGTTATTCTCCTCGCTCTGCTCCATATCATCAAGCTTACCCATCTTCTTGAGGTAGCGCGCACCTATAGTAGCAAGCTCCATCAAGCAGAGGCTCTTCTCCTCACGACCCAACTCCGAGCGAATTTTGCGCATCAAGTCGAGCGACTCCTCAAACTCTGCCTTCATAAACGACTCATCAAGAGTAATCTCCTCTATCTCGGTAGTGAAGGTTGTATGACGGCAGTGATCACTCCAATATGTATCAAGGATGCGAAGCTCAGTCTCTACAGGATCACGCCCCTCCTTTTGGAAGTAGTTTACAACCTCGCGCAAATCATCAGCATTCATAGCAAGACCATTCTCCTTGCAGTAAGGAGCCAAATCCTCCTCTTTCATACTGCGGAAGCCCTCCAAAACAGCTACAGGCTTAATCTCTGCGTTCTCCACATCGGTCAGCACCTCAAGGTTCTTCTTGCGAGACTCTACAGCATTGATAAGATACTTCTCAATGCGTGCCAAAGCATCTGCATCGACACTCTTGTCGAAGATATACAAGCGCGAAGACTTAATCTTAACCTCAGCACTCGGCTCGATAAGGTGAACACAATCTACGGCCGATGCGGCGCGCTGGTCAAACTGACCTGGGAGGAACTCCACAGCAAGGTGTGGCATACCCTCCATATCACACTCATCAGTCACTGAGTCTGTAACAACCTCACCAAATACCGAGTAGCGGCTCTTCTCCAATAACTCATCAGAGAAACCAAAAAGGTCATATACATTGATAAAACGAAGGCTTTCGATACTAAGTCCAAGGTTAGTGTTCAACTCTTTGCGAAGAGTATCTGCCTCGACCTGAAAGCGAGAATATTTTTCAACAAATATGCGGCGATTCTTCATAGTTGTTTGTTGTTAGCGGTTTTTTAGATTACAACTCAGCGGCAAGCACCTTCTCTGTTTGTGCCTTACGGAAGGCGATCAAGCGCTCCTCCAAAGCCTTATCTGTAAGAGCAAAGATTGATGCAGCAATAAGTGCAGCGTTCTTCGCACCATTGATAGCAGTTGTTGAGACAGGAATACCACCGGGCATCTGAACAATAGAGAGCAAAGAGTCCAAACCTCCAAGAGCAGATGTTTTGATAGGCACACCGATAACAGGAACTGTAGTCAATGCTGCAGTAACACCTGCAACATGAGCTGCACCACCAGCACCGGCAATGATAGCGCCAATACCACGCTCACGAGCCGACTCTGCATACTCAACCATAAGGTGAGGTGTACGGTGGGCAGATATCACACGCTTCTCATACTCGATACCTAACTCCTCCAAAGTCTCGACTGCGGCCTTCATAATATCCCAGTCGCTGGTAGAACCCATAATAACTGCTACTTTCATAATCTTTAAGTTGTTTTAGTTTATATTATTTCAATTATTTCAAAACAAAGACCGCCAACACTCTTAGTATCAGCGGTCTACACACTATATTTCAAATTCTATATCATACATAACACCCACAGTTGTAGCATCCAAAACCATTGTTACCTGCTTAAGACAAGCAACCGACATCAAACTTTGAGGTTTGAGCCTCTGGTATGTTATCAAAATGGCGTTGTACGACATATCGGGGGCATTACTTATATTCATGCAACAAAGATAGCAATTTTTCCCCGATTAAAAAATAGTAAAATCTACTTTTTTCAACTTTTTATCAACACCTGCTTTCGCCAACGCATATATCCCGCAATTGCAAGCGCGCAATAGAGGGTATACAACATAGCTGTAATCGGTATCCCCTTGTAGAGATATAGTCCAACACTTATCATATCTACAACCAACCACACAAGCCACTGTTCCACCAACTTACGCGACAGCATCCACATAGCAACAACACTTAACGCCGTAGACATAGAGTCGAAAAATGGAACACGGCTATCGGTAAATTCCGTTAAGACGAAATAGAGCAAAACATGAAGCAACGCATAGATACTAACAAGCGGAAAAATCCACTTTTTGGGCGTATGCTGAATATCAACTCTTCGCTCCTCGCGCTTTGCACCGCGCAACCAGACAATAAGTCCATAGATACCCGCCGCTACATAGTAGAGCTGCATGAATGCATCGGCATAAATACCCGACTGGAGATACAGCACTCCATGCACCATAGGCATTATTGCGCCCACAATCCACACCCAAATATTTGCTTTATACTCCAACCATAGATAGAGTAATCCGAGTAGCGTACCTACTATTTGCAATACAAGTTTAAGGTCCATATTTCACTAAAAATTTATAGTCATGTTTGCCAACACATTGATTGGGGCTTGAGGAAAGTAGAAAGCCTCATCATAGCGCACCCCATCCCACATATACGAGTAGCCATAACCATTTGACTCATAGAGTGTTGAAAAGAGATTGTTCACAGCCACACCAATACGCACTGATTTACCATCCTCTCTTGTGTAGAGATAACCCAAGTCGAGGTTAGTTACACAGTAAGCATCCAACGACAAAGCCTCAATTTCATTATTGGTAAAATACTGTTTACCAACATATTGAGTATGCCACATCAGACTCCAACCCTTATGGTGCAAATCCGCCGAAAGAGAGCCAACAACAGATGGAGAATAAGATATGGTCATTGTGCCGAGATTTTGACTATATGTTGGACTATTTTTCATCTCGTCAACATAGTTCTCAATTCTATTTTGCGAGAGGGTCACATTACCCGAAAAAGTGAGCCATTTCGCAACTCTCCACGATGCCATAATCTCCACACCTCGACGATAGCTCTTATCCACATTTGTATTAAGTGCATCATCACCATCGTTAACCATACCAGTTGCAACCAACTGATTGTGATACAACATGTAATACAAGTTCACACCAAGCGTTACGCGAGGTGATATATAGGTATATCCCGCCTCAAAATCGGTTAATCGTTCAGGCTCAGGATAGCTATCATCTGTGGCAAACATATATCTATCCGTAAAGTCCGAGCGTGTTGGCTCACGATGTGCCACAGCCACCGATGCAAAGATGTTGTGATTATGTGCAATATAGCTAATTCCAAAGCGTGGATTTAGGAAGTTATACTCCTTATCCACATCTATTGGTTGCATCTTGTAGCTACCATCCACCTGCTGAATGGCATTATCGTTTGTACCCCATGCTTTGTAGTGTACATATCGATACTGCATATCACCAAAGAGGTGCAACGAGTTATCAAACCCACCTCTTAGCACTATCCAGTCTGCACGCACAAAGGCATTGGCATCCTGTTTCTTCACATCGTTGTCATACCACCTTCCAGCAACATTATCAACGCCATCAACCCAAGATATCGTACCCCAATGAGGACAGGTGTAGCCACTCCATGAGCCACCAGCCACAAGGTCGATATTGCGAGTGCGGTAGTTCGCAGCCATATTAACGCCACCCAAGTGGTTCTCCATAATCTTATGGCGTATCAAATCAGCCTCTCCACTGCGCCCTAAGTTAAGATACTCCGCCATCTCTTCATCATCCCTATACTGATTATAATAGCCATAACCATAGGTATAGAAGAGTGTTGCATTTAAGCTCCAGCGTTGGTTGAAATTGTAATTTATAACAAGTTGATTATTAAACTGAAGATAGTTATCAGTCTGGTCATCATAATAAGCAATATTACCATCCTTATCGGTATATTGTCCCGAATCATGATACCTGCGACCATACTTCTCCATATCAGCTCTTGAAACGCCATTATAGGTTAGATAGGTCTTTGCCGAGCCACCGAAGGACAACAACTTAATCTTAGTGCTATCACCATAATACCCTACCTGAGCCATATAACTTTTGAGGTCGGTTGAGCCTCGCTCTATATAGCCATCCGAGCCAATATGAGTCAACCTTGCATCCACAACCCAATGGTCACGGAGTAGTCCTGAGGAGATATGTACGCCCTGCTTATTAGTATTATACGAGCCATAGGAGAGCGATGCCGAGCCTCGAAACTCTGGCGACAGAGCATCTGTAGTCATCGACACTGCACCACCAAAAGCACCTGCACCATTAGTCGAGACACCTGCACCTCGCTGTACCTGTACACTACCCACCGAGGATATCAAGTCGGGAGTATCATACCAATACATCGAGTGAGAGTCTGGGTTGTTCATCGCAACACCATTAATCGTTACATTGATACGCGTAGCATCCGTACCACGAAGGCGGATAGATGTCGCTCCAATGCCTACACCCGTCTCATTTGTGGCTATAAGTGAGGGAGTTAAAGCAAGAGCCGATGGCAAATCCGTACCATAACTTGAACGAATGATACTCTCTTTGGATAGGTTATCTTGCGCAACAGGAGTGGTACGCTTAGCATAGGTCGTCACAATCTCAATGGTCTCCACCTCATACACCTTGGTTGTATCGACCTTTTCGTAGGAGTAGTCTTGTGCTATAACATTAGCACTTAGGATGAGCATTGATGCCCAAAAAGAAAAAAACCTTTTCATACTTTAATAATAATTAAGTTGAAAAGGGGTATTTAAGATATATCCAATCCCGGTCTCAGCATTATCTGTATCCGGTACAATGGGTCTAATCTCAGCCAACAAAAGAGTCATTTCAATACACCGCGCGCATGCATCGCTCCAACCCTTAGTTAGCACCCCTTAGTGGCGCAAAGATATGAAATAAAGTTAAATTTTCAAAATTTTTATCTATTTTAAGAAAAAAAATATAAGAAGCTGTGTAATAAAAGGTCTTACAAAAGGTCTTACAAACGGTCTTACAAACGGTTTTACAAAATGGCTTAACAAAATTCACACATGCTCTTAGTGAGTTTGGAGATACTCAATAGCCTCTTTGCTGCCATGTTGCGCTGCCTCATAAAGCAGTCTGTCGCCTTCGACACTATCCTGCTTAACACCACGACCCAGATAGTAACACTGTCCAAGGTTATACTCCGCTCCAGCCACATCACGCTCTGCAGCAAACTTATACCACTCAACAGCTTGAACATAATTCTGTGGCACGCCCTCTCCATGTTCATAGAGCAGGCCCATGTTATATGCAGCCTCTGCCTGACCATGTTTTGCCGCTATACTATACCACTCTACTGCCTTAGTATAATCAACATCAACACCATATCCATGGTGATATAAGTATCCAATACCATACTCCGCGTCAATCTCTCCATCCTCCGCGGCACGCTTATACCACTCCATTGCCATTTGATAATCCTGCGCAACACCCTCTCCATGCTCATAGCATATCGCAAGACCAAGTTCGGCTGCCGACTGATGAAATTGTGCTGCTTTTTTATACCACTCCACAGCCATCCTATAATTCACACTCACACCATGACCGAGGTAGTAGCAGTGACCAAGGTTATACTCCGCATCATGATGTCCCTGCTTAGCTGCCGCATTATACCATTTTGCAGCCTCCTTATAATCTTGAGGCGCACCATAGCCATGCTCTATACAATATGCGTAGTGATATTGCGCCTCTTTATGACCTCGTTTCGCCGCCTTTTGATACCACTTAACAGCCTCAGTATAATCCTGTTTGACACCCTCGCCATACTCTACACAGTGACCATACTGATACTGGGCCTCCAATTGACCATGCTCTGCCGCTAAATGATACCACTCTGCAGCCTTGGCATAGTTCTTACCTACGCCATAACCGAGATAGTAACAATGCCCGAGATTATACTCTGCGTTCACATTATGATGTTTAGCAGCCCTTTCATACCAACGATATGCCTCATTGTAATCTTTTGCAACGCCATAGCCATGTTCATACATATCACCCAAATCACACTCAGCACGAGCATCTTGCTTATTTGCAGCTGCCATAAGCCACCTCTTTGCCTCTACATAATCCTGAGCGACACCCTCACCAACGGCATAACAGTGTGCCAAGTTATATTGCGCATCACGATGGCCACCCAAAGCGGCTCTCTTAAACCACTTAACCGCCTCCTCCGCACTGTGGTTTGCATCTTTACGATTGAGGTAACATATACCGATATTGTATTGGGCAGTTGCATTATCGAGTTCCGCAGGAGTCTTTAACCACTCTATGGCTTTATCATAGTTTTGTTCTATGCCTATTCCCTGCATATAGATTATTCCAAGTTGTATCATTGAGACCTCATCACCCTGCTGGGCAGCCCTCTCATACCAAGTCATAGCTTCATAGAGATCTTTGTTAACAACTAATCCCTGCTTGTAATAATCGCCCAACTTATATTGTGCCTGTACATGACCCTGCTCTGCTGCTTTCTTATACCAATAGAGGGCCTCACTATAATTTCGAGAAGTTCCAATACCATTATCATAGTAGTGAGCTGCAGCATACTGAGCTGGCATATACCCCTCATAAGCGGCTTGAAGAAAATAATTTAGAGCCTCCTCATACCTCTCATCCTCAGCCTTACCAACGCCCTCATTGTAAAGATATTGTGGAGTTTTTTTTCTACTCATATAGATATACGAAGCATATTCATTAGCCGTAATATTTATATCACAACAAATGAAACACAGCAATAGCAACAAAGTACGCACAACACAAATCAGTTTATCCATACAATATACAATGTGTGACTGAATTAGATAGTCATATACGCAATTTAGAACAAAAATATGGATAATTTATTGAATTTGCAAGAATTAAC
>JAFXBB010000029.1 GCA_017521945.1 Alistipes sp. | reverse complement strand
AGTGTTGAAAACTAATTTCTTTTTTGTACCTTTGTACAAAGATGAAATATTAAGAAACTATTCTGATTATGGATACTATTCTAAAAATCGAAAATGTAACAAAGAGCTACACAGGTCACAAAGCCTTAGACGATGTTTCGTTGGAGGTGGTCCGCGGCTCGGTGTATGGTCTGCTCGGACCTAACGGTGCGGGCAAGACAACACTCATTCGTGTAATTACGCGCATAACGATGGCGGACTCAGGTCGTGTACTCCTTGATGGTAAGCCTCTTACTGCCGATGATGTCTTTCATATCGGCTATATGCCTGAGGAGCGAGGTCTATATAAGAAGATGCGTGTAGGCGAGCAAGCCCTCTTCTTTGCACGCCTCAAAGGTATGCAAAAGAGCGAGGCAGAGCGTAGGTTGCGAGGCTGGTTCGAGCGTCTTAACATAGCAGACTGGTGGGACAAAAAGGTTGAGGACTTATCAAAAGGTATGGCGCAGAAGGTACAATTTATCGCTACCGTGGTACACGAGCCTAAGCTTCTAATCTTTGATGAGCCATTTTCGGGTTTTGATCCTATAAACGCCAACCTCCTCAAAGAGGAGATTCTTGCTCTTCGTGACCGCGGTGCCACGGTGATATTCTCCACCCACAACATGGCTTCCGTAGAGGAGGTGTGTGACCACATAACCCTTATCAACAAGTCGCGCAACATCCTCTCAGGCTCAGTGGCCGAGATACGCCGCTCGGCAGGAGGTAACAACTTCGAGGTGGTACACCGCGCCTCAGACGAGGAGTTTACAGCCTCTTTAGGGGATAGAGCCATGACCATAGGCGAGAGCCACGGCATTGTGGGCGGCTACCGCGAGACAAAGATATATATTCCTAAGGATGAGGATATCAAACCAATTATTGCAGCACTAAACGAAAGGTGTGAATTGCGTGCCTTGAAGGAGGTGATACCTTCGATGAATGATATATTTATCCGTGCTGTAAATGGCACATTATAAAAGCATTGAGTTATGAAAAAGACATATCTAATTATATGCAGAGAGTACTTGGAGCGCGTGCGCAAAAAGTCATTTATCATCGTTACACTCCTTATGCCTCTCTTTATGATTGCTCTAATGGTTGCCCCAACGCTAATGATGCTTTATAGCGGTCAGGGTGAGCAGAAGAGAGTTATGGTTGTAGACCGCTCAGGGTTGGTTGTAGATAAACTCTACTCCTCACCAGAAGTGGCGTTTGTAGATGTCTCTGAGCTAACCAAAACCGAGGCGTGTGCTAAGTATAACGCCGAGAGTGACGCCTTTGGAGTATTATATATAGGTAGTGTTGTGGATGCCCGCGACTCTGTGCAGCTCATAACCAACAGCTCATCATCGATGATGCTCGAGGAGAATATCTCAGGTCAGATATCATCCATCATTGAGCAGGAGAAACTCCTATCATATAACATTGAGAATATCAATGAGATACTTGCATCTGTAGAGACTCATATCGTGTTAAGCACCTTTGTTAATAATGGCACAGGCGAGGAGGAGAGCATGGAGTCCACCTCATCGGGCATGAACTACATCCTTGGTATTATCCTCGGAATGTTGCTCTACATGATTATCATCATCTACGGTCAGATGGTACTTACCTCAGTTGTCGAGGAGAAGGCAAGCCGTGTTATAGATGTTATGGTCACAAGCGCAACCCCTTTCCAACTTATGATGGGTAAGATACTCGGCATTGCAGCCGTGGCAGTTACGCAGATAGCCATCTGGGCAATCTTGATTCTCTCAGCCTCTAAGTTCCTTCTTCCAGCGCTTATGCCAACGGATGTGGCCGCCACAAATGATGCTATGCTCTCGACTATTCTCGGCACTATTGGCGACGCCGGATACTTAGCAACCATCTTCACATATATGCTACTATTTATCCTTGGAGGCTTCCTGCTCTACGCCTCGCTGTATGCCGCCGCAGGCTCTGCTGTAGACTCAGTGCAGGATGGTCAGCAGTACAACACGATTATTATGATGCCTATCATTATATCTATCGTGGTTATGATGGCGGTGTTTAACGACCCCAACTCACCGCTTGTGGTGTGGACCTCTATAATACCATTCACCTCGCCTATAGTGATGATGGCACGCATTCCGTTCGGCATACCAACATGGGAGATAATTCTCTCTATAGCACTGCTGTTCATAACCTTTATCCTCACCACATGGCTCGCTGCAAAGATCTTCCGTGTAGGTATCTTCATGCATGGCAAACGCCCATCATGGATGGAACTATGGCAGTGGATAAAGAGCAAGTAAAAAGTCTTGGACTTTTTACAATTAGTAATTAGTAATTAGTAATTAGTAAATATTAAAAAGCAGAGCTTTTTTAGATAAACAGTAATTTAAGACCATTAGGATTTTTCTCTTAATAGTCTTAATCGTCTTAACAAAAAGTCCATACTTTTAGCCATTACTAATTTCTAATTACTAATTTCTAATTTTTTTTGTATCTTTAGTGTCATTATACACACCCTATATAGCTATCTTTTTGCAACAAACAGCGCCCTAAGTGATGAAAACTAATTTCTTTTTGCTATCTTTGCTCAGTTATAACAACAAAAGCGTATGATATCTATTGACGATATTCGCAAACCTATACTTGCCGACCTTGAGGCATTCGATGAGTTCGTAACCCAAAACTTCTCTGCCGAGGGCGACCTTATGCAGGAGATGCTTAGCTATGCTCTCTCATCGCGTGGCAAGGGTGTTAGACCGATATTGGCGCTGCTTTCAGCGATGTTGCATATCGCCAAAGAGCCTGCCGAAGGCAACGAGGGCAAGGAGCGTCGCTGTACCAAGCGTACCTATCTTGCCGCCATGCTTGTCGAGATGATACACACCGCATCCCTCATACATGACGATGTTTTAGACTCGGCAGATGAGCGTCGTGGTCGTGCCTCGGTAAACGCCAAGTGGCAGAGCGATATGGCGATAATCCTCGGAGATTACATCCTCGCTCGCACCATGGCTATAGGTATGGCATCGGCACAGTACGATCTTATCTCCTACATCGGCACCGCGATGGCAACCCTCTGCGAGGGCGAGGTGCTACAGAGCCAGCATGCCAAAAATCTCGACACCAAGCGTGACGACTACTTTACGATTATCTACCAGAAGACAGCGAGTCTACTTGGTGTAAGTGCTGCGTTGGGGGCATTGTCCGTAGGTGCAAATCGCGAGGAGGTAGATCGCATGCGTAAGTTTGGCGAAGCTATAGGTATCGCCTTTCAAATTCAGGATGATATTCTTGATTATAAGCGCGATAACAACACAGGAAAGCCATCGAACAACGACCTTAGAGAGCATAAGATAACCCTTCCGCTTATCGAAGTTATGGAGCGTGGTGATGACACCCTGAGGGCGGAGATTATATCGCTTTTGAAGCGTTGTGACAAGGACGAGGAGGCTGTAAATAAGCTCCACAACATTGTCGAGGAGCGTGGAGGTAAAGAGTATGCAGCAGAGACTATGCAGGCATATATTCAGCGCGCCATGCACCTACTCTCAAAGTTTCCGGACACACCTTATCGCAAATCATTGTTGATGCTTTGCACATTTATTGCCGAGCGCGACCGATAAAATGAATACATTATTAAATTTATAAAGATTATGACAAAGCAGAAGAACGGTAATCTATTGGCAATCATCGTTATGATATTGCTCTTTGGTATGATTTCATTCGTTACCAACCTTGCATCACCTATGGGTGATGTGCTTAAAAATCAGTTTGGCGTTGCTAACTGGATGGGTACACTCGGTGTATTCGCAAACTTTATTGCCTACGCAGTTATGGGTATCCCTGCGGGTAATCTTCTACAGAAGCGCGGATACAAGTTCACAGCTCTCACAGCCGTAGCTGTAGGTTTCACAGGTGTTGGTGTTCAGACTATTGCAGGTCTTCTTACAGGCAACCTCGCATTCGGCATCTACCTTCTTGGTGCCTTCATCGCAGGTTTCTCAATGTGTATGCTTAACATCGTTGTAAACCCAATGTTGAATAAGCTCGCAGGTGGCGGTAACCGTGGTAACCAGCTACTTCAGGTGGGTGGCTCGTTCAACTCGTTGATGGGTACAGCGGTTATCTTCCTTACAGGTGTCTTCGTGCCAAGCATCGCAAATGCTGAGATTAAGCAGGTGTTCCCATTGATGTTCATCGCCCTCGCAATCTTCGCAGTGGCATTCATTGTTATCATCTTCACCACTATCCCAGAGAGCGCACCTCAGGTGGCTGTCAAGAAGGAGGAGTCAAAGATTGGTCCTATGTCTTTCCGTCACTTTGTGTTGGGCGCTGTGGCTATCTTCATCTATGTAGGTGTTGAGGTAGGTATTCCAAATGTGTTGCAGAAGTGGTTGCAGAATGGCGGTTTGAGCGTTGAGAGCGGTGCTGAGGGTATCGCTGCTACCGTAGCCGCAACATATTGGCTACTTATGTTGGTAGGTCGTCTTACAGGTGCTGCACTCGGTGCTAAGGTATCTGCAAAGTCAATGCTTACTGCAGTATCGGTATTGGGTCTTGGTCTTGTTTTGGGCGCTATGTTCCTCGACCCATCTAACAGCGTTAACCTCCCTGTATTCAAGGGTACTGAGGGCTTCGGTGTTGCTAATGTTCCTGTGAACGCAGCATTGTTGGTACTCTGCGGTCTCTGCACATCAGTTATGTGGGGTGGCATCTTCAACCTTGCTGTTGAGGGTCTTGGTAAGTACACCGAGAAGGCTTCAGGTATCTTCATGGCCTTGGTTTGCGGTGGTGGTATCTTGCCTTTGCTCCAGAACTATGTTGTAGACCTCACAAGCAACTACTTGGTAAGCTACTGGGTAATAGTTGCTGGTCTTGCATACTTGCTCTTCTACGCACTTGTAGGCTCAAAGAATGTAAACAAAGATATTGTTACTGAGTAGAGCGCATTTTTAAGATAATTGAGGCTGAATAAAAAGTGTAGTTTATCACCCTAAAGCTACATCTTTTTATTCAGCCTCAATTTTTTTGACCAAAGAGAACAGAGTACAGAGTACAGATAAAAGTGGAAAGTTGAAAGTGATTAAAGCAGATTAAGGAGAACTAAAGCTGTCTTTGCTTTGCAAAAACCATTAATCATCTTTAATTTACCTTAATTATCCTTAAACTCCTTAAAACTCCCTAATCGAACAAAACAACCCTCAACTCAAAATTTCTCCTTATCCCCTTTCTTATCTCCCCCCGCGCAACTTTTTTGCCCAAAAATTTGTTTTTGTTGAAATTATTTGTACTTTTGCATCAATTGGAAAAAAGTGAACTTAAAAATGCCGAAGGTAGATAAGCGAGAAGATTATCTCAGAAAGCCTGAGTGGCTGAAAATCAGTCTGCGTAGCACGACTGATACTGCCGATGTGGAGCATATTGTTGAGGGGCGTTGTCTGCATACAATATGCACCAGTGGCATGTGCCCTAATAAGGCGGAGTGTTGGAGTCGACGCACTGCAACATTTATGATTCTTGGAGATATTTGCACTCGCAACTGTCGCTTCTGCGCTACGACAACAGGACGACCTCTTCCTCCAGATGAGGCGGAGCCAGAGAAGGTTGCCGAGAGCGTTAAGCTAATGGGCCTGAAGCATGTTGTAATTACATCGGTTACGCGCGACGACCTCCCCGATCATGGTGCTTCCATTTGGGCAAGGACAGTCGAGGCTGTACGCCGCGAAAACCCCGAATCTACAATCGAGCTCCTTATTTCTGATATGGATGCCCGCCCTGAGTTATTAGACATTGTGCTGGCATCTGGTCCCGACATCGTGGGACACAACATCGAAACCGTTGAGAGGCTTACTCCAGAGGTGCGTTCACGCGCCAAGTATCGCACATCGCTTCAGACCTTGAAGCATATTGCCGATAGTGGAGCAGTCGCTAAAAGCGGCTTGATGCTCGGTCTTGGCGAGAGCGAGGAGGAGATACTTCAAACTTTGCGCGATTTGCGCGAGGCGGGAGTATCCATCGTCACTCTTGGTCAATATCTACGACCAACTAAGGAGCACTACCCCGTGAAGGCGTATATCACTCCCGAGAAGTTCGAAGAGTACCGACTCGAGGCTCTCAAGCAAGGTTTCGCATATTGTGCGAGCGCACCACTTGTGCGTTCGTCATACTTGGCGGATGCCGCACTTGAAGCAGTAAGAGAGGTATGCAGAACGAAGTAGAGGTAAGAGATTTACAGACAATGGCTTATAGCGAGTGCTGGGATTTGCAGCGCACGCTATTCGATGCTTTGTGTCGTAAGAAGCTCGATAAGAGCTTTGCCGAAGGAGATATGCGCGGCACAATTCTATGTGTTGAACACCCTGCAGTATACACACTTGGCAAGAGTGGCAACTCGGCAAATATGTTGGTTGCCGAGGAGTACTTAAAGAGTCTTGGTGCTGAGTTCTTCCATATCGACCGTGGCGGAGATATAACATTCCACGGCCCCGGACAGCTTGTTTGCTATCCAATTATCGACCTCGATGCAATAGGCATCGGAATTCGCCGTTATATAGATATACTTGAGCAGTCGGTAATTGACCTTGCAGCCGACTATGGCATCGCAGCACACCGCTCCGAGGGGGCATCGGGTGTGTGGGTGACACAGGGCAATCGCCTTGTAAAGCTCTGTGCCATAGGTGTTCGCGCCTCACATGGTGTAACGATGCATGGTCTTGCGATGAATGTATCGACCGACCTCAAATGGTTTGAGCTTATCAATCCATGTGGCTTTACGGACAGGGGTGTATGCTCGCTCAGTTCGTTGCTCGGCAGAGAGATTGGCATGGAGGAGGTGAAGCCTCAATTTATCAACCACTTAACGAAAAATTTAAATGTTAAATATAAAAAATAAAAGTTATGCCCATAGAAAAAAGATGGGAGCTAAAACCACAAGGCGATCCCGCTACGGTGGAGGCATTAGCCACCGAGCTTGGTATGCCTACAGTTTTGGCAAACCTATTAGTTCAGAGGGGCATAGACACCAAGGAGAAGGCTCAAAAATTCTTCTCTCCATCCTTGCGAGACTTGCACGACCCATTTCTAATGAAGGATATGGAGCGTGCAGTGGAGCGCATCGAGAGGGCAGTGAAGGCTGGCGAAAAGGTAATGATTTACGGAGACTACGATGTCGACGGAACCACTGCCGTGGCGTTAGTCTACAAGTTTTTAAGCCAGATAGGACACAAAAATTTGTCGTTCTACATTCCTGACCGATATGTCGACGGTTACGGCATATCTATCCGAAGCATTGACCATGCCGTCCGCAAGGGCGTAACATTGGTCATCGCCTTGGACTGCGGCATTAAAGCCGTGGAGAAGGTGGCCTATGCCAAGGAGCGTGGCGTGGATTTCATCATCTGCGACCACCATTTACCTGCCGAGGAGATACCTCAGGCAGTGGCTGTATTGGACCCCAAACGCACAGATTGCAACTATCCATTCGATGAGTTGTCGGGCTGTGGCGTTGGTTTTAAGCTCGTCGAGGCGTATGCCAAGCGAAACAACATTCCATTTGCCGATATTGAGCATCTATTGGACTTGTTGGTCGTGAGTATCGCATCTGACATTGTGCCACTTGTGGACGAGAACCGCATTTTGGCATACTACGGACTTAAGAAGTTAAACTCTTCACCTTCAAAGGGTTTGGAGTCAATAATCAAGATATGTGGTCTTGATGGTCACGATATCACCATTGACGACATTGTCTTCAAGATCGGCCCTCGCATCAATGCTGCAGGTCGTATGCGCATGGATGAGGATGATGAGAATGCAGCACCTTCGGGTGGTCATGCTGCGGTAAGCCTTCTTATTGTTGGCAATGCCAAGGAGGCGGCGAAGTTTGGAGAGGTCATAGACTCCTTCAATCAGGATCGCAAAAGCATAGACCGCAATGTAACACAGGAGGCTCACGACTATGTGGAGTCACACAAGGAGCTTAAGGAGATGAAGAGTACTGTAATCTACAATCCTCAGTGGATGAAGGGTATAGTAGGTATTGTGGCATCGCGCCTTATTGAGACCTACTACCGCCCTACTGTCGTTCTTACCAAGTCTAATGGCTTTGTTACCGGCTCGGCGCGTTCGGTTGCGGGCTTCGACCTATATCAGGCCGTTGAGTCATGCTCTGATTTGTTGGAGAACTTCGGCGGTCACATGTACGCTGCAGGTCTTACGATGAAGGAGGAGAATGTGGAGGCTTTCACCAAGCGTTTTAACGACTATGTGGAGGAGAATATCGATCCTAACATCCTTGTTCCTCAGGTAGATATCGACAGCAAGCTCAACTTTGCGGATATCACAGATGAGTTCCACCGCCAGCTAAATAGCTTCCAGCCATTTGGTCCGGGTAACACCTCACCTGTATTTGTGACCTACGGCGCAAGCAACCATGGTGACGCACGCCTTGTAGGTGCTGAGTGCGACCACCTACGCATGGATCTTATGCAGAGTGAGCGCCCACATATCACCATCCCTGCCATTGCCTTTCAGCAGCCACAGCACTACAAGTGGGTGCGCTCAGGCAAACCGGTATCGGTATGCTACCAGATTGTGGACAACCACTATCGTGGCACAGTAACCAAACAGCTGAGGGTTAAGGATATAAAGCCTGAGAAATAGTAGAAAAGAGGCTGTTCTAATTATATCCAACACGACCTCTAAAACAGAACATTGCATACTACATTATCGTGTGGGTGGGTGACTAAAAAGTAACTGAGCCAGCCCGCATAACCTAAGAGAGTGAATAAAAAGATGTAGTTTTAGGCTTGCGAAGCCCGAAAAAGCGGAGTTTACTGAGCGTAAATGAGCATTTTGAGGGCAAGCGTAACGACAAAATACACTTTT
>JAFXBB010000005.1 GCA_017521945.1 Alistipes sp. | reverse complement strand
CAAGCACCACGACCCAAATTTCTTGTCAGAAGGGGTTAGATGTGGTCTCGATTAAGAAATTGCCCCAGATGGGACATACTAAGCGTATTTCCCATTTGGGGCAATGATTGAGAGGCCGCAGATGACCCCTTATCACAAAAAAGGTTTCTTGTCAGAAGGTGGTAGATACAACGCTCGGCAAAAATCCCGACGATGGGTAGTACTTGGTCGTACGACCCATTGTCGGGACTTTTTGTTAGCGGCAGTAGATGCTGCCTTATCACAAGAAAGAAATTCTATCGTACCTTAAACTCAGGATCTGCCATCTGAGGTATAGGCTTGATATACTCGCCGGCCTCGAACTTCGCGCGCACAGCCTTAAAGGTGTTGAGTGTGTACTCCACATCCTCCATTGTGTGGGCTGCGGTAGGGATGACACGAAGGATAATCTCGCCCTTAGGAATTACAGGATATACAACGATTGAGCAGAACAAACCGTAGTTCTCGCGAAGATCAACGATAAGGTTTGTACCCTCTTCGCCACCACCCTTCATATAGATAGGTGTTACAGGTGACTGTGTTACGCCAATGTTAAAGCCATTCTCTGTAAGACCCTTCTGCAATGCGCGGGTAATCTCCCAGAGCTTATCCTTATACTCAGGGTGCTTACGGATAAGGTCAAGACGCTTCAATGCACCCATAACCATAGGCATAGGCAATGACTTAGCGTAGAGCTGAGAGCGCATATTGTAGCGGAAGAGGTTGATCAACCAGCGTGGACCGCAAACGAAGGCACCGATACCCGCCATAGACTTTGCAAAGGTGTTGAACAAGACATCAATCTGATCCTGAACGCCAAAGTGGTCACCTGTACCTCGACCGTTGTTACCCATAGTACCGAAGCCGTGAGCATCGTCAACAAGGAGACGGAAGTTGTAATCCTTTTTATACTTGCAGATGACATCCAAGAAACCAAGGTCACCCTTCATGCCGAAGACACCCTCGGTGATAACAAGAACGCCACCGCGCTGCTCCTCGGCAAGCTCTGTAGCGTGCTTGAGCTGTAGTACGAATGACTCCTCGTCGTTGTGACCATATACGAAACGCTTACCCGGGTGCATACGCAAACCATCGATGATACAAGCGTGGCACTCCTTGTCGTAGACCACAACATCGCGTGGTGTGAGTAGGCAGTCAATGATTGAGATCATACCCTGATAGCCGAAATTAAGAAGGAAGGCATCCTCCTTACCTACGAACTCTGCCAACTCGCGCTCCAACTGCTCATGATACTTAGTCTGTCCAGACATCATACGAGCACCCATAGGGTATGCCATACCATACTTCTTTGCAGCCTCAGCATCTGCCTCGCGCACCTCTGGGTGGTTTGCCAAGCCGAGATAGTTGTTCAAGCTCCAGTTCAAGACAGGCTTGCCACGGAACATCATGTGAGGACCAAGCTCGCCCTCCAACTTAGGGAAAGCAAAGTAACCGTGTACTGCTGACATATACTGACCGATAGGGCCACCAGCATTCTTCGATAAGCGATCAAAAATATCTACCATTATTGCACAATTTGGTTAAAACATCTTTTTTTGTTGTAGTTGCACAGGGGTATATCCCTCCTATGTAACCGTTATACCATTGCAAAGGTAGTGTTTTTTCTGCCTCCCTATCCATCGTAATAACAAAATTAGACCCAAAATAGGTAAAAATACTTAGAAGCTGTTTGAATTTTGTTTCGATTTCTTTATGGAGCTATTTGGTATGCATAGGTTATGCCACGCTGGCGAGGAGATTTTTCATGGGGCATTCAGAGAGGTAGAGTCTTGCACCCGAGAACTGCTCATCATCAATGACTAAGATAGATGCTCCATAGAGTTGCGGATGTAATTAACACACGCCTAAAGAGAGAAAATATAAAATATTTTTCTCTTCTTGTGAAACATTTATGACCTGTTGTGCGTATATAGAGCGATATAACGGAATAATAGTTGTAAGAATAGATAGTTTTTTATGCGTCAATTAAAAATTACTAAGTCGATTACCAACCGCGAAAGTGCGTCGTTGGATAAGTATTTGCAGGAGATCGGCAAGGAGGAACTTATCTCTGTTGAGGAGGAGGTGGAACTCGCCCAAAGAATTAAGAAGGGTGACAAGGAGGCTCTTGAGAAGCTTACAAAGGCAAACCTTCGATTTGTGGTATCTGTAGCTAAGCAGTATCAAAATCAGGGTCTTAGCCTTCCTGATCTTATCAACGAGGGTAATCTCGGTCTTATCAAGGCTGCGGAGAAGTTCGATGAGACTCGTGGCTTTAAGTTTATATCATACGCCGTATGGTGGATTCGTCAGTCTATTCTACAGGCCCTTGCTGAGCAGTCGCGTATCGTGCGTTTGCCGCTAAATCAGGTAGGCTCGCTCAACAAGATTAATAAGGCGTTTGCTCGCTTTGAGCAGGAGCATGAGCGTACCCCATCGGCAGATGAGTTGGCTACCGAGCTTGAACTCCCAAAGGAGAAGGTTACAGATACCTTGCGTGTGGCAGGTCGTCATATATCGGTTGATGCACCATTTGCTGATGGTGAGGATAACAGCCTGCTCGATGTGTTGGTAAATGCCGACTCGCCAAATGCAGATCGTGGTCTTATCAATGAGTCTTTGGCCACGGAGGTGGAGCGTGCATTGGAGATTCTCACTGAGCGCGAGCGTGATATCATTCGCTACTTCTTCGGCATCGGTTGTTCGGAGATGACCCTTGAGGAGATTGGCGAGAAGTTCGACTTAACGCGCGAGCGTGTGCGCCAGATTAAGGAGAAGGCGATTAGAAAGCTTCGCCAGTCATCGCGTAGTCAGCTGCTTAAGTCCTACTTGGGCTAATCTTCACTCGAAATATAATTCAAACAACTTCTTAGCAAGGCGCAAGATAGCTTTTTGGGGCTGTCTTGCGCTGTTTTTTTTGTTTTTGAAAGACGAGAAAGACCTAAGAGACGAGAGAGACGAGAGGGACGAGAGAGACGAGAGAGACGAGAGAGACGAGAGAGACGAGAAAGACGAAAGCGAGGTCGGGTATCGGTGTTGTTAGTTCCAAAGGAAGGTTTGGAGGGAATGTAAATATCCAACTAAAGAGAGAGAGAAACCAAATGATTTCTCTCTCTCTTTAGTTGGGCTACCTGGATTCGAACCAAGAATGACAGGACCAGAATCTGTAGTGTTACCATTACACCATAGCCCAATGTTTTGTTTGACGGTGCAAAAGTAGAATATTATTTTGTATTTACAAAGAATTTTGCAAAAAAAATTCATATCTTTGTTAAGATTTTTGCAACTAATAGAGTAAATAACATATAAAACACACTGATTATGAGAAACATCAAGTCTCGTCTTATCATTATGAATTTTCTCCAATTTGCTGTTTGGGGAGCATATCTAACTTGTGTAGGTCAGTTTTTAGGCAAGGTTGGATTGGGTGAGTATATCTCATGGTTCTACATTGCGCAGGGCGTGGTCTCTATCTTTATGCCAGCAATTATGGGTATCATTGCTGATAAGTATATCCAGCCACAGCGTCTACTTGGTCTTTCGCACCTTCTTGCTGGAGGTTTCATGCTTGTTGCTGCCTACTTCGGTTGGGAGGCCTCGGAGCTTGCGAAGGTTAATATCGACAATGCTAACTATGTTGCGGATATATGGCCAATCTTTATCCCTTATGTGTTGAGCGTAGCATTCTATATGCCTACCATTGCGCTCTCTAACACTGTTGCTTTTGGCACGCTGACCCGTGCAGGACTCGATTATGTCAAGGCATTTCCACCTATCCGCACACTTGGTACTGTAGGTTTCATCGCCTCGATGTGGTTTGTAAATAGTGTGTCGTTTGGCTTGGAGCTTACTGCACAGCAGACCTATATGCAGCTTGTTATGAGTGGTGCGCTTGGTGTAGTGCTTGGCTTGTACTCATTTAGCTTGCCACAGTGTCCACTATCGGAGAGCAACGAGGAGAAGAGTCTTGTGGAGCGCTTGGGTCTTGATGCCTTTGTACTCTTCAAGTCCAAGACCATGGCTATGTTCTTTATCTTCTCTATGTTGCTTGGTGTGTCGTTGCAGATTACCAATGGCTTTGCGACTCCTTATATTGAGAGCTTTGCATCGGTATCTGATAGCTGGTTTGCATCAAACCCAACAATGTTGGTCTCTATATCGCAGATTTCGGAGGCGTTGTGCATCCTTATGACCTCATTCTTCCTTATTCGCTTTGGCATTAAGAAGGTTATGCTTATAGCGATGTTTGCGTGGGTGTTGCGCTTTGGTCTCTTTGGTCTTGGTAGCACCGAGACAACTATGGGTATCCTCGCACTCATCATGTCATGTATCGTCTATGGTGTGGCATTCGACTTCTTCAATGTGTCGGGCGCCATGTTCGTGCAGCAGGAGGCTCCAAAGAGTATGCAGGGTAGTGCGCAGGGACTATTTATGCTTATGACCAACGGTATAGGTGCTTCGGTAGGTACATATATCGCCGGTCGTGTTGTGGATAAGTTCTGTGCTTGGGAGGGTGGTCATCTTCTCTCGCGCCCAGAGTATGCAAATGGCTGGCAGACAACATGGTTTATCTTTGCGGGCTATGCCCTTGTTGTAGCGCTTATGTTTATGATACTCTTCCGCTATAAGCATGATCCAAATAAGCAGATGAATATCAACCACTAATAGGTTTATATATGGCACAGCAACCCTTAGCCGAGAGGCTCAGACCTCAGGGTTTGGATGATTATATTGGGCAGAGGCACCTTGTGGGCGAGAACGGCGTATTTCGCAAGTTCATCGCCTCGGGGAGTGTCCCCTCGTTTATCCTCTGGGGTCCTCCGGGTGTGGGTAAGACTACGCTTGCAAAGATTGTGGCTACGGCACTCGACAGACCCTTCTACACCCTTTCGGCCGTAACTTCGGGCGTTAAGGATGTTAGAGAGGTTATAGAGAAGGCTAAGAATCAACACCTCTTTAATGCGCGCCCTGCCTTTCTGTTTATCGATGAGATTCACCGCTTCAATAAGTCTCAGCAAGACTCGTTGCTCGGTGCTGTGGAGCAGGGTATCGTGACGCTTATAGGTGCTACAACAGAGAACCCCTCGTTCGAGGTTATATCTCCATTGTTGAGTCGTTGTCAGGTCTATGTGCTTAAGCCGATGGATGATAGCGAGCTTCAAACACTTCTTAATCGCGCACTTACCACAGATGCGGAGCTGCTAAAGCGCAATATCGAGGTGCGCGAAACTGAGGCTCTGTTCCGCTTTTCGGGAGGTGATGCTCGCAAATTGTTGAATATCCTTGATATTATTGTTGGGGCTTCGGATGGTGATATTATCATTGATGATGAGCGTGTTACGGAGTGTCTGCAACAGAATATAGCTCTCTATGATAAGTCGGGAGAGCAGCACTACGATGTGATATCTGCCTTTATCAAGTCGGTGCGTGGCAGTGACCCTAATGCTGCTATCTACTACCTCGCCCGTATGTTGGCTGGTGGTGAGGAGCCTCGCTTCATTGCGCGCCGCTTGGTTATCCTCGCTTCGGAGGATGTTGGCTTGGCAAATCCTAATGCGCTGCTCTTGGCAAATGCCTGCTTCGATACGGTACACAAGATTGGTATGCCCGAGGCGCGTATTACGCTGGCTGAAACAACGATATACCTTGCTACAAGTCCCAAGAGCAACTCGGCATACGCGGCTATAAATCAGGCTTTGGCAATGGTTGAGCATGACACTACAAATCGCCCTGTACCTCTACATCTTAGAAATGCGCCTACGAAGCTCATGGATAAACTCGGCTATGGCGCAGATTATAAGTATGCCCACGACTATCAAGGCAACTTTGTAAGGCAGGAGTTTCTTCCAGAGTCACTTAGTGGCACTCGCTTCTATACACCTAACCGAGGCAATGCTCAAGAGGCAAAGATTGCCGAGCGTATCCACGCCTTGTGGGGTGACAAGTATGACTAAAATGAAACATAAAAATTGTATGAGCAGAGAGTACCATAGCATATATTCTCTATAAATAGTCGATTATCAACGAAGGGTGTCAGATATATTTCGGCATCCTTCTTTGTATATTTGAATAACATTATGTCATCAACTATGACAATTTGTCACTATATTTGTGCAAATTTGGCGCAGTTGTCTATTTGGCACAGAGATTGCCGTAACTTCGCACCAAACAGGAAATAATTATTAACAACATAAAATGAGTAAAACTATGGCAGTAAAACCACTTTCAGACCGCGTTTTGGTGAAGCCAAATCCTGCGGAGGAGAAGACCGCAGGCGGTCTATTTATTCCAGACACAGCTAAGGAGAAGCCACTTATGGGTAAAGTTATCGCAGCTGGCCCCGGCACAGCAGATGTTAAGATGGAGGTTAAGGTTGGCGATACGGTGATGTATGGCAAGTATGCAGGCACTGAGCTTAACTATGAGGGTGAGGACTACCTTGTTATGAAGCAGTCGGATATCATTGCAGTTATTGAGTAATAACATCAATAAGTAATTAGTAATTAGCAACATATTAGATAGTTATGGCAAAGGAGATTAAATATAATGTTGAGGCGCGCGAGCTTTTGAAGGAGGGCGTAGATGCGCTATGTAATGCAGTTAAGGTGACACTCGGTCCTAAGGGTCGTAATGTTATCATCGACAAGAAGTTTGGTGCGCCACATGTGACTAAGGATGGTGTAACTGTGGCTAAGGAGGTTGAGTTGGAGGATACCTTCGCAAATATGGGTGCGCAGATGGTGCGCGAGGTAGCATCAAAGACTAACGACGACGCTGGCGATGGTACTACAACTGCTACTGTGCTTGCTCAGTCACTTATCTCTGTAGGTATTAAGAATGTCACTGCAGGTGCAAACCCAATGGACCTAAAGCGCGGTATCGATGCAGCGGTTGAGAAGGTGGTTGCATCTCTCAAGGCGCAGAGTCAGGTTGTAGGCTCGGATTTCGATAAGATTGAGCAGGTTGCAACAATCTCGGCAAATAACGACCGTAAGATTGGTAAGCTCATTGCCGAGGCTATGGCTAAGGTTAACAACGAGGGCGTTATCACTGTTGAGGAGGCTAAGGGTACTGAGACTCATGTGGATGTGGTTGAGGGTATGCAGTTCGACCGTGGTTATATCTCTGCTTACTTCATCACCGATACCGAGAAGATGGAGGCGCAGCTCGACAAGCCATATATCCTTATTACAGATAAGAAGATTTCGACAATGAAGGAGATTATGGGTATCCTTGAGCCTGTGGCTCAGAGTGGTCGCTCGCTTCTTATCATCGCCGAGGATGTTGACGGTGAGGCATTGTCTGCACTTGTAGTAAATAAGCTTCGTGGTACATTGAAGATTGCTGCATGTAAGGCTCCAGGCTTTGGTGACCGCCGTAAGGAGATTTTGGAGGATATCGCAACACTTACAGGAGCAACAGTAATCTCTACCGACAAGGGTATGAAGATGGAGGATGCCGGTATTGAGGCTTTAGGTACTGCAGATAAGGTTACATTGAACAAGGAGAATACCACTATCGTTGATGGTGCTGGCTCTAAGGAGGCTATCGCTGCTCGTGTACAGCAGATTCGTGCCTCTATCGAGAATGCCACTTCGGACTACGACCGCGAGAAGCTTCAGGAGCGTTTGGCTAAGCTTGCTGGTGGCGTTGCAGTGTTGTATGTGGGTGCTGCTACAGAGGTGGAGCTTAAGGAGAAGAAGGATCGTGTTGAGGATGCACTTGCTGCAACACGCGCAGCTGTTGAGGAGGGTATTGTTCCTGGTGGCGGCGTAGCCTACATCCGTGCTGTTGAGTGTCTTGAGGGTGTTAAGGGCGAGAACGATGACCAGACTACAGGTATCCAGATTGTTAAGCGTGCTATCGAGGAGCCACTTCGCCAGATTGTAGCCAATGCTGGTGGCGAGGGCTCAGTGGTTGTAAATAAGGTTAAGGAGGGCAAGGGTGCCTTCGGTTACAACGCACGCGATGATAAGTATGAGGATATGCTTGCAGCAGGTATCATCGACCCAACGAAGGTGTCTCGTGTAGCTTTGGAGAACGCAGCTTCTATCGCGTCGATGTTCCTAACAACTGAGTGCGTCTTGGCAGAGAAGAAGGAGGAGGGTCCTCTTCAGCCTTTGGCAGGTGCAGGCGCAGGTATGGGCGGCATGATGTAAATCAAAAGAGAGTGAATAAAAATGTATTTTGTCGTTCTT
>JAFXBB010000028.1 GCA_017521945.1 Alistipes sp. | reverse complement strand
TGCAGGGGAGGTTGAGTGCCTGGTAATACTTGTAGTCGTCATCCTCGGTGCAGAGGTGTTTATACCCGTAGCGGGGCATATACTCCTTGCAGAATCGTACAAGGTCTTTGAGGAGTTCGGAGCGGTTCTCTCGTAGTTCATCGCGGAATTCGCACTGTTGTTAGGCTTGAGTTCTCGCCGTTCCTGCGCCATCTCATTGGCTATGCGCCAACTATATAAGCCGCGTTTACTTTTATTACGGCAAATCTCTCTACTTACGGTAGATATACTTACTTCCAATTGACGAGCAATAGCAGAAATACTCTTTTTTTATAATAAAAGCCGAAACAGATTCTAAAGTAAACTGCTGTTTGTCTTATCTTCGCAACACCGCGATTAAGCGAGAGCAGAGACTGCTTGCAGGCTATGCAGAGCGTGAGCGGTTAAGCCTAAAACTACATCTTTTTATTCACTTAGCTCCAACCATCGCATCTCCTTTTCATCTATAAGGGTTATAAGCTCCTCGATGCGCTTCGAGACCTCTGATAGTCGCTCGTAGGGTAGTGTGCCTGATGAAATCTCATTTTCGAGGGTTGTGCGCTCCTCGCCAAGTGTTGCAAGATCGACCTCTAACTGCTCCAACTCGCGTTGTTCCTTGAACGATAGCTTACGCTTGGATGTATCGTGCGTGCGTTGCTGCTGTGGCTTTTGTGGTGCGGTGGTACGCTGCTCGCTACGCTCCATAGACTCCTTCTCCTTGATATATTCGCGGTACTCGCTATACTTGCCTACGAAGTCCTTGATGTGACCCTCGCCCTCAAAGATAAATAGATGGTCGACACACTTATCGAGAAAGTATCTATCGTGCGACACAATAAGCAGCGACCCCTTAAACTCCGAGAGATACTCCTCCAAGACATTGAGTGTCATAATATCAAGGTCGTTGGTAGGCTCGTCGAGAATAAGCATATTGGGGTTTTGCATCAAGACAATAAGCAGATATAGACGACGCTTCTCACCACCGCTAAGTATATCAACACGCTTGTTGAAGGTCTCATGAGGGAAGAGAAAACGATTGAGATAGGTTGTGGCAGATATCGCATGACCATCCGAAGCTTTAACTACATCCGCAACCTCTTGCACACACTCCAGCACAGTCTGTCCGGGCTTGAAGTTGATGCCACGCTGAGTGTAGTAACCTATACGAAGTGTCTCACCCTGCTCAATTACACCAGAGTCGGGTTGCAGGTTGCCGGCCATAAGATTTAGGAAGGTGGTCTTACCAACACCATTGCGTCCCACAATACCCACACGCTCACCACGCGTGAACTTATATGAGAAGTTATCCAACATCTTGCGCCCCTCAAATGAGAGGTTAACATCCATACAATCGATAATCTTGCGTCCAAGTCTTGAAGTAGCAACATCAATCTCAACGCTATCTGTCCTAAGGCTTACAGATGCCTTATCCTTTAAGTCGTAGAAGGCGTTTATACGATAGCGGGCCTTGCCTGTTCGAGCCTGTGGTGTGCTACGTATCCACTCTAACTCTCGGCGTAGTAGGTTGCGCGACTTATCAATCTCAGCCTGCATATTTTGGTAACGCTCCTCGCGCTTCTCAAGATACTCGGTATAATTGCCGCGATATGTGTATATATTACCTCTATCTATCTCCATTATCGTATTGCACACTCTATCAAGGAAATAGCGGTCATGCGTAACCATTAATAATGTGCAACGAGAACGCTGAAGGTAGCCCTCTAAATACTCAATAATATCAATATCAAGATGGTTGGTGGGCTCAACCATAATGATAAACTCAGCATCCTGCAACATCATACACGCCAAGGCAACACGCTTAGCCTCACCACCAGATAGCTCTCCCATAGGTTGATTCCATCGCTCAATCTTTAGAGATGATAATACTTGGCGAATCTTCTGCTCCATACCCCAGCCATTTGTGGCATCCATAGCAGCCATGGCTCTCTCTAAACGCTTGATATCGCCACTTGCAACTGCCTCCTCATACTCCTTGAGTTCTGGCGAGAGGTCACCCATACGGGCATATACCTCATCAAAGATGGTGCGCTTGGGATCAAAATGGCACTCCTGATCAAGGAATGCTACCTTGATATCCTTCATAAACTTAACATCACCCCCTCTGTCGGAATGTTCTACGCCAGCTAATATCTTTAGGAGTGACGACTTGCCTGTGCCATTAGGAGCGACCAAAGCTATCTTATCACCCTCGTTGATATTGAAACTTATATTCGAAAAAAGCGTACGATCACCATACGACTTGGATATGTTTTCCACCTGTAGATAACTTGCCATATATTAGTTATTTATAGCACTAAACTTTTGCTAAACTTTAGGTCGTAAGCCAATCTTACACCACTCTCATAGTAGATAATTCCACGATACTTAAAACCCAGTTTATCCATCATCCTAAGCATGCGTATATTACCTCTGTGAGTATCAATGCGAAAGCCAGAATAGCCAACCTCCATAGCTAACTCTTTTGCTTTTTTCATCAGAGATAGGGCTATACCATTGCGCTTGGCTCCATTCTTAACACATAGGCGATGCACTACCACATAATCTTCGCCTGTACCCCATTCGTTGTCTGCTATCTGTCTATATGCGACTTCGCCAGTGAGAAGAATAGCTGCATAACCTACCACGGAACCGTTTTGTACAGAAACATAACCTACGCCATTATCTATATCCTTTTTAATTACAGCAATCGAGGGATAGCCATCCTGCCATTGGTCTATACCAAGCTCACGCAACGCTGCTTGAGCATCACCCACAATACACATAATGGTATCTATATCTCTAAATTCTGCTCTACGAATCATTGTTTGCGAGATATTTCCTTGATTTTGCGGTTGATAATATAGAAGTTAAAGAGAATTATCGCCGTTGTAAATATCACACCCACGACAATGGCAACCATAGGTGATGACGATAGTTCACATCCTGCCAATTGAGAGATATAACCCATATAAAATCCCTGACCCACAACTATGATAATAATGCTTATAATCAATATTGATAGATTGAGAATAAGGGTAAGAAGGTTGTAGGGTAGTGCTACGCGCTGAGGTGTATAGCCTATAAGCACGAGATTTTCGAGTTTTGTGATATTCTTCTGTAGCAGCAGATATATGCTTAAGGTTAGTATTATAATTGATAATATACTAAAAATAACTCCAATACATATAACTATCGCAACACATACTTTAAGTATAAACATTGCCTTGCTACTCTCCGATGGTTTATTCTCAACCTCATAGTTGTTCGCATCAAGAAACGCGACTAATTCAGGATCTGTCGGGTTTTCTACCTCAATAATTAGGCGTGTAGCATCTTGATTACCCGACTCACCATATTCGGTATTTGCCCAATCCATAAATGTCTGAGGAACAAGAATTGTGTTGATGCGATCTGAAAAACCGACAACACGACCCACATAATCACCTCTAAGGTTATTGCCTCGAAGTGTTATTTCAAGCTCGACACGCTTGATAATATCCTCGGTAATCTGGGGTAGTTGCTGAGTTGAACTAAAACCAAAGTTATATAGATTTAAGTAGTTGCGTGGCAGTATAATAGGTATTGTACTGCCGCCTTTTGCATATTCCCACTCCTTGGGTTGAATATCAAGAAAACTGTTGGGTACAGACTCAAAGAAGAGCATCGTAGAGAGTTTACGACCACCAAACGCAATTGAGCCATATACCTCAAATTCAGATGAACTAAATGCCCCGACACTCGATATAAACTCCTGAGCTTCAAGCTCTGTAATATCCTCCTTAGAGAAACTCTTGCCACTTACGCCCATGCGCTCCACAGGATGGGTCACCACCAAATAGTCGCTGCCAATAAGCGCACTCTCTCCTGTCATCACAGGTCTCAAATCGCTATAAATCTGCACGCCACCGAGTATTACGGTCATACCTATGAGGTTAGCAATAAAGAACACCGCTAACTCAAAGATGCTAATATGCTTTCTGAGTAGTTTCCAGATAAGATTTAGAGATTTATGCATAGGTCGTAATCGATATTCATGTGTTTACCAATAGATGTTGCAATGATGCCCGCCCCTTGTGCTTTGGCCTCCCGAAGAATGACATCACGCATAATATCGCTATTCTTATCATCAAGATGTGAAATCGGCTCATCGAGGAGTATAAAGCTATATGGTTGGCATAAAGCACGGATGAGTGCCACTCGTTGCTGTTGACCATACGACATGCGATCAATGCGAGAATCGAGCTTATCGCCAATACCAAGCTCCTCAAACAGGGCTACAATCTCTTCACGGCTTTTGAAGTTTGTAATCGAGTTCTTAATCCATACATTCTCCATGGCGGTAAGTTCACCAAATAGTCTTAAATCCTGAAAGAGAATGCTAATCTCCAAATTTCTAATCTCGCACCAACGCTCTGTTGAAAATGCTCCTATATCCTTACCGTCAAACCTGATAATACCCTTATAATCACCACGCTGACCATATAGAAAACTGCATAATGAGGATTTTCCTGTTCCTGATGCAGCATGAATTAGATAGCTTTTGCCCCTCTCGAAGCAGACACTATTATGCCATAATTCAGAAGATAAACAACCTCTTAAGGTAAATATTTCAGGAACAACACCACATAATTCTATTCTCTCCATAGTCTATAGTGTAGTTTTAATCGCTTCATTTACCAATGTAGGCAAGACTATCGCATTAATCTGCTCAAGTGAATTTGTTGTATCATCATCAAAGACAATCACAAACTCTGCACAATTAAGGCTCTTGGCAGATGTATAGATGTAACTTATGGCATCAACTGCGTTAGTATATATAGGCTGATACTCCTCGATGATATTGTTTACTATAATCCTATTTACAGACTTCATAAACATGCTATCCATCATAGCATCGACATTTACAACCATATAGCATAGCGAGGCATCCACATACTTTGCCCAAGCACTCTCTATAGCAGATGGAGTCTGTAGTTTAGGCGACATATTTACTCCAATATGGAAGAGGTTATCATCCTGCCCCATAGATAACTTATAGTTCATGAGGCGTAGGGTATAGTGCATAGGATCAACTTTCACAAGGAAGCTTCCAGCAAACTGAGCGATATTATTTATGATATACGCATCTTCGACATCTGCCATTAATATGGCCTCCACACTCTTGATATTTGGAGCTATAGAGTATTCATCCCAATAGTAGTTATACTCACGCTTAACAGTGCCGTCAATTGTATTAAGGGCCAGTGTCACACCGCCATCTATTGTAGTGAGTGCATCACACACAATTGATATAATCATATCCATCTCGTTTGTGGGCGAGATACCGACGCTATGAAGAAACTCATCACTAAGTAGCGTGCGTATCGATTTGGACAACACTTCACCATCCACACCCATGCTCATCACCGCAAAGGCATCATCACTTAAGTATTGTAGATGTGTGTCACTTGTTGGCTTAAATAGAGCTGCATACTCACCGTAGTCAATGCCCTCAGACTCAACGGCAATAGTAGCTCGACCGAGGTCAAAAGTAGCTGATAGCACTGCTTTTGCCCCAGCTGTAAAATGTGCTGAATAGCTATCAATCAGTGATTTTGCAGTATTTATATCATCTATTTGTTTAGCATAGTACACCTCACTGATTTCACCATTTGCAAGATCTATATCCAACTCTGCAACACGCTCTTCAATCTGAGCAGTTGTTAATGATATAAGTCGCTCGACATTGAACATCACCGCCAAATCTGCAGTTCCAAATATCGACATATCCGACTTTGGTCGTACGATTGCCTCCTTGGCAATGGTCATTGCTGAGTCACCAGCGCTTAAGACAAAGACAATGCGTGAATTATTGTACGAAACAGCAATATCATTAAACTCAAAATTGCGGATATCGCCACTTCTTCTTATCTCAATAGCATCCTCACCACTCTCTTCAAGCAACGACGATAGAAATGTGATGGTGTTATCAACCTGAACGATATCAAGGACCTTGCCTACTATGACAAAACTCTCCATATCATCACATAGATAGCCGTATGCTTTACCACCGAAGTCTACACCTGACGCATTCAAGTCGAGAACTATAGAGCTAAGCTGCTCAACATGATTGGTATTAGCCATTTGCGATGATAGTGCTGTTGCCACTAATCGACGATTATCGGGGGTTATAAATTTATCGAAGGCACCCTTAGCAAGTAGTTGCTCAAGGTTGGCATATACAAATATACCATCTTCAATAGGTGCCAAAGGCTCCTCTTTTTTACTACACGATGATAGCACAAGCAGCGTAAATGCCACCATCGTTGATGTCCATAATAAGAATTTTTTCATATTTCTATATCTTTACAACTCCTTAAAACTACTTACCTTAGTAAGTATCGTACAAAGGTAACAATAATTTTCTATATTCAAACACTTAATATCAATTTGTAATATCGGCTATTATTCGTATATTTGCACGATGTAAACAGATATGTAACATGGAAAACTTTAAGCCCACAAAATACACTCTAAAGTGTGTTGCAACAGATCGCGAATTTGAAGACACTGGTTGGATATTAGATGACAGAGAGTGCAAAACACCGTCATTGGTGCGCGCAAACTATACAAACAAGCAGCTGGAGGTAAAATCCAATGACTATGGATTTTATAAGTTCTGTGATTGGCTCCCTGTGAAGCGTATTCTTAAGGGGTCATCGGCACCTGTAACATATAAGAGCGAGGCTTTAGCAAAGCATCTTGGTCTTTCAAACCTATGGATTACGCTCAATGGCTATGCTCCTCGTCGAGGTGTTAAGATGACAACTTGTTCGTTTAAGGAGACAGAGGCATATAGTGTATGCGCTCGTATTGATGAGAACGAAGAGAGAGTCTTGGTTGTTGCATCTGCAGGTAATACGGCTCGTGCCTTTGCTCGTGTTTGCTCTGATAACAACATAAAGCTACTTCTTGCTGTACCTGCGGATAATCTTGATGCTCTGTGGTTTACAGAGTCAATTAATGATTGTGTTAAGTTGATTGCTTGCGAGAAAGGTGGTGACTATTTTGATGCTATCAATCTTAGTAACATGGCATTGAAGTCATCAAAGTTCTATGCTGAGGGAGGTGCAAAAAATATCGCCCGCCGTGATGGTATGTCAACAACTGTTCTATCCGCAGCAACAACAATTGGTCGTATTCCTGATTACTATTTCCAGGCAGTGGGCAGTGGTACTGGTGCTATTGCTGCGTGGGAGGCAAATATGCGTCTTATAGAGGATGGACGCTATGGTGATAACCTCATGAAACTAATGGTGTCGCAGAATGCTCCATTCGTACCTATTTATGACGCTTGGCGTGCCGATTCGCGCGAGATGTTAGATTATGAGACTAAAAAGGCGCGCCGCGATGCAGAACTCATCGACGCGAAGGTGTTGTCTAACCGCAAGCCACCTTATGGTCTTGCCGGAGGTCTATACGATGTGTTAAAGGCTACGAATGGCGATGTTATGGTGGCAACTAATGCTCAGGCACGACGCGCTCGAAAACTCTTCAAGGAGCTTGAAGAGATTGATATCCATCCAGCTCCAGCCGTAGCACTTGCATCACTCATCAAGATGGTGGAGTCTGGAGCGATTGATAAGGATGCTTGTATCATGCTCAACATCACAGGTGCTGGAGAGGAGGCTGCAAAGCAAAATCGCGAGATTTTCACCATCAAACCAAGTAAGGTCTTCCCTCTTAATGTGACTGTTGACGAGGTAGTAAGTTATGTTGAAACCCTATTTTAGTTAAGATATGTTGTACCCTATAAAATTTAAGCCACGCGTCAAGGAGCGTATCTGGGGCGGTCAGGCGATATTAACAAAAAAAGGTAAGGCAGCAGGTCGTCTATCTAAAGATAAGTTGTATGGCGAGAGCTGGGATTTATCATCTGTAAGTGGAGATATCTCGGTTGTAGCTAACGGCTTCCTTAAGGGTAATAACCTTGAGGAGATTATCGAGGTCTACATGGGTGAGCTTGTTGGAGAGAAGATTTTTGAGCAGTATGGTCTTGAGTTTCCGTTACTTATAAAGTATCTTGATTGCAACGATAAGTTGTCTGTACAGGTACATCCTGATGATACACTTGCCGAGGAGCGACACAATAGCTTTGGCAAGACAGAGGCGTGGTATGTAGTTGACTGCAAACCGGGGGCTTCGATATATTTAGGTTTCAAGGATCTTAATCTCACACGCGAGGAGTATATCGCTGCTGTTGCTGAGTCTCGCCTTGAGGAGTTGCTCAATAGGGTGGAGGTAAAGCCTGGTGATGTATTCTTTATTCCTGCGGGTACTGTTCACGCTTTGGGAGCAGGTCTTGAGGTTGTCGAGGTGCAGCAGACCTCGGATGTCACCTATAGAATTTATGATTGGGATAGGGTAGACTCAGAGGGTAAAAGCCGAGAACTTCACACATCATTAGCTGTTGATGCTATCGACTTCGAGGCTGATGCCGAGTTGCTACACCGTAAGTATAATCTCGGAAAGGGTGGCGAGGCTAAGGTTATCGATTGCAACTACTTTAGTATGACTCTCCACGATGTAGATGGTAAGAAGGAGTTGGATCGCTCATCGCTCGACTCTTTTGTAGTCTATATTGCGCTAAATGGCTCTGTGCGTATTGTTGCTGATGGTGCGGAGGAGACTCTTGCTGAGGGAGAGGTAATCCTCATCCCTGCTGAAGCGAATGATATTATTATTGAGGGCAACGCAAAACTTATGGAGGTATATATCAATAGGTAGCTATAATACAATAAGGTACAGAATAAAAGTGTGGGTGACTAAAGAGTAAAATAGTCACCCACACTTTTTTTGTTTAATATAAATGTTGTTACTGCTGCTGCTCGTTAGTGCAATCCAACATGTTATACTCTCCTTCGAAGATTACTCTATGCAACTCTTGAACACCGAAAATATTCATCATTACATCGAGTGTTACTTTACCCTGCTCAACAGTTAGTACACCTGTTTGGTAATCAAACCAGCCATTACCATTGAGATCGCGCACAATACTTCCATACTCATCTATTATTTGATACCAACTATACGAACTTGTAAAGGTTCCTGAATTACCTGAGTTGTTAGAATCATAATTATAAACGCCAAATGGAATAGTGATATTATTCAGATCAGTTGGCGCCTGCTCTGTGAATAGATCGACAAAATAGTACTTTGAGTCAGGAACTGTATAATAATTATTGGCATCCATTCCATTGTTTGAGAATGCTAAGTAGTAGTTATGCAACATTGTACCAGGTGTTATACCATAGTACTTAATATCTAAATATTCAGCCACA
The DNA here is from genome assembly GCA_017521945.1 of Alistipes sp. Lineage (GTDB taxonomy): Bacteria > Bacteroidota > Bacteroidia > Bacteroidales > Rikenellaceae > Alistipes. The sequence continues at coordinate 4,391 of JAFXBB010000028.1, read as the reverse complement.
ATTACCTGAGGCTCTGGAGCGGCCTCCTCTTTCTGTATGACCTTAACTGTTGCTGCACTTTCAGCATACTTTAGAGTAATTACACCCTCACGAAGTATAGGACTTGGATTAGCATCAACAGAAAATTTGATAAGTCCATCCTTTGATAAATCAAACGAGTTAATCCAATCTACATCTGAGGTAGCCTCAAGAGTATACTCTTCAGATGCATTGTGTAATTTATATCTGATAATAAGACCAGCTGAGCTGCCTTGACCTAAAGTAACCTCTGTAGATGAGGTAATCTCAACAGATGGTCCATCTACATCTGGTGTAGTAGGTGCGTCTGGGTCACATGCTACAAGTAGAGCCACAAACAATGGTAAAATAGCAAATAATCTCTTCATATTCTCTATTATTTTAATAATTAATGCATTATTTTCTGGCAAATATAAATAAAATATTTCAATCAACATATATCTTAAATAATGTTTTAGTATCTTTGGTGTCATTATACACTCCATATACAACTTCTTTCTATAACAAACATCACCATAAGTGTTGAAAAGTAGTTTCTTTTGTGTATATTTGTAACATGAGAAAATTTATTACCATAGTGTTACTACTATCATTAGGCAATATGTTGTATGCCCAGCATAAAGATCTCGATATGTTTATGCAAGAGTATGGTATGGTTAATATACAAATGATTGATAATGACATACTTGTCAACCTAAAATATACAACAACGGACAACTTTGTGGGACAAGATATGTATGGTGACCTTCAAGAGGCTTACCTTGAAAGGGAGTTTGCAAATAGGGTAGCTAAGGCACAATCAATACTTAAAGAGTATAACCCCAACTACACCTTATTAATCTATGATGCCGCACGACCTATCAGTGTTCAACGCGCTATGCGGCAATGTGTTGAAGGTACCAGCCTTGAGCGATTTGTTGCAGATGGCACTCGTGGTGGACGACACAACTACGGTGTAGCCGTAGACCTTACAATAGCGACACTCGATGGAACACCATTGGATATGGGGGCAGGATTTGATGATTTTACAGAAGCGGCATCAGTGAAGGGTACTGCCGACACAAGTGATGCTGCGACTCGCACACCTGAGGTTTATCGTCGCTATATCAATAATTTAGCAAAGCGAGGTATTATCTCTTATCAAGCAGCCCAAAATCGCATCTTGCTTATCGAAGTGATGCACAAAGCTGGACTTTACCCATATCGTAGAGAGTGGTGGCATTATGAAGATATAATGCCTATGGATAGTGTGCGTATTAAGTATAAACTCCTTGACTTTTAATAAGTTAAAATGTAATACTGATAATACACTTAACTATATAGTATATCATATAAACACCTGCAATAAGCTTTATTCCAGAGCCTACAAGGAATGATAGCATGGAGCCAAGACCTATTTTTATTGCATGGTCAAGTGACGCTTGTCTACCGACCATTTCTCCAATGACAGCACCGGCAAATGGTCCAAGAATAATGCCTGGTACTCCAAACAGAAGACCCACAAATGTTCCAATAGTTGCGCCTGTGATACCCGATTTTGTGCCGCCGAAAAGTTTAGTGAAATAACCCGGAAGCACATAGTCAAGAAGTATCACCACAACAGAGATTACTCCAAACACGACGAGCTGTGTAGGGGTAATGGTGCTGCCATCAACAAAATATGCACACACCAAACCTCCAAACGACAGCAGTGTTCCTGGGAGTACGGGAACTATAACACCAATCAACCCAATAATGCCAGCAATAAGCGCAATAACTATCAATCCAATCTCCATATCACCCTCCTTTATTCAATTTGTCGTATAATTTACATTATGTTAAATTATACGATATAACTTTTATGATACTAATTAATTAGTGGCTTAAATGTAAAGTATTTTGCAGCAATGTAACTATATATAACCGAAACGAGTGTCGTGATCATCTTTGACGGAGTTGGCCAAATGGCAAAATACTCGACAAAGAGTTTCATACATACATAATTAATAAGTATTGAACCAATAACAGACAACGCATAGCGGATTAACTGTCTATGAGAGCTGAACTCTGTGGCACGAAATGCTACATGACGATTAAGCCAAAAGCCGGTAAAAAATGTTATCGGGAATACAATTATTAATGACAATATATGTGGTGATATCACAACAATACCTAAATCAACAAATCTCTCTGTAACTACAAAGTGATAAATAAGAAAATACCACAATGTATCCAAAGCCATGTTAGACGCACCACAAAGCCCATACGCAAACATATTACGCGATATATAACCATGTAATGGTTTGATATACAGCGTGTCAACAACGCGTATTAGGTATTGTGACAAACTCATAACACTCTATCTATATTGTTTAGGCGTAAATACCCATGACTGTGTAAAATCATTAATATGACTGCGCTTATACTCTTGACATTCAGATAAATTTTCACTGCCAAAGGCCGCTACAGCATACATGCTTCCAAGCTTAAAATAACTGCATTTAGCATCAGGCATTCGCCTGATAATAGCAGCAATAGCTCGCTCAGCATTCTCTACAGATGAATAACTGCCAACAACAACCCAATGACGGATATTCTCATTATTGCGCCAATCAGCGGTATTAACCTCAATAATTTGTTCATCAACAACCTCAGATACCATATTAATATCAGACTCAAAATTCTCAATTTCAGGATTTAATACAGTGTTATCTATAGTGCTTTCATTATCAACTATAGTGACGAGTTCTGTGATATCATCTGAATTATCAATATACCACCAAGTTCCATAACCAATAGCTATCAAAACTATACATATAGATAGTATTAGGGGTAGTTTGCTGCTCTTGCGATAAGTGATAGATATTGGATTGCTATTAGGATTAAGCACGCGAATAAGCTCAGCATCACATATAAAGGATTTGCCACTCAGCGTGCCTACCCTATCAATCTTCAACACACCACCCTGCTTACTCTTATCAAGCCAGCGATGATATATCTCCTCTGCTCGTGAACTATCCACAGATGCAACTGAAGAGATAATATCGATAAGCGATATTGTAGGACTATCATCATTAAACTCAACAAGATAGCGTGGAGGGATAACCTCGTTTTTTGAATTTATAGTTGATGGATAACGAACAACGCAAAGATTTCCTACATCTGGTAAATATAGGGTTTTATGATTGATTATTGCGTTGTATATCAATTTATTAACCTCGTTGACCATAACCTATTTATCGCTTCTTCTTTGCCTTCTTTTTATCCTCGCGAGCATACTCTCTATTAGCATACTCAACAACCGCATTGACATCAGTTACCTCAGGACGAGTATAGGCACGAACTGTCATATAGATACCATAGATGATGAATGGGATGCTAAGAAGCTGTCCCATATCAAGAGCCATACCATCCTCGAATGCCACCTGACGCTCCTTCAAAAATTCGATAAAGAAACGGGCAGTAAATACACAAATCATACCCACACCTGTGAGCAGACCGGGGCGACGACGACCCATATCTTTGCTACAATACAACCATAACAACAAGAAGAATATCAACAAGTAACAACCTGCCTCATATAGCTGTGCTGGATGTCGTGCTGGTATCTGGTCGATAATTTCCTGTGGCACATTACCCGCATACTCATACCATGCACGACGAGCATCGTGATAGACGAACTTCATTCCAAGAGCCGAGTCGGTTGGAAAACCTACTATCTCCGAGTTAAAGAAGTTGCCAAGGCGGATAATAGCTCCGCTGATAGGTGTTACGATAGCAATTCTATCAATACCCCATGTAAATGGGAGGTGGTTACGCTTTGTAAATATCCAAATACCTGTGATAATACCGATTGCAGCACCATGGCTTGCCATACCACCAGAGCGAATATCTGTGATTATGCGCCAAGGCTCTGCAAGGTAGGTTTCTGGCTCATAGAATAGACAATGACCTACGCGCGCACCGACAAATGTGCCAAGTACAATCCATATAAAAGCAGACTCCAAAGTTCGAGGTGGAAGTCCTTCGTGGCTAAATGTGTAGTTACAGATGCGCTCTGCAACGAGAATTGCAACAGCCCACATTAGTCCATACCAACGAATATCAAGATTTCCGAGCATCACAAGAGTCGGATCCCAATTCCATACAATAGACAAAATATCCATCTTCAACTAAATATTTGGTTAGTTATTAATGTTAACTCTCTAAAACTGTAAGACGAGCAATTACACGCCATGCCTGCATCACTTCGCTCTTATCAATGAAGATGTCGTGAAACTCCTCACGATTGCGTGCTACCAATCGCCATTGATTTGTATTACCCGCCACCCAACGCACTCTGCGCCAAATAACATTGTCTGTAGGACGGTTGAGCATCAAAACATATTCATTAC
>JAFXBB010000027.1 GCA_017521945.1 Alistipes sp. | reverse complement strand
TTATCCTCAACGGCCTTGGCAAGGATGCGGCCAAGATTATCTCACGCATCAACGGCTTCACGTATGATCGCACCGAGTTCGACTACTACACAGGCGAGGTACACGAGGTAGAGACTATCTCATACTCTGACGGTCTTCGCTCGAAGGTACGCTGCTATGGCGCGGACGATGTACGCGAGGGTGTGGCTATCATGTGGAAGGAGGATGTAGACGTATCTATCACAGGTAACTCTACAAACCCTACACGCTTCCAGCACCCTGTAGCAGGTACATATAAGAAGGAGCGTACACTCGCAGGTAAGAAGTACTTCTCTGTAGCTTCAGGTGGCGGTACAGGCCGTACATTGCACCCAGATAACATGGCTGCAGGTCCTGCATCATACGGTATGACCGACACTATGGGTCGTATGCACTCTGACGCTCAGTTTGCAGGCTCTTCATCAGTACCAGCACATGTGGAGATGATGGGCTTCCTCGGTATGGGTAACAACCCTATGGTTGGTGCTACTGTGGCTATTGCAGTGGCTATCCAGCAGGCAATGAACTAATTTCTTGTGAAAAGCCGCAATCTGCGGCACCAAACTTAACTCCCCGAATGGGTAATACGTTCAGTATGACCCATCCGGGGAGTTCTCATTTGGCACCACATCTCACGACTTTTGACAAGAAATTACACTCATTGCTCGTTTCGCGAAATAAGGCAGCCTCTTATTAGCCGCAACAGCTATCTTTGCGCATTAGATTATATTCAACAATTCATCGAAGCTATCGATAATCCAGTCGGCATTTGACGCTTCGAGTTCTGCGCGGGTGGCATTTCCATAGGTAACTGCTACAGCGCGTATACCAGCGCCATGTGCCATGGCTATATCAACGGGCATATCACCCACCATTATCGCCTCAGAGGGCTTAAAACCGAGGGCATCGAGGATTTTGAGTGACGGCTCAGGGTGAGGCTTATGGTGTGTGACACTATCAGACCCAACACCATAGCTAAAGTAGTGGTCAATCTTATGCTCACGCATCAAGAGCAAAAGCGAGTCTGTAAGGCGCGAGGAGGCAATTGTGAGCGTATAACCCTCGCTGTGCAATCTATGAAGTACCTCATGTACACAAGGAAAGAGCTTAGGGATAAGCTCCTTGCGACGCTCAGCAAAGATGGCACGATAAGTATCGACGCAGTGGACAACCTCAGCCTCGCTGAGTTGAGGATATAGCTCCACAAAGCCATCATGGAGCGTAAGTCCTATAGTCGCAGCACACGCCTCCTCGCTACGCATAGGCAGTCCCAAGCGCTCCATAGTGGCACGAAAGGCGATAATGATATTATCGCGAGTATCGCACAGCGTGCCATCAAAATCGAATATTATTAGCTTCGGTTTCATAGTGCGAGGATATTAAAAAGGGGAAACTACCACACATTTAGCCTCCCCATTATTACACATAGCTTATAATATCTTTAGAATTCTATTAAGGGATATTCTATAAATTAGTAAATGCGCTATCAGTTGTTGCAAAATCTATTTCGTAGGCTTAATTACTAAAAATTCTTACCTACAATATGCTCCTCGTATCGTGACCAATTGTTATCCGCTCGGTACTTGGCCTCACTTGACTTTGGGACATAGATAACATAATCGGATGGGAGGTTAGCAAAAGGATCAGCACTACCCGCGCCACCGCTGATTGTTGGAGGTGTGGTGGAGTGGATATACAACTCCTCCAAATGCGAAGAGTTATAGAAGGCTCCGTCGCCAATACTCTCCACACTCGCAGGTATAGTGACACTCTTCAATCTATCACACTCGGCAAACGAGCGTTCTGCAATGGTCTCAACACCCTTTGGGATTGTGTACTCAGCGATATCCTTCGGTGCAAAGGCATAGAGCGTCTTATCAACAACAAGACAACGACCATCCGCAGAGGCGTATGCGCCACTGAACCTTTCAAGATTATCGCACCCCACGAAACAGCCATACGCACCCTCCAAAGTTATGCTCTCGGGCACAGTCACCTCTTTGAGATTTACACAGTCAAGACATACATCCTTACCAATATTTTGAAGTCGCTCCGGTAATACCAACAGCTCAAGTTCCTCACACTCTGCAAAGGCATTATCATCGATTGCCGCAACGCTATTAGGTATTACAATACTTCTTATCTTTACTCCAAGAAGTGCGCTATTGCCAATGCGCTTAACGCCATAAGCGATTTCGAAGCTCTCCTCACGATAGTTGCGTGCCACGGCAATGAGTGTATTATCCTTAACCAAGGCATAACCATCCGATGTGGAGTACTTGCTGATAAAACGCGCCAAGTTCTTACAACTCTTAAATGGGTTACCCTCAAACTCCGTAACCGATGTAGGAATGGTTATCGAGGTGATATCTAACGAGCCTAAGAAGTATATCTTTCTTAGTGGCGATGCAAAGGTTACCACTCCCCTACCATTGGTATAGGTATTAGATATTACAGGGGCATCGAAGTCATCATCCTCAAATGGCACTACCTCACCACTACGCGACACATAGTGTAGTTCCCTGTTACCTATTGTTGGGTAGTATTCACCCATATCCTCCTTGCCGCAACCACACACCACAATTGCGGCAATAATAGCAAGAAATAATACTCTCTTCATTAACTATAAACTCTTGTTAAAACTTTATAAAGCTGTTTGTCGATAGCGAAAGGCTCATGAGATCTGATGCTGGACGCATCTTGCCGCTCCAGCTACCAGAGACTGTATTTCCCTTATCGTCGGTGGTATTAAACTCAACGGTCACCGTATCGTCGCCATTATCCTTAACTCTCATCTTTCCATTGATAAATGGAGCCATAGTTATACCATCATCGGTATAGTACCATGAACCAGCCATATAGCCGCTGTTATCAATATAACCCGGGTATGCGGTATATGAGCCAAGGCTACTGCTTATGGTATACTCACCAAAGAAGCTATCTACACTATCAGGACCCGCCAACACATCAAACTGCACGAAGTCACCCATAAAATCGTCAGGCATAATACCAAAAGTCCAGTTCATATAGCCCACATTGCTATAGTCGCCATAGTACATGTAGTATAATGTATGACGGCTTAGATCGCACACACAATCCTCCGCCAATGTAGAGTGGGGACCATCACCCGTATTACCACCACCTGTAGATATATCGATAATGGTGGCTACACCATCAAAGGTTACAACATGCTTTGTTCCAGCAATAGATAGCTCTGCCACAATACCATTCTCATCGATTGTGACAACACCTGCGGTTGGAGGTGCCTGTGCCACATAATTAGTACCAGCAGAGTCCAATATATAGTAGAGCGAGTACGCCTTATCAATTGTCAAAGGCTCACCATAGTCGCCACCTATCACATAAGTACCGTATGGTATTGTAAGGTTCTGCTTATCTGCCAACTCACTATAGAGATCGAAACGGTAGTATGTGCCATTTGCGCACTCAGTGCCATTCTCGTCTAAGCCAAGATCCGAGAGGTAGAGTATGAAGTTATCTGCAACATCAGGGTTGTACTTATCACCATAGTAGTAGGCATAAGCATATTTGGCCTGCATCTGCTTGGTTTCACCCGCGCTATTAACCTCTCGCTTATCTGCGATTGAAGAGTCACCTGTGAAAAGTACTATATGATTAACGCCCTTTACATTAGCCGTAAGGATACAAATGCCATCTGGTTCAACCACAAGCTTTAGTGCATCAAAGGCGCTCTTAGAGGCAGTATTCACATCTGCACCCGTAGTGATATACGCAGAGTAGCTGTAACTGATTGTTCCCGCCACCATCGTATCTGCTTTATTCAAAGAGTAGGTACCCTCCGATAGTGGAATAGAGCCATCAATAGCATCTCCCTCATACAAAACTCCGTACAAATCAAGCTGATAGTAAGTCGAATTAGGCAGTCTGTTACCCTGCTCATTGTAACCATTATCCGAGAATGAGATATAGTAGTTACCTGCCGTAGGTGTGTAATACTCGCCATAATACTCACCCGTAAGCACATTAGCATCTAAGGCAACACCTCCACTTGCCACCTGCATCACAACAACTTCGAAATATTGATCGGCATAAGATACAACAATCGTTGCTTCACGACTATCCTCAAGGTTTGGTTCAACGACAAACAAGACACTATCTTCAACGACAATATCACTAATCCACTCTGCATCACAGGTCGCTGTAACCCTCCCAGATGCAGCACTGCGAGTGTCATTTACAAGTTCATAGGCAATAGACGACTGAGCGCCATCGGCCGAGAAGAGCATAACTCTCTGCGATGTAAGGTTCAACTTCAGGTTCTCATTTTCACCCTTTGAGTCATTATTATCTGACTGACAGGCAGCGAAGAACAATGGTAGACAAAGTATCAGATAGAACAGCTTTTTCATACGCTAACTGTTTTATATGTGTATATTGTTAAGATATCCAACTACTATTTCGACTTACTCTCAATCACCGAATCTATATACGCCTTTATCTTAGGTGCTGGGTCCTCCCAAGTATCGGGTTTAATAACCTTACCATCCTTTGGGTTGTAGTGAGGCTTACCGTCAGGCCATAGTTTTGCCATGTTGGCCTGCTGAACAATCTCGAAGAGCTCATCAGCCTCAAGACCCATCTCAACCATGGTACCGAGTGCAAAGTACATCAAATCTATCATAGCGTCAGCCTGCTCGTAGATGTTGTCGGCAATAAGGAACTCTGCAACCTCCTCATTCATCCACTTTGCACGAGATAAAGCTCGTTTCTTATCAATCATCTTTGGCTCCTTAGCCACAGGGTGTCCGAACTTCTCATGAAATTCGCGCACATCATTCCACTCTTTCTTCATATTCTTAGGTTGATTATATCATATTTTAGACAAAGGTAGAAAAATTTTCCTTTTTTTTGTACATTTGCACAAAATAAATAACACAGCATGGCAATTTCAATAAGAGCAAAATTTAAGTGTAGTTCAGAGAAGATTTCTCAGGTACCCAAGGATGAATTTAAGGATATCGCCTTTATCGGACGCAGTAATGTCGGTAAGTCGTCGTTGGTGAATATGCTCACCAATAACAACAACCTCGCAAAGGTATCTGGCACACCCGGTAAGACAAAGCTAATCAACCACTTCCTTATAAACGATAGCTGGTATTTGGTTGACCTACCCGGATATGGCTATGCTCGCGTATCGAAGACCGCACGCGGCGAGTTCTCAAAGCTGATATTGGACTATGTACTAAAGTGTGAGAAGATGCACTTTTTATTTGTTCTTGTCGACTCACGCCTCGAGCCCCAAAAGATAGACCTACGCTTTATTGAGCTTATGGGCGAGAATGGCATCCCCTTTGGTATAATCTTCACCAAGGCCGATAAGCTCTCGCAGGCACAGCGTAACCGCAACATTAAGAACTACAAAGAGGTGCTTAGCCAGCAGTGGGAGGAGTTGCCTCCAATGTTCGTATCGTCAAGCGAGAAGGGTTTAGGTCGCGAGGAGATACTCGGCTTCATCGAGGAGATACTTAATAATAATTAAAAAATATGTAGCAAAAGGTTGTTTATTCAGCTTATTTACCCTATCTTTGTGGTACTCTAACTTAACTTTATAATAAAAATGGCTATCCATAAGATTAAGTTCTTCGCTGGTCGTGTTTCTCGTTACCTCGCAGAGAAGATTGCTGCCGAGTATGGCATTAAGCTCGGCGACTCGGATGTCCTTCAGTTTAGCGACGGCGAGTTCCAACCATGCTTCCACGAGTCTATTCGTGGCTGCACAGTCTTTATCATTCAGTCAACATTCCCACCATCAGACAACCTCATGGAGCTTTTGATGATGGCAGATGCTGCACGCCGTGCTTCGGCACATCAGGTTATCGCAGTTATCCCATACTTCGGTTGGGCGCGTCAGGATCGTAAGGATCGTCCTCGTGTACCTATCACAGCTCGCCTTGTTGCAAATATGCTCATCGCAGCAGGTGTTCAGCGTGTGATGACCATGGATCTCCATGCCGACCAAATTCAGGGTTTCTTCGACCTACCAATGGATGCGCTCTACGCAAGTGGTATCTTCGTGCCTTACATCCAAAAGTTGCAGATTCCTGATCTATCAATCGCCTCTCCAGATATGGGTGGTGCTAAGCGTGCTTCATCTTATGCTAAGCACTTCCAAGCACCTATCATCATCTCTCACAAGGAGCGTGCTAAGGCAAATGTCGTTGGCTCAATGACCGCTATCGGCGAGGTTGAGGGCAGAAATGTCATCATCGTAGACGATATGATTGATACAGCAGGTACTATCTGTATGGCAGCTAATATGCTTATGGATCGTGGTGCTAAGAGTGTTCGTGCAGCTGTTACCCACCCTGTGCTTTCAGGCAAGGCCTACGACCGTATCAACGAGAGCGCAATTCAGGAGGTTATCACCACAGATACTATTCCACTAAAGGAGGGCGAGGATTTGCACAAGTTCACCGTACTCAGCGTTGCTCCAATCTTTGCCGATGTTATCGAACGAGTACACAACTACAAATCTATATCTTCGATTTTCTATCGCTAATAGGCATCAATGATAGACAAAAAAGTGGGTGACTAAAGAGTAAAATAGTCACCCACTTTCGTTCAGAGTGTCAGCCAATATTTTTATTTAATCATTCTTTGTCGCATCCACCGCGCCAACTCCTTGGCGGCAACACCTCGCTCCTTAAGACCCAAAGTATCATTTAAGAAGAGGTCTAATCTATTGAGGTAGGCACTCCTATCAAAGTTTGCAATCACCTCCTTAAGCTCCTCACCACTCTGCGCCAATGGAAATGGCAACTCCTTAAAGTCGTAGTAGTAGCCACGGTCATACTGCTCGACATCGGTAGCATACAATATACATGGGCGGCGTAGCATTGCATAATCAAACATCGAGCTTGAATAGTCGGTAATCAGCATATCACTCACACACAACAACTCTTGCATATCATGGTAGCGAGTCATATCTATAACTGATGACGATGTTTGCAACGACGCCGTATCGACCTTACCTATAAGATTTGGGTGCAAGCGCAAGAATACTACAACCTCCTCGCCGCCACACTTCTGCGTTAGAAGTGGCAACAACTCCTGCCAATTGATACGGTACGGCTCAATCGTTCCACTACGACGGAATGTGGGTGCATACATCACAATATGACTCTCAGGCGAGATGCCATACGCGGCATTTATACGCTGTCGTATCTCTTTGTGTTTCGGCTCGTTAAAGAATATATCGTTTCGAGGAATACCCTCTTCAAGAATTTCGCCTTCGTACCAGAAACTCCTCTTTATGAGTTCTGTGTTTGCACGACATCCAGATATCATTAGGTCACACACCTCAGAATCGCGCTTCGCCTTGCGCAAATAGCTATAGCCAAGCTTACTCTCAACATCCTTTTCGACCTGCTTAAGGGCAGCGCCACCATGCCACAACATCAAATATTTCTGTTCGGGGCGTTTATGCCAATATATATGCCATGGGTCTGTACGAGAGTTAGTTACAAGAAACTCTGCGCTACTTACCATCTTCAAATACTCCCACGAACGAAACCTCACGCACTTAATACGACTATCTATAGCCAAAGTGTCAATACCTCTGCGGAAGACCCACACAATCTCCATATCGGGATAGTTCTCCAACAGATACTCCGTAAGGTAGCGAGGGTTGCATCCATATTGTTTGTAGTTATATGCCCAGCATAGCACCCTACCACGCTTAACATCAACTCTGCATCGCACAAGTGCCGACATAGCATTTCCAAAGAGCTTTATTACACGGCTCAACCCCCAGCCTATTTTAACACCAAGTCTCTTCATAGCTCTACAATTAATCGATATTATCTACAAAGATAATATTTTTCTGCTTTATATGAAAAATTTTTTATAAATTTGCATTTATAATGAAGAGACTCTATGGTTGAGAAAAATTTTGAGTTTGATGCCGAACAACTCAAGCAACGATATAACCCAGAAGGTTCTGCTCTAAGGCGCGACCAGAAGGAGCTTTTGAGAATGCTCAAGAGAGTTGCTGCTATATGCAAGGAGCATAACATTCAGTGGTGGCTAAGCTCAGGCACGCTCCTCGGCGCTGCACGCCACAAGGGATTTATTCCATGGGATGACGATATCGATATTGTCATGCTACGCAAGGATTATCGCCGCTTGGAGAGGATACTCCTAAATATGAAGGACGAGGAGTGTGTCTTACACTCCATGCGTAGCGATGTGGAATATGTCAACTGTTTTGGCAAGTACCGCAAGCGCGAGGGATGCATAGCATCCACAAATAGACGCTACAACTACTATAAGTGGCGTGGTATAGGCTTCGATATCTTCACCTTGGAGAAGACAAGTTTCTTTGCAGCAAAGGCTGCCAGCACCATATACAACAACCTTCAGCACCTAACATCGTACATCCGCTGTGGGGCGGTGCGTAAACCACTTATTAGGCTTATAGAGTTTTTGTGTATCGGCTTAATATTCCCTATTCTACGCCTTATCGGATTGATAAACCCTCGTGGCGAGTACCACTACTCACTTGGTCAAGGTTGGGCAAAGCATACATTTTTCCTACACGACACCCTACCACTAACCACCACCGAGTTTGAGGGTGAGATGATGCCTGCACCAAAGAATATTGATGCCTATATAACAAGAGTTTACGGCAATTGGCGCAAGCTACCAAGCCAAGAGCAGATACGCAAAAGCATCCATTGCCATGATTATATCAATGAGATATATCGCACAAAATAGTGTATACTACCCAAACATTTATAGGTTATATGATAGATAATGAAGCTCTAAGAGAGCGATACAATCCTGAAGGCTCAAAACTCAGGAACAACCAAAAGGAGTTATTGAATATGCTTCTCGACTTAGATGCTATATGCAAAGAGCATAATATTGAGTGGTGGCTGAGTTCGGGCACACTCCTCGGCGCAGCGCGTCACGAAGGTTTTATTCCTTGGGATGACGATGTTGATATTGTGATGACCCGAAGGGAGGTAAAGCGTCTGGAGAAGGTACTTCATAAGCTCAATAGCGAGAAGTATATCTATCAAACCATAAAGAGCGATATTGAGTACACCAATGTATTTGGTAAGTTCCGCAAGCGCAACGACACGGTAGCCATATATGGCGGACGATACAAATATCTTACATACAAGGGCAAGTTTATCGATATCTTCTCAATCGAAAAGACAAGTTACTTGGCAGCAAGAGCAGCGAAGATTATCTACCGCAACTTACAGCATCTATCGATATATATAGAGACCAAGTGGTTGCGTCACCTCACAACAAGAGTAATACAGATACTCTGTTTGGGCATTATTATTCCGATTATCAGACTCATCGGCAAGATTAACCCTAAGGGCGAGTATCACTACACACTCGGCATAGGATGGCCAAAAAGCACATTCTTTGCAAAGGATATATTCCCGCTTAGCAAAGCGAAGTTTGAGGGTCATGAGTTTCCCGTACCAAAGGATATGGATGCCTACCTAAGAGGTGTCTATGGCGATTGGCGCAAGCTGCCTTCAGAAGAGCAAATCAAGGCTTGCATCCATTGCGCAGACTACCGAGAGGAGATTTTTGGGAAGAACTAAAGAAACCTAAAGCGATGAAAAAGGTTATTACATACGGCACATACGATCTCTTGCATGAGGGTCATATAAACCTACTTCGCAGAGCCAAGGAGTTGGGCGACTACCTTATTGTGGGAGTCACAAACGACAGTTTCGACCGCGAGCGAGGCAAGCTAAATGTGCGAAACAATGTCTTGGAGCGTGTTGAGGCGGTGAAGAGCACAGGGCTTGTTGATCAAGTAATTATTGAGGATTACATGGGTCAAAAGATTGATGATATTCTCAAATATGATGTCGATATATTTGCCATCGGCTCAGATTGGGTTGGTAAGTTCGACTATCTGAACGAATACTGCAAGGTCGTATACCTGCCACGCACCGAGGGTGTCAGCTCTACGATGCTACGCGCCGAGAGCGAGATTATCATCAACATAGGCATTGTGGGTTGTGGCCGTATAGCAGATCGCTTTGCGAGGGAGATACCGACAGTGGATGCTGCCAACCTTTCGGGCATCTACGATATTGACTGCAACAAGGCTCAGTTGTTTGCAACAAAGCACAATATCTCAACAATGTTTGGCTCGTTTGAGGAGTTGGTCGAGGCTTCAGATGCCGTATACCTTGCAACGCCACACCTCTGCCACTACTCAGAGGCAAAGTATGCCTTGGAGCATGGTCGTCATGTATTGTGCGAGACACCATTAGTGCTTTGTGGCAAGGAGGCCGAGGAGTTGTACGCCATAGCCAAAGAGCATAATGTTGTTCTGTTAGAGGCCAACAAGACTGCCTATTGTCCAGCCTTTAATCACCTTATAACCCTTGTAAAGAGTGGTCTTATCGGCGAGGTTGTGGGCATTGATGCCTCAGAATCAAAGCTCTGGGGCGAGGAGAACCTTCACCGCGAGCTTGATCCTACACAGGCGGGCGGTTCGCTCTATGAGATGGGTTCATACCCACTACTCCCCATTCTGAAGCTGCTCGGTACAGAGTATCAAAACATAAATCTCTATAGTCGTCTAAATGATAAAGGTGTAGATATCTACACCCGAGGTATTATGCTCTATAAGAGTGCCGTAGCATCCTTCCAACTCGGCTTAGGCGTAAAGACCGAGGGCAACCTTATAATCTCAGGCACACAGGGCTATGCCTATGTACCTTCACCATGGTGGAAGACCGACTATTTTGAGCTTCGCTACGAGGACCAGAACAAAAATAAGAAGTATTTTTATAAGTGGGATGAGCCGGGTCTTAGATACGAAATTCAGGAGTTCGTTTCGTGCATCATCAACCATCGTGGCTACTCACCTCGTATAACGCCTAAGGAGAGCATCGCCATGGCATATATTATGGAGCAACTCACCGAGCGTAAAAACTTCTTTGAACTATGAAAACTGCAATAGTTACAGGCGCAACAAAGGGCATTGGTTTGGCGATTGCGCGCATGCTCCTAAAGGAGGGTTACCATGTTGTGGCGACATACGCCCACGACAGCGCATCTGCTGGGAGGTGCAGGGAGGAGCTATCCGCGATATCTTCAAATTTTACCATCGCGCATGCTGACCAATCCGACAAAGCCTCAATGCATGAATTTGTGGAGTATATCAAGGGGGCCTACACCTCTGTAGAGGCTATAGTGTGCAATGCAGGCACTACACTCCGCTGTCCATTCGAGGAGATTACCGACGAGGATTGGGAGAGAATGATGCAGGTGAACCTCAACAGCAACATGTATCTCGTCCGCGACCTCTACCCGATGATTGCACCCAACAGCCGTATAATATTCATAGGCTCAATGATGGGTGTTTATCCTCACGGCACATCGCTGGCTTACGGCGTAACCAAGTCGGCACTACACGCCCTCGCACTAAACCTTGTCAAGTGCTTTGAGGCTACGAACACCACTGTCAACGCTATCGCCCCGGGCTTTGTCGAAACAGAGTGGCAAGCCTCTAAACCTCAACATATAAGAGACAACATCATAGCAAAGAGCGCAGTGAAACGCTTTGCAACACCCGACGAGGTTGCAGACGCTGTGCGCTTCTGCCTAAACAACGCCTTTGTAAATGGCTCAATCATAGAGCTTAGCGGAGGCTACAATTTCAAATAAAGAGCAACAATGGAGAGACCTATTACCATTTCAATCATAGCACCGATATATGGTGTTGAGAAGTATATTGTGGAGTTCGCAAAGTCGGTACTCTCACAAGACTACCCCAATATCGAGTTTATATTTGTGAATGACGGCACGAAGGATCGCTCCATTGAGCTTCTTGAGGAGCTTATCGACAAGGAGTATGCACACCTTCGTCCACAGATAAAGATTGTCCATAAGGAGAATGGCGGTCTACCCGCGGCACGCCGTACAGGTCTTGACCACGCTACGGGTGACTATATATATAATGTAGACTCGGATGATTGGTTATCAGAGGGTTCGATATCGAAGATTGCCAATAAGATTGAAGAGAGCAATGCCGATATTGTCTACTTTAACTATGTCAAGGAGTACCCTACACGCTCAAGCGTAAAGAGAGAGCGTTATTACGATATTCGTGAGCGCAAGGAGTATATACGCAACATGTATAACCACCGCTCTTTCGGCACGCTATGCAATAAGTGTATACGCAAAGACCTATTCTTGGATAACAATATTATAGTTCCCAAGTATGGCTATGCTGAAGATTGCTTCTTAACAACACAACTTGTTGGCTACGCTAAGAGCATAGCATATCTCGATGAGGTGGTATATCACTACCGCAAGGGTAGTAGTTCAGCAATGACAGGACAGCAACGCCGCAAGCGCAAGAGAGAGTATGCTCTAACATTTGCTGACCTATACCTAAAGTATAAAGATGTGCCTACGGAGCATAACCCTGTAGCTTGCATCTTTGACGATATCCTCATTCAGATTGGTTGGTACTCAATATTCTATCGTCTTGACCTCTTCAAGGAGTACCCATGGTTAGCTAAGGCTGTGCGCGGAGCAAAGATTCGTGGAGGAGGCTCGGATGTACCTATCGTAGCGCAGATTATCACAAAGTTCGTTGCGCTGTTCAAATAAAGAGATTGGGGAAGGATTTCGATTTATCCTTCCCCAACTATTTATAGCTCAAACTTTGACTTTTCAGGTAGCAACTCCTCAAACGAATCAAGCAACACCTTGCGTAGCTCCTCATATCGCTCCTCGGAGAGCTGCACATCGTTTATACATGCCATCTTGTGTGTTGGCCGAGTCACAAACTTCTTGAGTTTTGAGACCGATGCAACACCTACAGAGAAGTGCTTCTTTGATATTCTCTCGTTGATAATCCTACCCTTCAAATACATATAATCCAAGAAGAGATACTGATTGAGGTTATCGCCCGTACGAGTTATGGTGATAGACCCTCTAATCTCAGGCTCGACCTTCTGGTAGACCTCCTCACACACGCTCTTAAGCATTGGAGAGCATATATGCTGTGGACGCATAAAAGGTGGCCAATTACATCGTCCAGCAGCCGCACGCGCTACACGCGTAGAGTTACGACAAATCTGCTTAAACATATCAAGAGCAAAAAGATGATAACTAACGCGTATCACACCCTTACCATCACGGAAGAAATCCGTTGGTTTGCACTCTCGCATAGGAAACATATCGTCATTGAAGTAGAGGTACTCCTCGTCAAGATCCTTGATACGATGCAGATGCATCTCTATAGGGTTGCAGTTGAATGTTGGGAGATACTCCGCGGGGATGATATCCTTATGTAAAACAACATCCACCTCATCACGGTTTACCCACTCTGGCACCTGACTCTCGCCCGATACAACCAAGTGTACCTTGCGGATAAATGGCATATTTTTGGCAATACCACGAAATAGGTACTTTAGTGTACCCCAATCCCTGAAACGCTTCTCAAGAATAGGAGTATTTGTGTATTCAGAGTACTCTTTCTGCCAAACTGGGTCAAGACCATTGACATAGGTTATTACAACATCCATTTATATACTATTTAATTATTTAGTGCAAATATAACCAAAATATTCTATTTGGCTCTATTTAGCCTCTATTTTCTTTCCAAAGCGGCGTGCCTGCTTCTCTGGAGTATGCCTCCAGCGGTTGTGCGACCACATCCATAGCTCTGGCCTACGGCGTATCATAGCCTCAAGCTGCTGTGCATAGCGGCGAACAAGCTCCATGGCATCGACCTGCTCCTGTCCATCGTAAATTTCTATATACTTAATCTTGTAACTATCAACCTTAACACGCTCCATATCAACAAAATAAATAGGCATACCAAAGCGCAATGCCAATCTCACACCTCCGTCTATAAACGCTGTAGGTTGATTAAGAAAATCCACCCATTCGGTATCTGCACGAAGTATAGGACTTTGATCAGATATAAGTCCCAACACTAAATTGCGCCCCTTTCCCCTATGTTTCACATAGTATCGCACGGTATCTGCCATCGTAACAAGAATATTATTAGAAGCATACTTGCGAATACGACGATAGAAATGCTCAAAAACAGGACTCTTCATAGGGTGATAGACACTCACAAAATCTGTAGAATCATCCCTCCAGCACCACAAAGGGTAATACTCCCAACAACCATAGTGCGCAGCCATACAAATCCAATCACGCCCTTTGTTGCGTTCTATATGCTCTGCCGCTTCGTCACATAATAATGCACTACCCGCACGCTTAGGGTTGGCACCAACAAGACTAATGGTATTTACAACGACCTCGGCGAGTGTAACATAATAGGCTCGCATGATTTGCCGTATCTCTTTTGCAGATTTTTCAGGAAACGAGCGTTCAAGATTGCGGAGTATCACCTTTTTGCGATAGCCAACAAGGCGAAATATCAGGGTAATAAATGGTCGTAATAACCCATATCGCAAGAAACGAGGAGAGTAACTTATCAAGTAACTCAACGCCCACAAAAGGTTAAAACCAACCTTCTGATACCACCTTAAACTTCTGTAATGCTCCTTTATATCTCTCATAAAAGTTCAATCTATATGCGCAGACGATTTACAAATATACAAATATATCGAGAATAATCCAAATTACTCCACACTAAATTCAACCTTAGAGGCCAACTCATAACCTTCGTCATATAGAGCCTGCAAGCGTTTTATATCTCGCTCCATGCGTCCCACCTCAATAGGTCGCTCAGGTCTTATTACAACAATCTCGCCGCGCTCCTCCAACTCTTCGATATAGGCTATCTGCTTGTTATACTCCATGTTACGACATCGAAGAGCATCCCTAAGAGCTGGATAGTGCCTATATGCAAACGGGGGAACAAACGAGAGTTTATCTCTCTTTCGATACCCCTTATTGCGCGTGAGTACAACTACATTATTATCAAAACCAAGACTTCTCGCACGCTCGATTGGCAAAGAGTCTGCAATACCTCCATCCAACATCTTCACTCCATCAACCTCGGCAATAGGACAAACATAAGGCAGCGAGCTTGATGCACGAACAATATCGATAATACGCTTAGGGTCACTCTTCTCCTCGAAGTAACAAGCCTTGCCTGTTGCGCAATCAGTTGTAACCATCTCATATCGCTCGTCACACTGCGCATACTTATCATAGTCATAGGGTATTATGTGATTGGGAAACTCCTCAAACAACAGCCCAAAATCCATGATGTTGCCCTTGGTTATAAGGTGGCGGAAGCCGATATAGTGGTACTTGTCCAATAGGTCGATATTGCTAAACTTGGCACGACCTCTCTGCTCCGACATATAGGATAGACCGTTACAGGCACCTGCGCTAACGCCAATCGTATATGGAAATCTTATACCTCTATCCATAAAGTTATCCAACACACCGCAAGTAAATACACCTCGCATACCTCCTCCCTCAAGTACCAAACCCGAACGCGAATTTATCTTAAAACACTTTGTTTTCATACTATTACACTATTGCAATGCCAAAGATACTCAAAAAGCATGTAAAAGCAATTGCTTTTTATGGAATGTTTCGTAAATTTGCATCACTTATGAAACAGAACTCAACATCACACAGACTACTTCTTGTAGCGCTGTCCGTCGTGCTGCTATCGGCAGGATGGCTCGGTATCACGGGTCTAACACTTCTTGTCGCCCTCATACCGCTACTAATCATTAGTGAAAATCTCTCGGACTCCAAGCGAGACTTTTGGAGAATGTTTGGTTATGCTACACTCACATTCCTGCTATGGGACGCAGCGACAATATGGTGGGTATGGAATGCCACACCTCTTGGACCTCTGGCTGCAGGCATAGTGGGGACATTCTACAATCTGTGTGGCTTCATGGCGTATCACTACACCTCAAAGCGCGCGCCACGAGCCTTGGCATACACAATCCTTGTAACTCTATGGATTGCAACCGAGTGGGCATACAACTCTGCCGATGTTATGACCTTCCCGTGGTTACTTCTCGGGCATGGTTTTTCTGAAGATATATGGGCAGTACAGTGGTACGAGTATACCGGCATTTTTGGTGGCACGCTCTGGGCGTTGATATCTAACATTGCAATATTTGAGATTTTGCGCACACGCACAACTACAGCTAAGGTGCGTGCAGCAATTATCGTCATAGCACCCATTATCCTCTCTGTCGCACTACTACTAAGCTACAGACCCTCGGAGCGCACAACCGAGATTTCTGTTATCCAACCCAATGTGCCATGCTACGAGGATGAGCGCGAGGCAAGTGGCAAGATGCAACCAACAAACGACATTATAAATCTTATTGCCAAGGTCCCAGCATCAAGTAGCTTTATGCTTATGCCTGAGTCAGCACTTGCATATATCCCCGGTATTGGGTCTGTTGATGAGTCGAGAATGGAGTATATAGCACCATTCCTTGACTCCTTTGTTGGCGACAACCACCCCAACACAAAACTTATCACAGGCGCGTCAACTATGGTACGCTATGGCGATACGAGGGCAACAAATACTGCCCACTACTATAAGGACTACGGCTGGTATGACCGCTACAACTCAGCTCTTTTAGTAAACGACAAGGGCATGGTTGAGGATATATACCACAAAGGCAAGCTCGTAATAGGTGTCGAGGCTGTGCCTATGAAGGGTATCTTCGACTTCTTGGAGATAGACCTCGGAGGTATCACAGGACAACTCGGCTGGGGCAAGGAGTTTAAGGTGTTCAGTAACGAAGGTGTCAATATTGGTCCTTCGATATGCTATGAGGGCCTATATGGCAACCATTTTGCAGGCTTTGCCCGCAATGGTGCCGAGGTCATGGCTTTGGTGTCGAATGATGGCTGGTGGGGCGACACACCGGGACATAAGCGACTCTTCGATTTCTGTCGTCTACGCGCCATAGAGTGTCGTCGCGCCATAGCGCGCTCGGCAAATACAGGCATTTCAGGCTTCATATCTGCTACGGGCAAAACCATTGGCGAGCGCCTTGAGTGGAATGAGGAGGGCATACTAACAGCCGAGTTAGAGCTTCGCAATGACAAGACTATATACACCATGTATGGTGACTGGATAGCACGAATATCGACATTTGTGGCAATACTCTCGCTGCTATACTATGCAGCCTACCGCACAAAGAGAAAAAATCATTTAGTAGAATAATATATGAACTACACACAGACACTCGAATTTCTATTTACGGCAATGCCATCGTTCCAGCGCGTTGGCGGCGATGCATACAAGCCTGGATTGGAGCGTATAACATCCTTCTGCCAACATCTTGGCAACCCACAGCGCAACTTCTACACCATCCATGTTGCTGGTACTAATGGTAAGGGATCGGTATCTCACATGCTCGCATCTATACTCCGCGAGGCGGGCTACCGCACTGGTCTCTTCACCTCGCCACACCTTGTAGATTTCCGCGAGCGCATACGCGTAGATGGCGAAATGATACCAAAGCAGAAGGTTGTAAATTTCGTGGATAAACACCGCGAGAAGATGCAGGAACTCGACCTATCGTTCTTCGAGATGACCGCAGCTATGGCATTCGACTACTTCGACCAGAGTGATGTGGAGGTGGCAGTTATCGAGACAGGTCTCGGTGGCAGACTCGATGCCACAAACCTTATCACCCCACTCCTCAGCGTGGTGACAAATATCAGCTTGGAGCATACCGAGTTCCTTGGCGACACTATCGAGCAGATTGCCGAGGAGAAGGCGGGTATTATAAAGAAGAGTATTCCTGTGGTCGTAGGCCAGAGCAATGAGGCATATAATGCGGTCTTTGAGCGCCGTGCCGAGGAGCTACACTCTAAGGTCATCTATGCCGAGCAGGAGTTTACACTTGATGCCGTTGAACACTTCGACAACCACAATCAGCACTTCAGCATCCTTCGCACACGCGATAATCGCAACTTCGAACTTGATATCGATCTCTTGGGCGACTACCAGCGCCACAACATCATCACTGCGTGTGCCGCTGCCGACTACCTTGCCGAGCTTACACCACTAACAATATCGCGCCGCGCCTTCCGCGAGGGCTTGGCACGCAGCGCAGCAAACACAGGTCTTATGGGTCGCTGGCAGGTGATTGGCGAGGAGCCATATACCATCTGTGATACAGGACATAATGCCGAAGGTATCAGCTTTGTAGCCAAGCAATTGGAGGCGCTCGATACCGACCATATCTTCGCTGTTATGGGTTTTGCCAAGGAGAAAGATCTCGATAAAATCATGCCACTACTTCCTAAGAAGATACACTATATCTTCACTAAGGCCTCTATCGATCGTGCCCGTAACATTGAGGATATCGCAGACTTAGCCCTAAAGGAGGGACTCCACTTTGAGACGAAGCCAACCGTGGCTGAGGCCCTTGCCCACGCCCGTAGCTTGGCTCTCGCCACCGACACTATATTTATCGGCGGCAGCAACTTCATCGTTGCCGAAGTCGAGGGCATCACAACCCCTGTAGAGGAGTAACAACTTTATCTTGACATAGTATCATAACTTAGGGCTATCTAAAAAGGTAGCCCTAAGTTATATATTCACAATGACGAAACAAACGATTAAAGCCCATATAACTCTTTAGAGTTACTATTGCATATACAAATACTTTTTGCTATATTTGCGTTGTGTAATAATCCCTATAGGCATTAAAGATGTTTAATCAGATAACATATCACAGCTATACTATCCCTGCAAAAACTTGCAAGGGGGGGGGATTTACATCTGTATATCAAGCAGTTAGACCAAATCAAGAAACCCAACATAATTTTACCGCCACCTGCTACAACGCCGTAGCGGGCGGGATTGTTTACACCTATTGCTGCAATAACATAGCAGGTATCAATAACGGGCAATATTATTACACGAGAAACACTATACAAATTATTTACAAATTTAATTAAAACTTTTATGAGAAAACTATTTGCATTATTGGCATTGGTACTCGGCGTAGTATCATGTCAGACAGACCCTGAGGGCTTTGGTGCAAATGTAGGCGGTGAGCAGGTTGCGAATGTAACCGTGGCGCTCCCAGAGCTTACTCGTGCCAACAGCGCAGTGGGTGCAGTTTCAAATGTCGATTTGACAGGCGACTACACTATCCGTTACATCTTCCAGGTGTACAACAGCGACTTCTCTGAGTCAAAGGCTCAGCAGGTTAAGTATAGCGATGATGCATCTGTATCATTCCCTGTACGCCTTGTTCCGGGTCGTGACTACAACTTCGTGGTTTGGGCAGATATCGTTGAGAATGCCAACCCTGTTGATGGTGTGAAGTGCGAAGATTGGCACTACAACACTGAAAATCTTGCCAACATCACATTGAACAACACTTGGGAGGCTATGGATGAGACTCGTGATGCTTACACCGTATCACAGCTTATTGAGGACTTCAAGGGCACAGAGGGTTACACCCTTACTCTTAAGCGTCCATTCGCTAAGTTGCGCGTTATCACAACTGATATGGCTGAGCTTTTGGGTCTTAAGCTTGCGAACGCAACTGTAACTTACTCAACTCCTCACTACAATGCATTCAATGCTCTTGAGAGCAAGGCTATAGGCGACACCAAGAACCGCACTATCAAGCATGAGAACTACACTATCAAGGCTTATGCAGAGGATTCAGAGACTAATAAGGTACTCTTCACCGACTACTTCTTTGCTGAGAATGATGTTGTTAAGTTCAACATGTCTGTAGCTATGAGCGATGGCAAGAGCGTAGATCGTTCTTTCACTACTGATATTCATGTTAAGCGTAATTACCTCACAACTTTGATTGGTGACATCCTTACTGAAGGCAACAACATCACTGTTAAGGTTGAGGAGGGCTTCGATAACAATGTTACCGATAAGCCTTGGTATGTAGAGTACTTCTCAGGTGTCAAGAATGAGACTATTGTGCTTGATGAGACTGGTACTTATATCTTTAACAATCTTACAATCAATGCAGATCCAGCTGTTCTTGTTAAGGCTCCTGCAGAGGCAGTTATCGACCTTCAGGGCACTGTCAGTTTTAAGGGCAAGCAGGGTATCGTTGTTGAGGATGGCGCAAAGCTAACTATCAACGGTGTTCCTGAGACTCGTGCAGCAGAGCGTGCCGGCAAACTTATAGTTGAGGCCACTGAGGGCAGTGCAATTGGCGGTAACTACATCACTATCAACAACCTTGCAGGTCTAACCGCTAAGGCTGGCAATGTTGAAGGTGCATTCGGTATCGGTGCTATCGATGCAGAGGTCGTGATTAACAACACTAAGATTGACTATGTATCAGGAGCCTTCGTTCAGCCATTGTGCATCAACGATCCTAAGTATGGCAAGTCTGAGCCAGAGGGTGGTGCTGCTATCGGCGGTAAGAAGGTAACTATTGATGGTGTTGAGTTGGTTAAGGCTGAGGGTGGTAGCAAATCTGCTGCTATTGGTAACCGTTACTGGCAGAACACTGAGGTTATCATCAAGAATTCAACTCTTGGCGATGTATTTGGTGGTAACGCATCTGCAGCCATCGGTGGTAGCCGCTATGCGGGCGATGCGAAGCATAATGTTAAGATTTTGATTGAGAACTCTACAATCACAAACGCTGTTGGTGGTCAGTTTGGTGCTGGTATTGGTTCTGGTTATGATACTCACTGCAACCAGCAGAACTACACAGCAACCAACGATATTGTCATCAAAAACTCTACTATCACTGCTAAGGGAGGTAAGTATGCTCCGGGTATCGGTACAGGTTTCCACTCTGCATACTTGACAGGTTCTATTACTGAGTCGACAATCGTTTCAGTGGCAGGTGACGAGGTATGGTATAAGGGAGAGTACACTACAGCTCAAAATCTTGGCTACGGTATAGTTGACCCAGCTCGCGAGTTCCAGGGTGAAAATGCAAATGTCACATTCACCGTAGACGGCGTGGTTATTCCTTCACCTGTTGTGAACGCCTCATATGTAACTGTGTACTCTGCCGAGGAGCTTCAGGCTGCTCTCGACGGTGCAAAGGATGGTGATAACCTTATCCGCTTCGGTGCTAACATTGCTGGTAATGCAACTATTAAGCAGGCCGACAAGAAGAACATCCTTTTGGATGGTTGTGGCTACGAGTTCGATGGTACACTCTACATTCATGGTAGCTCACGTTATACAGGTGCGGAGACTCTTAACATCGCAAATGTAAACTTTAAGTCTGATGTAGCCAAGTGGTTTATCGACTCAAATAGCACGGCACAGGCTGAGCGTTACGCTCATAACGTGACTATTAAGAATTGTACCTTCACAAGCGAGGCTGCTGACAACAGCGTAGCAGTATGTGGTGCTCGTTTCCGTCAGGCATACACTGTTACTTTCAAGGATTGTAAAGCTACCAACACATTCTACATGGCTTGGTTCACTGGTTGTTCTAACCTCACCGTGGAGGATTGTGAGGTTATTAACAACGAGGAGGGTATCACATTTGGTCCATGTAACAAATCAGTAATTAAGAACTCAAAGATCGAGGCAGACCTCTACGGTGTACGCTACGAGGCAACTACATCATACGAACACAATGTAACAATCGAGGGTTGCGAGCTCAAGAGCTTTATTCCTGTAAGTGTACGTAATATCAAGGCTGGCACCAATAAGCCTATCAATGTCGCTTTCAGCGGCACCAACACCTTGACAAAGGGCGGTTTGTACGATGTAGCATTCTGCGCTAACGAGTACAAGAGTGGTGTTGCTCCCGAGATAGCTACTGGCGAGTGGACTATCAGTGGAGATGAAAATTACACTGTATTCCCAAAACAGTGGATCGTAACAAACGAGGCTGAGCTTCAGGCTGCTATAACTAATGCAACTGCTGAGTTTAGCACAATTAGCTTTGGCGCTGACATTACTGGTAACGCCTATATCGCTCAAAGAGAGGGCATCGACCTCGTTATCGATGGTTGCGATAAGAAGTTCGATGGTGGTTTCATCGTTGATGGTAAGAACCGTTCAACAGGCACTGATAAGGTCTTGTTCCAGAACATCAACTTCTATACTGAGACAACAGGGGCGTTGACATTTATCTCTTGCCCCGGAACATACAATGGCGAGAAAGAGCGTTACTCACACAACGTAACTATCGACAACTGTACATTCTCAGCAAAAGAACTATCGGAGGATGTTGGTGCTATCAACGCTCAGAAGACTTACCATCTCAAGGTTACTAACTGTGAAGCAAGCAACCTCCACTCATTGCTTCAAGTGCAGAGCTGCGACAACGATGTAACAATCGAGAATGTGGAGGTTACTAACTGCAAGAGCGGTATATCTGTAGGCAACACCAAGGATACTAAGATCACAAATGCTCAGATTGATGTTCAGAAGTATGGTATTCGCCTCGAAGGCGCAGGAGAGCGCGAGGTAGCAGTTACTATTGATGGCAATAGCTCAATCAAGGCTTATGCTCCTATTGTAGCTCGCAAGGTTACTGATGGTTGCAATGTAAAGATTGACCTTTCGAACAACACAACATTGACACGCACTGGCGAGGGCCTTTATGATGTTGTTGTTGCAAGCAATAAGGATTATGAGGATGGCAATGTTACTCCTACAGCTCCTACTGGCTCATGGAGTGTTGACAATGCTGGCAGCGCCAAGATCTTCCCTGTAAAGCCAGTTGCAAAGGTGGGCGGCGTTGAGTATGGCTCACTCGACGAAGCTATCGCAGCGTGGACAAACAACACTACCCTTACACTACTTGATAATGTAACACTTAGCGATGTGGTAACAATCAAGTCTACAGAGCACCATATCCTTGACCTTGACACCTATACATTGACAGCAGCCGAGGGTAAGAATGCTTTTGAGATTACCGCTTGTGGCACTGGTGCTGCAGAACGATATGCAATCACCATCAATGCTGATGCAACAAACCCTGGTAGCATCAATGCTGGGAGCAAGGCAATTGTCTACTACGACTACTCAAAGGGCACAGCAGCAGGTGCTGACGACCGTCCGATAATCAAAATCAACGGTGGTGTGTTTAATGCTTCTACAGCTACTTGGGGAACTGCAGGCATATATTTCAAAGGAGGTAGTGCTGCACGACAAGCTGCAACACTAAATATTTCTGGTGGTACATTCAACTGTTCAATATATGGTACAAGCAAGTCAAAGTTGATAATCTCTGGAGGTCTCTTCCACTACAGCGTAAGTTCACAGGGCGATAGTACAGCACTCCGTCTTATTTCTGGTGGCACTTTCAAGACCTTGGGCTTTATGACAGCAGATGCAAATAATACGAAGTTCTGGTTTGGTACATCAATGGCTAACAGCAATGTAGGTTTGTATATCAACGATGACAACTACCTCGTTGTTGGTGGTCCAGTGATCACCGAGTTTGGCGATAAGTTCAAGGCGAAGGCAACAAACCCAACAAAGTGGAGCAGTCTTTTGCAGTACAGCAGTGCAGCAACCAACGGTTTGTATTATACAAATGCTGAGATGGCTATTAAGAAGCACGGCGAGGCTAATGTGGTACTAAAGTAAATAATCAATAAAATGTATGGGGTGGTATCCGACAAATCGGATACCATCCTGTTTTTATATGGAGAATAAAAACTCCATGGGCATTTCCAATCCAGAACCATTCATAAGTACCGCCCATAATATTTGCCAATTTCGCCACTAAAATATTCCAAAGAGGGCAAAACACTATATTTTTATCAAATCCATGCAATAATCATTTACCAAAGTTCGTTAATGGTATAGGTTTTGCAAGTAAAACTAACAGCTATGCGATAATAGCAATACCTGTTACAATGTTGCCATTATCAAGTAGTTAGGTTTCTTCATTTATTTAAGTTTGGGTTAGTAGTTTTTACAGAACTTGTTTCTGGAGCACAGGGAGCCGTCGGGAGACGCCTCCCTGTTGCTTTTTATAAAACTAAGTTCTGTAAAAACTATGACTGCTCCCGCGGTGTGGCAGAGTCTCTGCGAGTCTTGTATGATAGTTTAGTGTGTTGCTTTGCAACATTTAGGCTGTGAAGCATCGTTGCTATTTGTGAGCAAGCTCCCACTGAACGATACCTCACAGCATACGCCTATGGCATCCGCCAAACATCACCCCTCTTCGCTCTGCGCAAACCTTAAAGAACGTTAGTAGTTTCTAAAGGTGTTCAGCTTTCGCTTCACAAAAAGAGTTAATAGAATTTGTTTCTGGAAGGCGAGCGGCAGTCGGAAGACTCCCGCTCGTTTTTTTATACCATGAAATAGGTACAGTTTTTAGGTAATGATGCAAAAAGCGGGAGTGTTATAACTCCCGCCTACTTTCCAAAAATAAATTCTGTAAAATTACCAACCCAAAGGTTGTATATGTTTAATGTACAACTTAAAATTAAAGCGCAAAAATTATACTTGAATAACTACTCCAAGCCGATTTATATGCATTGAGATATCCTGAACGAACAAATATTTTAACATTTGGAGAGTCAGAAAAATGATTATCTCCACCCAAATAAGGGGGAGTCTCAGGTAAAACGGTTACATTTATCAGATTGGGGCAGGATGCAAAAGCATAGTCATCTATTCTTTGAGTAGGAGTAGCAATAACAACATGAGACAAGTTCTTACATCCTGCAAATGCCGCTCCGAATATACATTGACTACAAGCAACGTCTGTTATACTTTGGCAATTAGCAACAGCACTAGACCCTATTGCCATGTTATATTCGACAAAGGAATAACTGGTTTTTCCACAGCCAATAGCAAAAGAGATAATAGTCCTATTTTCATCATCTATTAAGCAAAGTCCATCTTCTGACGCGAACTTACCCTTAAACTCTTTTAGATTACTACAATTGTAAAAAGGATTAGAGTAAGTGCTAATTCCTTCGACTGCGTCGGGAATAGTGATACTCGTTATACTGCTGCATCCATGGAATGCATCCCCATCAAATGATATTACGTTATCTGGAATAGTATATTCGGTAGCACCACAATTAATAGCAAATTGATCTAATACTCCGTTAATAATCAAGCAACAACCATCCTCGGATGCGAACTTTCCCTTAAACTCTTTTAAACTACTACAACCCTCGAATACATCCCATCCAATATCTGTTACGCTCTCTGGGATGGTTATACTTGTTAGGCTTGTGCAACCTTTGAATACCGAGCCTTTAATTGTTGTTACACTATTGGGAATGCTGATACTGGTTAGACTACTGCAGTCAGTGAATATAGTCCTTAACTGTCCATATAATACACATCCAACCGTTGTCACATCGCCATCAAATTTAATTACCCAGCATTTTTTATCTGCATCATAGGTGTTGGACACTATATTTGCTCCAAAATTTGCACCATCTCTAATCACAGATGGTTCTGTTGTAGAGCCATTGGTGTACCAAATCTCGTTATTGGGCTGTGGTCTAACACCATCGTAAACAAACGTCGTCATCGGCTGTATATGGCTGCGCTCGATGACAATAGAATTATCGGTTGACTTGGTCATTGTCGCACCATCGGTAGTAGCAATCTCCACCGTGATACCACCATCGAAGGTCTGCGGAGGCAAGGCGATATAGAATGCCGTAGCCTCAGCACCGAGCTCTACGCCCTCGCCGCAATCGAGAGTAACCTCCTTAAGGAAGGTATCTTCAAAGACAAGACCACCGCCAGCGCCGCCTGTCTCACCATCGTCAGCACTGCCAGTGTCAGATGATAGAGTAGCCGTAGCATCTGCCGAATTGATATACAACTCACCTGCGACCTGCTCGCCATTATTGCCTTTAAGTGTGATACTCTTAATCTTCTCGCCATTACCTGTTAGCTGTAACTTAAGCCAGCCACATACGCTCTTAAGCGAGAAGTTGTTGTACTCGCTCGATGAAATCATAATATTGCCATCCAAGCCGTAGCTATCTTTAAGATAGTTCTGCACGGCAGGCAATGTAGCTTGCACATTGTATGTTTCGGTGTTGATATAGTAATTTTCGCTATAAGGATATACCACAACAACTCTATTCATTGTTGCGGTAGCCTCGCCATCGTCAACACACGTAAGGTCGGCTGTGCGTGCGCCAGTCTCGCCTGTGTACTGCCACTTTTGGTTGGCATCCGAGCGGTAGAAAACAGACACAAGGTCGCCATTAGTCCAGACGGTCTTTTGCGCCTCGTTAAGCTGAATACGTGTCTCGTCGTCCTCAAAGCCAACAACAAGGGTTTCAGGAGTATTATTGGCAATGGTTGGATTTGTGACATCCACGACAATATCCTGTGTGCAGGCTGCAAACAGCGTTGCTACGACTGCAAAAAGTAATAATCTCTTCATATTTAATTGTTTTGTTTGTGTTAATTACCAATCCTGCTCAGGGTTTTCCACTGGATCCTCAATTGAGTTGGCAAAGCCATACTCTACGTTTACCTCAACAATCTCAACCTCGGGTGAAATATAAGTATAATTCTTAGTTGTCTTCATATCGAAAATATGTTATTACATATGTACTGGAAATGCTATGCAAAGATAGAAAATAATTCACAAAAAAACCAAGTCGTAGCTATCGTTTTATTTCGGGGTTATACATTAAGGTTATTAATGCTTTGGGTTAGTAGTTTTTTCAGAATTAATTCTGAGGGTATAGGCGGCAGTTGTGAGCCGATGGCTCGGTAATATTTACATTCCACCCCAAACCCCTCCTTTGGCAAAGAAGGGGCTTTAGTAATGGTGTTTAATTGCAGTTTATTTCATTATCTGACACCAGCTGCTCTAACTCAGCGCGGAATTTTGCCTCAGCCTCGGCGCCACGACGACGAGCCTCCTCGCCAGCGGCGTGCATCAACGCTTCAAGTTGCTCATCCGTAGGTTCCTCAACACTAGTAAGACGATATTTCTTCAACTCTTGCTCCGACATAATGAGAATTATTGGTTTTTGCAAAGTTAAACAATTATTGAGCAAAATACAAAAGCTATCTATTTTTTTGCTCTGCGCAAACCTTAAAGAACATTAGTAGTTTCTAGCGGTGCTTCGCAGATATATTTTATTAGAATTTATTTCTGAGCGGCGAGCGGTATATAATTCCAAATTTATTGTAGGGTGAAAGTGTTTTCAGCTAATCTCCCAATACACGATGTTTTAGGTCCATCCGTTGATGTAGGATTCTTATGACAAGTATATCTTTATCTGCAAGTATGCGGTAAAAGATGATATGTTTATTGGCTCTATATCCGTACAGGTCCTCTGCGATTTCTTCATACTTTAAGCCAAATAGTCGAGGGTTCTCGGTGATTTTCTCGAACGATGCAATTAGCATATTGTAATAGTCGTCTGCTTGTTGCTCCGACCAAGTGTCAACCGTATATTCCCAAATGTTGGTTAAGTCCTCGACCGCCTTGTTGGT
>JAFXBB010000004.1 GCA_017521945.1 Alistipes sp. | reverse complement strand
TGGGTCGTATTGCTAAGCAGGGTACATTTGAGGAGAACACCGTAGGCGAGAATGTAACTGTTAAGGTATATGTTGACTCTCAGGAGGAGCTTGACGCGACTATGGCTAAGGCTAAGGAGGGTGTAACCATCTTCTTCGAGGAGACTACATTTGCTAACGATGTAGCCTCTATGAATGCAGCTGTTGAGAACAACGAGAGCGAGGAGCTTAACCTTGTAGTTTATGACGATGTAGCCTTGGATGCCGATAGCTACTTCCATATCATCGAGAGCGAGAAGCCTGCTACTATCGATGGTGGTGGCAAGACTTTCACATCAACTTTGGACTCATATAATGATGTAGATCATGGCGAGTATGGCACCACAACCAACATGAGCTTTATCCTATCATCTAAGAATGGTGAGAAGATAACTCTTAGCAATGCTACATTCACTGGTGAGATGAGCTTCTTGTCAATGGGCTATTGGTCACTTACAACTAACAATGTATATGACACAGAGCTTAACAATGTAAATGTTATCGATGCTGAAGTGATACCTATGAACAACAACGCTACCCCAGCGGTTGTCGTATATAGCAAGGGTACTTTGAATAACTGTACAATCACAGGCACTACTGCATACACTAAGGATGTTCCTGCAAGCATGCTTGCTCCATACTATGTAGTTTATGACTTGTGCGTTGGTCACAATGCTGAGGCGTTTGTTAATGGCGGTCATATCGGCGTAATTGGTCTTTGGAACACAGCTAAGTTGACTATTGATAATGGAGCTGTAGTTGATGTTATCAAGCCTCATCACAGCAGTGTTAAGACTGGTAAGGTTACAATCAAGGCGGGTACAACAGTTGACACTATAGATTTCTCAAGAGTTGCAGACAATAAAAGGGGTACTGTTAACTTTGAGATTGAGGATGGTGCTACTATTAACAATATCGTTGATGCTAACGGTAATAAGTATGCTTCAATCGATGATTACAAGGCTAACAACCCTATGTAATCCATTGGTTTAGACTAAGAAGTTATCTAACAATATTGCTTTTTAAGGCTTCTCATACCTAAAATCGTTTATTGTTACAGAACTTCTACACTTTGAGAGTGGGTGACTAAAAGCAAAATAGTCACCCACTTTCTATTAGGTGGTTGAATAAATGTTGTTTGGAGTTGCAAAGCCTAAAAATAGCGAAGTATACTTGAGGGAAATGAGCATTCCCGGGGCAAGCATTTTGTTGTGATAAGACATATATTAGCACCACGACCCTCTTTCTTGTCAGAGTGGTGCAGTAGTGACGCTGACATGAAAAAGCCTCGGATGGGACATACTTGTAGTATTTCTCATTCGGGGCTT
Organism: Alistipes sp.; assembly: GCA_017521945.1. Classification (GTDB taxonomy): domain Bacteria; phylum Bacteroidota; class Bacteroidia; order Bacteroidales; family Rikenellaceae; genus Alistipes. The sequence goes on along the minus strand of JAFXBB010000004.1, from coordinate 5,373 downwards.
TGATTGAAGCGTTGCTAATGCGCCGCTATCACAAGAAAGGAAGATAAATAGTAGTATATACAATATAAGTATTACCCTACTACTAAAATTTAATTGGCTATTTGCTTGCATATAGTTGAAATGTTTTCTAATTTTGCAAGGATATTTGCATAAGACAAATAAACAAAACAACAATATTATACAAACAACTTAAAAAAACAGAGTAAAACTATGGCTTTTCTTACAAATGACAAGCTCGTTATCGTGGGTGCAGCTGGTATGATCGGCTCAAACATGGTACAGTCAGCCCTTATGATGGGTCTTACAAACAACATCTGCCTTTACGATGTATTCTCACCTGAGGGTGTAGCTGAGGAGATGCGTCAGAGTGGTTTTGACAATGTTAACATCACTGCAACAACTGATGTTGCTGAGGCTTTCAAGGATGCTAAGTATATCATCTCTTCTGGTGGCGCTCCTCGTAAGGAGGGTATGACTCGTGAGGATTTGTTGAAGGGTAACTGCGAGATTGCTGAGCAGCTTGGTAAGAATATCAAGACATACTGCCCAGATGTTAAGCATGTTGTCATCATCTTCAACCCTGCTGACCTTACAGGTCTTGTAACATTGCTCTACTCAGGTCTTAAGCCAGGTCAGGTTACTACCCTTGCAGGTCTTGACACTACTCGTCTTAAGAGCGCCCTTGCAAAGAAGTTCTGCGTTATGCAGTCTGAGATCGAGGGTTGCGCAACATACGGCGGTCATGGCGAGCAGATGGCAGTATTCGGCAGCGCAGTGAAGATTGCTGGTCGCAAGCTTACAGATATCATCGGCACTGCAGAGTTCCCAGCTGAGGAGTGGGAGCAGATGAAGAAGGATGTAACACAGGGCGGTGCTGCTATCATCAAGCTCCGTGGTCGTTCATCATTCCAGAGCCCATCATACCTCTCAGTTGAGATGATTCGCTCAGTTATGGGTGGCGAGCCTTTCCGTTTCCCTGCAGGTACTTATGTATCTAACGAGAAGTACAACCACATCATGATGGCTATGGATACCGTACTCGACAAGAACGGTTGCTCATACAAGATGCCTGTAGGTACTGACGAGGAGATTGCTAAACTTGACGCTTCATACGCTCACCTCTGCAAGATGCGTGACGAGTTGGTAACTCTTGGTATCGTTCCTGCTATTGAGGAGTGGTCTAAGATTAACCCAAACTTGTAATATCTATGCAATGTAAATATCCGTATAATTTGAACGGATAAAGTATTGGGGAGTTTAGAGCGACACATCTCTAAACTCCCTATCTATTACTAATTACTAATTACTAATTACTAATTGATTATGAAGATTGCAGTTCCAACAAGAGACGGACATATAGATGACCACTTTGGTCATTGCGCCTACTACACTATCTTCGAGGTCGAGAATAAGGAGATTATCTCTACCTCGCGCCTCGACTCTCCTGAGGGTTGCGGTTGTAAGTCCAATATAGCCGCTGTTATGGAGCAGATGGGCATAGAGGTTATGCTCGCAGGAAATATGGGTGAGGGCGCAAAGAATAAACTTGAGAGCCACAACATCAAGGTTATCCGCGGTTGCAAGGGTGATATCGATGCCGTGGTTAAGGGCTACCTCCTCGGCTTTATCATGGACTCAGGCGAGTGTTGCGACCACCACGAGTGCCATGATAAGAATTAATCACTCGTTTATAATCTGCTAATAGTCAACACATAGCACATTAACGAGTGTAAATATTCAAAAAAAGTTAACAAAAAGTTTGCAGAGAGAAAAATAATATATATCTTTGCACACGCAAATCAGAGAAATCTGATGCCCAGATGGCGGAATCGGTAGACGCGCTGGTCTCAAACACCAGTAGGTTCACCCCTGTGCCGGTTCGACCCCGGCTCTGGGTACTGAAGAGAGAGTAACGAGAGTTGCTCTCTTTTTTTGTTTCTCGCTGTGCATGGCGAGAGCATATAGTGGCGAGTTGCACAAATGTGCATAAGTAATAATGTTTGTGTTTATTAACAAGTAAACTCGTCACAACACAAACATTATTACTCAAAGCTACGCTTTATTCTCGCCACTATTTCAATTCATCAACAGCCGCGGTGCTCACCTTAATTGGCGGTTGCGCGAACAATATCATTGTTTATTGCTCGACTTGCAGTCTGCGCTGCGCGGTGTTCGCGCTAGTGCTTCGCACTTCGACCCCGGCTCTGGGTACTGAAGAGAGAGTAACGAGAGTTGCTCTCCTTTTTTTTGCTCTGTCACTCCGTTGGCGAGGGAACGGGGAATCAGTCGTAATTCAGGTTTACTACCCCACCAGAAATCATTACTGCCCCCCATTTTTTGATACTTAGAAACGCGACAATTCGGGTTAAGCCATTTTTCGTTGCTTAATTATCCATTGAAGGACGATATATAGTGTCCCACAAATAAGAGTCGTCATCGCTTCTCTGTCTCGTTTGAGCATTCCTATTAGCTCCATAGTTGTTGATAATCCACTCCCACACCAAATCTTTGTCGGGGTTATTTAGGTCAATAACCACATCGGGTACAAGATATTCATCAGCAACCTGTTCACGATTAGGTCTTACAAAATGTTTGTGGCTGACTGTTGCAATAGTACCGGTATTGGGGAGTGTGCAATATAGTATATCGCCATAGTGGCTGGGACGACCTCCAGATGTCTCGCCAACGATAATGCCTATGCCATTGTCACGAGCCAAAGTCAGAAGTAGCGTTGCACTGCTAAACGAATCTTTGCCCTGAATGAAGATTACATTGCCCTTAAAAATCTTATCATTATCGAAGTTGAACACACACTTGGCAGGGTCTTGTGGTGCCGAGTAGTCAATCTTATACTCTTTGTTATGGTCAAAACTCATACAGTCGTATATCTTGCCCATCTCAAGAGGGTTGCCATCTATCGTATATTCACGATATTGAGGATAATGAGCGCAAAGTAACTCTGACACTCTCACATCAGCACCATATTGTTTTGTATCCTTGTGGGGATAGAGCCACGAGAGCAGCACATCACCCAGCATGCTGTTTCCACCGCTGTTGTATTGAAGGTCTACAACAAGCGTCTTGATGCCCTTCTCGTTAATTTCTACCATCATATCATGGGTAAACTCATCAAATCTCGCAAGTTGGGGATACTGTGGGTGTGTCAACCTATCTGCAAACTGATTGAACTGCATATAGCAGATACTCTCATCCTCATATTGGTGTAGTCAAAGAGTACGCCTCGCTGTGCTGTAACTCGTCCCTCCACACTCTTTTGTAATTGGGCAATCTGCAACTCGCTTTTGTTGATAGCAGGTATCCCTCTGTTGCTGCCATCAGCAAGGGTTAGCAGTAAAACATCATCGTTCATTCCCATCAGAGCCCAAAACTCTGTGAACATCATATACTCCTTAACAAGATTCTCAAAGTTCACATCGTTGTCGGCACTAACAATCGTTCTTGCCATTCGGAGGATTTGCTTCAGCGGCTTACCATTGATGCCAACCACCTCTTTACCAAGCAATTCACTCTGCTCCTTGGATGTTACATCGATAATTGCCAGTGCATCGCCATCGAGTGCCAACCTGACAGGAAATATTCTATCAAGTTTGCTCCAATATGATATGGCTGTATGTCCATCGTTGAGCGAGGCAGCGATTGTTGCAAGATAGACTTTGAATTTGTCTGCATCAGTGATTTTTTCGCACTCCTTATACATCTTTCGTGCGTGTCTCTCCAACTTTGCACGATGCCCTGCATCAGCGTAGTAAGGGTGTGTATTGGTGAGCATATCAATGTATAGAAGTAGATCTTTCTGGAAATCATTTCCATCTTGATACTCGCTTGAACTTTCAATCTGCTCATTGTGGATTGTAGGGATATTTTGACCATACGACAATGTTAAACCTAAAAGAAGAGTTCCGATAATTGATAAAATATACCTCATAGCCAAGAAGTGTTTTTAGTTTATTTTGCTACAAATTTACCCCCACGAATCGAATTTGCCAAATTTTCTTAGGAGAAAATATGCTCACTCCACGACAACAGCAAAAGTTACCCTGCCCTCCTCGTTGTATTTTGTTAGCATTATCGTTATTCGCTACTTATTTGGTATTGATAGCATAATCAATGCTGCTGTGATTATTGCACCAGGAATGCAGACAAACATTGGAACAAGTTCGTTGCGTATGCCACAGAGATATAGAGCCACCAATGTCAACGCGGTGGTCATAAGTCCCCAAAAGGCAACTCGCCCTGTCTTCTTAGGATTCATCTTTTTGAGGTCGTTCTCCGACAGCACATTGATTAGGTCGGGACGAAATAGTACCAAAAAGGCGCACAATGCGATAATACCTGCCACAAATAAAATTACCATAACAGCATCAAAATTTCAGTTCGAAGATCACTCCACGACAACAGCAAATGTCACCCTGCCCTCGTCGTTATGTTTTAGGCGGAGGGAGCCGCCGTGGAGGCGGATGATTTGGCGGGAGACGGCAAGGCCGATGCCCGAGCCGTCGGTTTTGGTCGTAAAGAATGGCGTGAAGATATTTTCGGCAACCTCGGTAGGGATAGCCAAGCCGTTGTTCGTAATCTCGATTTGGATGCGCTCCTCCGCATCAATCGTTGAGCGGATAGTGACTTTGCGGTCGCAATCCTGTGCCATAAGGGCTTCGGTGGCGTTTTTTAGGAGATTGACCATCACCTGCGACATCAGCGCACGGTCGGCATAGAGCATCGTATCCTCGGGCTCAATGCTCACTTCGACCTCGATACCCTCGTGCGGTATGAGCGACAGCGACTCTGCCACCAACTCCGAGAGGTAGAACGGTGCTTTCTGCGGTGCAGGGATGCGTGTAACGGCACGGAACGAATCGACAAAGCGGAGCAGACGGTCCGAGGTTGCGTGTATCGTCTCCAAGCCCTGACGCATAGTCTCGGCATCGCCCGATGACGAGAGCAGTGTATGGCTTATGGAGGTTACAGGTGCAAGCGAGTTCATAATTTCGTGCGTGAGGATGCGGGTCAGTTTTTCCCACGACTCCACCTCCTTGCGGTCAAGCTCCTCGTGGATATTGCCGATAGAGATAACCCTCAACTGCTTACCCTCAAACTCCATCGCCGAGCAACTCAGCACCAAGTTCTGGTCGCCAATCTCGGTGGCGAAGCGTGCGGTCAGCTGTGCGCCTGGCTCAATACGGTGCATCGCCTCGCAAAGCTCCTCACTCAGTATTCGCAGCTGGTCGATATGGTTCAGTCGCTCCATACCCACAATGCGGAGCGCCTTCGTGTTGGTCTGCGCTACCGTGCCGTTCTCCATCACGGTAACGATACCGATACCCGCACACTCCATAATCAACTCAAAGTACTTCT
>JAFXBB010000026.1 GCA_017521945.1 Alistipes sp. | reverse complement strand
TGTTTTAATTGTTTGCTATAAGGATAACACAAAGATAAGAAAAAGAATTGACTTTTCATCACTTCAGACGCTCTTTCTTGCAAAAGGATGTTGTAGTAGATGTGTCGTTACGACACCACTCCTCGGGGTCTTGTTTGATGTCAATAATTATCTCTCCCCAACTTTTGGTATGGTATCTGCATTGCTATAAATCGTATGAAACAGTTTACTTTACTTTTAGCAATTTGTATGATGGCACTTAGTTGTAAAGCACAGGATACCATCAACACAACGACTATTAAGTCGTTGGATGTAGAGCGTTATATGGGACGCTGGTATGAGTTGGCCCGCTTTGACCATAGCTTTGAGCGAGATATGGAGTATTGTCAGGCGCAGTATACTCTCCTCTCGAATGGAAAGATTCGTGTGGAGAATAGCGGGGTGAATGCCAAGAATGGCAAGCATAAGGTCTCTGTAGGTAAAGCAAAGATGGGTGATGCACCCGGGCAACTTCGTGTCTCCTTCTTCCTCTTCTTCTACTCAGACTACAACATCCTCGCATTAGGCGATAACTATGAGTGGGCTTTAGTAGGCAGTAAGTCCCCAAAATATCTATGGATACTTGCTCGTGAGCCTAAGCTACCGCAGAGTGTTATGGATGATATCTTAGCGATAGCACAAAAACGAGGTTATGATACCTCGAAGCTGATAATCGTTAAGCAATAATTGCAAAATTATATGCTCAGCTCTTTTGGCATCTGGCTTGTTGTTCAAATGCTCATTTACCCCAAGTAAACTCCGCTTTGCCCAACTGCGACCAGCTTCAAAATTTATCTACTATTTGCCCAATTAGCCCATAAAATAGAAAACCCCAAAGGCGTTGACCTTCGGGGTGTCTATTTTGTAAAAGAGATTTCAATTACAATGCGTTTACATGCAAAGCGAGTGAGCTCTTAAGGTTAGCTGCCTTGTTCTTGTGGATGATGTTTGTCTTTGCAAGCTTATCCAACATTGAGCTTACCTTTGGAAGCAATGCCTCTGCTGCGCTACGCTCTGTAGTGTTACGCAATGCCTTTACAGCGTTACGAGCTGTCTTGTGGTAAAGACGGTTGTGCGCACGCTTAGTTGCGGTCTGACGAATTCTCTTCTTAGATGACTTGTGGTTTGCCATAGCTTTTAATAATTATTATTTTTACTTTTTATGTTTCTCTATTTCCGACTCTTCGCACCTCGTGCAGCCTTGTCGGAGGGCATCATCTACGGCCGTAGCCGCTTTCGGATAGGTCTTAGACCCGCTCCTCGAAATAGTCTTAAACCGCACGCACCGCACCATAAGTGCAACGCGCCAAGTGTAGTCCGTACGAGAGTCGAACTCGTCTTTCAAGAATGAAAATCTTGTGTCCTAACCGATAGACGAACGGACCTTACCACTAATGCCCAGTTTTTACCAAGCAATTTAGCGGTGCAAAGGTAAACAAAAAAATCTATTTGACAATAGGTTCGACCAAAAAAAGTGCCTCGATTAGCAGAAAAAACTCAAAAATTAGCGTCGTAGCCGTATTGCTCCAGATATGGCATCAAACGACACAGCATCACTATTAAAGAGTCGTTCGATATTGCCTGATGATACCATCTCCTGTGTAGGTAGATGCACCAAACGGGGTGTATCTACAAGAGCAATACTGTCTGCAAGCGACAGCGCGATATCGAGTTCATGTGTCGAGAAGAGTATGCATTTGCCCTCCTTATGGGCAAGCTCTCCAAGCAGGCGGCATAGCTCATAGCGGTTAGGTAGGTCGAGGAAAGATGTAGGCTCGTCAAGGAGTATGATCGGTGTCTCCTGAGCTAAGGCGCGGGCTATCATAGCGCGCTGACACTCTCCATCCGACAGGGTCTCAACTCTGCGCTCGGCAAATGCAGTAATACCCACCTTCTGCATTGCCTCCTCCACTTTTCTTCTATCCTCATCAGTGAGCCTTCCCATCCAATTGGTGTATGGTGAGCGACCTATGGCGACAAGTTCGCGCACTGTAAGGGCATCAACATCCACACGCTCAGTATTGACAAAGGCTATAAGCCCAGCGCGCTCGGCAGCACTTAGACTACGAAGTCTCTTATCTGCAATATATATATCGCCCCCCTGCACGCTACCAAGACCTACAATTGCGCGTAGCAGCGTAGACTTGCCCGTGCCGTTTCTGCCGAGAAGTGCCACCATCTCGCCCGCTTTGAAGTGAGCCGAGGCATCAGCAATAAGGGTGCGGCTACCAAATGAGATAGTTATATTATCTAATCGTATCATTGGCGGTGGCTGTTACGAAGTACGACATATATGATGATAGGTATTCCAAGTAGTGAAGTTATGGTGTTTACAGGAAGCATCATGCCACTGCGTGCCACGATATCACAAAGCAGTGTGCAGAGTAGCATTGATACGGCACCCCATAGTATCGCTGCAGGCATAAGTGTGCGATGATCTGCTGTACGGAAGGTCATGCGTGCAAGGTGCGGCATGGCAAGACCTATAAATCCTATAGGACCGCAAAAGGCCGTCACAGAGCCTGCAAGAAGCGTTGTGGAGAGGAAGATAATGATACGCGAGCGTCTGAGATTGAGTCCCATTGTCTCGGCGTATGCATCACCAAGAAGTAGTATGTTAAGAGGCTTTATGGCTACAATCGAGAGTAAAATACCGATCATAACCACAGGTACAAGTATATATAGTTGCTCTACAGTAACCGTTGCCACCGAACCCATAGTCCACACCACAAAGGCCTTCAGCGACTCATCTGTGCCCATATATTGGAGAATACCTACAACGGCAGATATCGCAGAGGAGAGCATCATGCCGATGATTAGGATGACATTGATGTTGCGTATTCGGCGAGATAGCGACATGACAAGCAGAAGTATCAGCGCCGAGCCTATCCATGCCATGCCCGTTGTGCCAAACATCCTTAGCCATGATGATGTGGCGATGCCAAGAAGTGGGGTAGCGAGGGTAAAGAGTGCTACACCAAGGCTTGCACCAGAGTTTATGCCAAGCACATAGGGACCTGCCAATGGATTGCGAAAGAGGGTCTGCATCTGTAGTCCGCTGGCTGATAGTGCCATGCCAGCAGCCGCAGCCACAATGACTTTCGGAAGGCGCATTTTGAGGATTATGGTCGCATGGCTTGCATCTGTAGCTCGACCCATAAGTGTTGCCCACACCTGCTCAATAGGTATCGCTGTTGTACCTGTAAGCAGGTCGGCAATAATCAATCCCACAATTGCGATGCCAAGTAGTGCAAAGAGTACGGGGTGTATGATATTCTCTCGCTTCATCTTAGTTAAGTTTGTGATGGTAGTAGAGGTTATCCTCTTCGCCACGCATAATAGCCGCCAAATCACTCAACACTACATCGGGTCGAACAATAGCCGACTCCCAAAAATCACTACCACCCTGTGGCGTGCGTATGCGGTTGTTGTTGTATACATCGCCACGCTTGACCACGGGACTTGTAGCAAAGTGTGGTGCAGAGGCGCGTAACTCCTCAAGAGTTGTTACTTGTGAGGGATTGAGCCATATATCAGCGCTGTTTACAAGGAGTAATGCCTCCTCAAGGCTTATAGCCTTGGAGCCTTCGGTGGTGTTCATGCCTTTATAGATGTACTCTCCGCCTGCATCCTCCAAAAGACGCACCATATAGCTGCTATCAGATGGCATATACCACACATCCTGATATGGAAGGTTGAACATTACCTTGGGTCTTGACTCCACGACAACGCTCGCCTTTGTGGCGTTATATCGCTCCTCTATGCCCTGAAATACCTCCTCTGCATAGGCTCTACATCCCGCAATCTCACCTATAGCCACTACCCACTCAGCCTTGCCAAGAGGTGATTGTTCAGTGTAGTCGCCAAGATAGAGATAGGGAATGCTTAGCTCCTTGAACTTTGCAGTCACAGCACTATTCTCGGCGGTGATGCCGTACATCAACACAACATCTGGACTTAGAGATAACAACGCCTCGTAGTCGATATTGCTGTCGTAGCCTATATCCTTAATCTCTGGGTTGGTGCTAATCATTGGGTTGAGGATATATTGCTTGCCTGAAACACCCACAACGCTCTCGCTCATACCTATGGCATCAAGCATGGCTATATGACTCGATGACATGCAGACTATGCGTGAGGCGTGACCAACGATATATTGACCCTTGTAACCCTTAGCCTGCTCATCGCTACCAAATATGGCGAGAGTCTGCTCAGTGATAGCCTCGCCCTGCCAAGGTCTGGTGATGCGGATAAGAGTGTTACCGTTGTCGTCACTCTCTATTATATAGCCTGATGCGTACTTGGGTGAGTATATCGTATCATCAAAGCGGTCGGCGTTGTTTGTAGTTGTGCCACTGCAACTTATGAGTGCGATAAATGCGATAAAATATGTTGTAAATCTCAATTTCAAAAGCATAGTGCAAAGGTATGCTTTTTTTGAGATAAAAGTGCATTAAAACAAAAATAATCGCTATCTTTGCACCTGTAATTTTACGGGATGTAGCTCAGCCCGGTTAGAGTACGCGTCTGGGGGGCGTGTGGTCGCAGGTTCAAATCCTGTCATCCCGACTATGGTAAGGCATTGGTAATCATCTGATTGCTAATGCTTTTTTTATTTAGTGACTGCTCAACTCAAGTATGAGTGATATTGAGAAAAAGGCTATATCATTATATTCAATAACTTGAGTAGTGCAGGTTTGTAAAATTACTCTTTGGCTATCTTTTTTCTCTTTCGTGGCGATATATCTGGTAGCTATTCACAAAATTCTGCCAGATGATATATGCTGTAGGTGCTATTGAGGCGATGGGGTTGAGGAAGTTAAGCGACATCCACACCGCGAGGATTGTATTTTTCTGACCCACTGACTGTCCACCTGCAACGGTGTCACCCAGCATACGACCAAGCACTCGACCTATGCTGAACTGTGTAAGACACAATGCGAGGGCAACAATGGCAAGACCTATCTCGATAATGATATCTGCCTCGGTGTCAATGATAAACGCCGTAGTGCGACCCAATACCAATATAAGTGATACAAGCCATAGGTAGAAGGATATGGATGAGTGCGCCGAAAACCACTCAGCAACCTTAGGTTTTATCCATCGTAGTAGCTGTGCCACGACAAATGGAGCTAAGAGAGTAGGTGCTACGCGACCGATAATCTCAGCAAAGGTGCATGTGCCGTTACCATAGCTATGGAGTATCAAGGGCGCTATAAGTGCTGTGGCTAAGTTGCATATAAGGCTGTAGGTCACCATTGTGGTCACATTTGCACCGAGCATGCCGCCAATAACTACAGCTGCCATGGCTATAGGGGCAAGAACGCATATCAAAGCACCCTCGGCGATAATCTCTCCAAATAGCGGCTCCATGATATGATACACGGCAATGGAGCCTATGAACTGAACTGCAAGCATCCATATATGTATGGTGCTTAGGCGCATAGCGCGTATATCAACCTTGCAGAAGGTGATAAACAACATCGCCGCGATAAGTGTTGGGGTAAGCGTTCCTCCCGTCCACGCCTCAAGAGTGGCTAATGGACGACAAAGTATTGCCCCTACGACCATTGCCACAGGCATTAAGATACTTTTAAGTGTTTGGGTCGTCATACTACTTTATAATCCAGGTTAATATATCCGACATAAGTTTCTCGCGCTCTGCACCATTTGTGATAGTTTCGTATGGGAAACCCATAACAAAAGTGCTGTAGTCGCCTTTATATGCCACAGCTGCAGTCTCTTGTGTATTTGCGTATTGGAGCGCATTGATACATCCACTACCACACGCCCTTACAACCTCTGGCGACTCTACCGAGTAGATCTCCTCCGACAGTTCGGTGTTGAATGTGAACTCTATTCGCCTATGCGCGAACTGTGTGGGTTTGGAGTTAATCTTGCCGTTGCGCGATGCTGGTGTGCCACCAAATTTAACCTTTAGCACCTCCTCGGCAAAGGCTCTATCGTTCTCTGTAGCCTCAGGTGAGTGCCATAGGTCACTAAGAAGGAAGCTGCCACTTATCATTACACCTCCGCCAGATGTTGTGTAGTCCCTCACGGCGCGCTGTAGCGACTCGCTCATAGCCTCGTAGCGATAGCCCATAGCACCACGCCCTATGGCTATTGTTCGCTGTTTGCCAAGTATTAAGTCTATAGCATTATATCTCTTAAGGTTGATATCACCACGCTCCACAGCCTTTACTGATGAGGATGAGAAGGAGTAGCCCGCCTTCATAATATCCTCGCCATGAAGGGCTGGATAGTCGAAGCTATTGCCCGCGATAACCATAGTCTCGTAGTCGTTGTAGCAGGTGCCGAGTGCGTAGTTGTCATTCTCGGAGCGCGAAAGCCTCCTATCGAAGATCGTCTGTTCGCCAATAAAGGATATATCCTGTAGGTATGCTGCGCCACTATCGTAGCGGTTGTAAAATCCCGCTATCGAGTCGCCTTGAACGCTCATAGGAGCAGATACACGCTCAAAGCCGTTGATAATCATGATGTGACCCTTGTTCTCAGAGGTTATACAGGCAGAGAGTGTCTCAGAGTCAAAACTCTCGCCACCCTCGTTGACAGCTGTAATGCGATAGCTATATATCTTGTCGCTCTCCTGCTTAACAAGTGCCGATGTTGAATCTATGCGCCTACCGCAGTCGAAGCCGCCACCATCCACGCGCGTGTATAATATATAGTAGTCTGGTGTGGCTGTAGGCTCCAACTCATCCACCGTAGGACTCCAACTAAGGTGCGCAATATCCCCCGAAAGCTCCACTGCAAAGCTATTTACAGGGAGTGGATGAACAATATAGTCGGTTTTGTATTGGCTTGATAGATAGCGTAGTATGCCCTTATATATCGCGCGGCTCACATCGAAGCGGAACGATGGGTCAAGACCATAGCGCATATCGGCAAAGTTCTGGTGTGAGAGTAACTCAAGGAGCATTGTAGGACATGAGGGTATGCGTGCCTCATAGTATGCTCTGTCCCACATACCTCGGCGTGTCCAGCGAGGCTCATATTTGACTCTTATATCATTGACTATCTCACTCATAACCAAGTCGGTAAGGTCGCGCGAGCGAAGGCGCGAAAGCTCCTTGCTCTCAAACCTCCCCTTATTCTCCTTTGTAGAGTATATGCCGAGCGTGCCGATGATATCGTCGTTGAGGCGCACACCAGCATCGGAGTGGAATGCGAAGGCGAGGTCTATGGGGATATTTTTACCCTCTTCATCCTCTAACCTTTCGGAGCCACCCATAAGAGCATTTACCCAGTGTGCGCGCGACATATAGTCCTCCTTATAGTCGTCCAGATGCTCCTTTGGGGCATATACATCCGTAGAGAAACCAGACCACTGTAACCAATATCTCGCACCCTCGGTAAAGCGGGGATAGCCACTTACACGCTGCTCATATATGCCATCCTCAACCCTTAGAGTGTCATGCACACTGCGACAGATATTTCCCATGCCGCCGCCAATCTTGACTGCATCAGCTGTTATAACTCCCTTACACTGAGAGTAGTTGCTTAGTGTAACAAGTGCATCGTGTGTACCTTCGTCGAAGTAGTAATCGCCAAGACATACCCACATCGCGCCACCCATCTGTTGGTTAACCGTAAGCTGCCTGTCGCCACCCGACGCGTGGATGGTGTAGTGCGCATCAGTAACAGATTTATCGGTTGTGGTGTATGATACATAGAGCGAGTAGATGCCACTGCGTTCGATTGTTCCACCCCATGTAGCGGTAGATACTTCTGAGGCATTAGATGTACTCTTTACCATGCGCGATGTGCCATCCATAAATGGGTTATGTCCCGTAGGGTAGCTCTCATGCAGATGAGCAAAACCGACACTGCAATCGTGCCAGCTCTCTTTGCCATTCATCTCCTTATAGATAGTTGTGTTGATGCCCTCGTCGTTGTCTATTATAAGCTCCTCTGTGCGAGTGCTACGCTCCCTTGGAAGAAGAACATTTGCACCACTACGCTCAAGCATTGGAACAAGGTATGGAAGTACATAACTCTGTGTATATAAATCCTCTACGGTCTCCCATAGCATCGAACGCTGCCAGCTCCACTCGTCTATATCCTGCTTGAAATATCTACCGTGACTCTGCCATAGGGCTATGTGTCGGTTGTTGAGTCCTTTGGTGGGTTGTGATATTGAGCTGCGGCGTGTTATTAGCGGGGTTTCGCTTCGATTTGTAAAACCTCTCTGCTCCTTGTGATTGGTGTAGTATTGAGGTATGAGATTTTCGATAAGCACCCCCGAAGAGTATATCTTTAGCAAGTAGCCGCGATACTTCTCTGGTAGGGCCTTGCGCACATCGTTGTAGATGCGCTCAATACTCTCAGGTCGCATAGGGTAGTAGGACAATTCCGCCGAGGTGTAAATCTCTATCGTTCCTCGCTTGCCTCCTCCGCGTACCTTTGTGCTTTTAACCTTTGCATAGCTGCCCGCAACCTCTTGAAGTGTAATGTTTTGCAGTGCAATATTTATGGAATCGGTGACGGCCTTCGAAAGGGGGCTCTTTGCCTCAGTAGTAGTTGCCATAAGCAACATTATCACAATAAGAGCTATGTTATGTTTAATAATTCTTTTCATATCTATAAATTGAGATGCCAAAGGTAGTGAAAATATGGATTATTTATGAGGATATGTTGCAAAATTTTTTGTACCTTTACCGCGTTATTATTTTAATGTAGGTAATATATGAAATGTGCAATAATTGGCTATGGTAAGATGGGACGCGAGATTGAGCGAATTCTTGTTGAGCGTGGTCATAGTGTAGAGTTTATCATCGACGAGGCAAATGCCTCTGAGCTAACAGCTGAGAATATTAAAAAGGTGGATGTGGCATTTGAGATTACAACGCCCGATACCGCACCAAATAACCTCAAAACCATCTTGGAGGCTGGTGGCAGGGTAGTGTGTGGCACCACGGGCTGGCTTGCTCGTTTGGGTGAGATGGAGCGATTGGCAGAGATGGGCGGTGCGCTCTTCTACGCCTCGAACTTCTCTATTGGCGTGAATATGATGTTCCGTCTTAATCGTCACATGGCTGAGTTGATGAACCCCTACTCGCAGTATGATGTTCGTATTGAGGAGACTCACCATATGTGGAAGAAGGATGCCCCAAGTGGTACGGCTATAACTTTGGCTGAGGGTATTATCGAAAAGCTTGACCGCAAGACAAGCTGGGTGAATAATACACCTAACACACCTGAGGAGCTTGAGATTGAGTCGTTGCGCGAGGGTATGGTGCCGGGTATTCACACTATAACCTATACTTCGCCCGATGACTTTATCGAGCTAAAGCACTCGATAACCAACCGCCGAGCGTTGGCCATGGGTGCAGTTTTGGCTGGCGAGTATCTTGCCGATAAGCGTGGCGTACACACTATGGATAACCTTTTGTAGAGGAGTGATGAAAAAGTTTTTGCAGCGTATTAAGGAGATAGTGGCAAGCCCTTGGACTGTGGCAATATTTGTTGCTGCCATAATTTCGGGCTTTGCAGTATGGTATGGAGCGTGGTGGTCGCTATTTATCACTTTACCAATAATCTACGACCACTACATCGGTCACAATATCCGCCGTTGGCATGAGAGGATGTATAAGCAGCACTCATGGTGGCGTGTTGTGTGGGCAGTGTGGTGCGCTTTGGTCTTTGCGGTGGTCGTAGGTGTTATTGTCCACATGTTACTCTTTAAGTGGAATACCCCATTTTTGTTGACCTTTGCAGTTGTTATGGCGTATGCTCTGTGGGAGGAGATGCGCAGTCAATCCAAGACCTATATATGGCTATATAGCTGGGTACACTCTATACTCTTTGCAACGGTCGTGGCATCGCTCATACAGTTCTACTGGTTTCAGATGTATGTCATCCCTACAGGCTCTATGGAGAGTACG
>JAFXBB010000003.1 GCA_017521945.1 Alistipes sp. | reverse complement strand
TAAAAGATATTAACAATTGTTTATTGTTTTTCTTTATATCTGATTTTTAATAATTTATAAAAATATAAAATCATCAATACACACAATAAAATGTTAATTAAACAAATCAAAAATAGTTATTAACACAATCAACAACTATTATTATTATTTTGATTTATTATTTATATATATAAAGTATAAAAAAATAAAAATATAATGTTGAAAGTTTTGTGGGGGTAAAGGTGAATTAAGTGATTAACGGTGATTGATAGAGAATTTTCACTAAACTCACTAAATCCAATAAACTCCTTAATAACTCTAATAATCCCTATAAACTCTCACCCCTTACCTCCCCTCTGCAACCATCTTTCTGCAACAAACAACGCCCTAAGTGATGAAAACTAAATTCTTTTTCGTATATTTGCATAATTTAAGGCTGAATATTTTTATATGCAGATAGCTAATAGTAAATTAGAGGAGCTTAAAAATATGCTCCAAACACCTCAAAACATTGTGATACTATCACATACTAACCCTGATGGTGATGCTGTAGGTTCATCGTTGGCGTGGGCTGAGGTACTTAAAAGTAAAGGTCATAATGTTGAGTGTATAGTTCCCAGTAGATTTCCATACTACTTGGAGTTTATGCCTTATATAGACTCTTTACTAATATATAAAAATGACAGTGAAGGTCGTATCAATAATGTGGTACGCAGCGCAGATATAATCTTCTGCTTAGACTTCCATACAATGTCACGATTGGATGGTTTGAGTGATGTGATTGATGAGAACCAGCACGCAAAACGAGTACTTATAGATCATCACCTCGACCCTATGGAGGATTTCGACCTTATGATATCATATCCTGAGGCGTCGAGTACCTGTTACCTCGTAGCACTCCTTATAGAGAGATTGTATGGTGCGGAGTCTATAACAAAAACTATGGCTGAGAACCTCTTTGTAGGTATGATGACCGATACAGGTAACTTTGCCTTCTCGACACTCACACCTGACCTTTTCCGTGTAGTATCGGTATTAGTTAACACAGGTATTCATGTGCCTACAATACATAACCATGTATATAACTCCTTTACGGAGGGTCGTGCGCGTCTTTTCGGCTATGTGATAAACAAAAAGATGAAAATTTTCCACAACGGAACTGTAGCACACATGTCTCTTACGGGTGAGGAGATGAAGCGTTTTTGGTTCCAGCAGGGAGACTCTGAGGGTTTTGTGAACTATCCGCTTACAATAAAGAAGATGAAACTATCGGCTATGTTCACCGAGCATAACGACTTTATTCGTGTGTCACTACGCTCGCGTGGTGATATAGATGTTAATATCTTTGCTCAGCGATACTTCCATGGCGGTGGTCATAAGAACGCTGCAGGTGGTAAGTCTTTTGTTTCGATGCAAGAGACAATAAAACACTTCGAGGCATCCATTAAGGAGTATGCCAAGGATGGATTATTATAAAATATCCCTATAGATAGCAAATAAAAGTCAAATAATATGTTAAAAACCTATTTTCGACTACTTGGTTTTGCAAAACCACTAAGTCGTTACGCTATACCATACTTTATCTTTGCAGCATTGCACGCGGTGTTCAATACCTTTAACTATGCAATGATTATCCCTATCCTCAACGCTATGTTTACGGCAGATGGTGGCTTTATATTTACACCTATATATACACTGCCACATATCGAAATTAATGAGGCTGGTTTTAATACTATTCTGTCCTATATCTACACAATGTTCTTCGGAGAGGAGTTTGTGCAGATGAAGTTCCTTGCTATGCTTGGTGGTGTGACAATAGCTATGAACTTCTTTAGTAACCTCTTCCGTTACGCTGCAGCTATGACAGTTGAGTGTCTGAGAGTCAACACCATGTGTCGTATTCGTAACGAGATGTTCTCGCATGTTGCGAATATGAATGTTGGCTACTTCAGTAACCAGCGTAAGGGTGATATAATGTCAAAGATTACACAGGATGTTACTGTGGTGAGATACTGTATAACAAACACCTTGCAAGTTGCCTTTCGTGACCCATTGCTTATTATTGGTTATATGACCTTGATGATAGGTATTTCGTGGCAGCTATCCTTGTTTGCAATCATCTTCCTACCTATTGTAGGTCTCTTGATAGGTCGTGTAGTTAAACGCCTACGCCACCCTGCAAAGCGTGGTCAGGAGCGTATGGCAGACCTTGTATCTGTCACCGAGGAGTCACTATCGGGTATGAAGATAGTAAAAGGTTATAACGCCACAAACTTCATCATTGATAAGTTTAAGAAGATAAATGCCGATATGTCGCGCCTCTTTATCTCCATGGCGCGTAGTCAGCAGTTGGCATCGCCTATGAGTGAGTTCCTTGGTATCACAGCCGTAGCTGTTATCTTAGTATTTGGTGGCTCACTTGTGGAGAAAGGTTTGGTTTCAGGTGCAGGTTTCATTGCCTTCGTGGCGGCATTCTCGCAGATAACACGCCCCCTACGCTCGTTTATAGATCAGTTTGCTAACATCAATCAGGGTGTGGCTGCAGGTGAGCGTATCTTTACACTTATAGATGCAGAGAACGAGGTTAAGGATAAGGAGGATGCCAAGGAGTTTGAGGGTCTGAAAGATTCGATAGAGCTTCGCAATGTGGAGTTCTCATACGAGGATGACCGCAAGATTATAAATGGCGTAAACATCAAGATTAAGCGTGGTCAGACCGTAGCTTTGGTAGGTCCATCGGGTGGTGGTAAGTCGACACTAAGCGAACTTATACCTCGCTTCTATGATGTAGACTCTGGAGAAGTGCTATTCGATGGTATCTCGGTTAAGGATTATAAGCAGGAGTC
Organism: Alistipes sp.; assembly: GCA_017521945.1. Taxonomy (GTDB): domain Bacteria; phylum Bacteroidota; class Bacteroidia; order Bacteroidales; family Rikenellaceae; genus Alistipes. The sequence goes on along the minus strand of JAFXBB010000003.1, from coordinate 16,558 downwards.
TTTGCGTGCCAAGATGAGTATCGTATCGCAGGAGACAGTACTCTTTAACGATAGCATCGAGGGTAATATCCTTATGGGTCGCCCTACAGCTACGCATGATGAGGTTGTTGAGGCCTCGAAGATAGCTAATGCCCATGGTTTTATTATGGAGAGTCCCGAGGGTTATGATACAAATATTGGCGATCGTGGTGCAAAACTTTCGGGCGGTCAGCGTCAGCGTCTAAGCATCGCCCGTGCAGTGTTGAAGAACCCTGAAATCTTAATCCTTGATGAGGCTACCTCGGCTCTTGATACAGAGAGCGAAAAACTTGTTCAGGATGCCCTAACTAACCTGTTAAAGGGTCGTACATCTGTGGTTATTGCCCATCGCCTAAGCACTATCTATAACGCCGACCGTATCTATGTCATCGATGAGGGTCGCATCGTTGAGGAGGGTACACATAAGGAACTTTTGGATAAGGGTGGATTATACGCCCACCTTATCGAGATGCAGAGTTTTAGTTAGCGGGTATGTTTTTTATAACTTTAACATTATATTATTATTTAAGTTTTTACTTATTAATCTGTTAGTGTTTTAGTTAGCGGGTAAGTTATTTATTATATGAAACGAGCTATAGTTATAGGTGCCTCATCGGGTATTGGTCGTGCTGTAGCGTCGCTCCTTGTCGAGAAGGGGTGGCGTGTGGCTATTACTGCGCGCCGTACAGATGCTTTAGATGAACTTAGGGTTATGTATGGTGCAGATAGGGTGATGACTATGGCTATGGATGTAACCAAGGTGGAGGCTACAACCACACTTGATAGGTTAATATCGGAGTTTGGCGCTCCCGATCTACTCTTCTATGCTTCGGGAATTGGTGGTCAAAACCCACAACTTGATATAGAGAAGGAGTTGGATATTATTCGCACAAATTGTGAGGGTATGGTGCGTGTTGTCGACCACTTTGTAAACTTTGTGCGTAGTAGTGGCGAGTATGATAAAAAGCATAAGGCACATATCGCAGTTATAACCTCTGTGGCAGGAACACGAGGCTTAGGTTCAGCACCTGCATACTCGGCATCCAAGGCTATGCAGAGTGAGTATATAACCGCCTTGTCGCAATTGTGTTCTATGGAGTCCATACCTGCCAAGTTTACAGATATACGCCCCGGATTTGTGAAGACTGCCATACTCAACCCAGAGAAACACTACCCCATGCTTATTAGCGCGCAGAGCGCAGCACAACATATCTATCGTGGAATAAAACACAAGAGAAGAGTCCTTATCTTCGATTGGCGTTTTAAGCTTCTTGTGGGCCTCTGGCACCTTATTCCTCGCTTTGTCTGGGAGAGATTGAAGGTTAGAAACTAATCACTATGAGCAGAGTGAATGGCTACGGCTCAAAGTTACACCTTAGCACTACGGGTGGTGGGGTGTTAGCTTTGATGCGCGTAATCATCGTATCTAAATAGTGCTGAATATCATCCCTTAGCTGCTTATATAGTGGAGAGTCTGTGTAGTTCTCATTATCGAGCAACACATCCCTGATTGAGCGTAGTGTATTAGTGTAGTTTTGAAGTTCGTTTTTTAGAGCTACACCCTCAACTTTTGAGTTGTGTATCTTGGCAACCGAGAGTTGTCTAAGCTTATCACATACAGATGTAAGTAGAGGCATAACTACATGATCCATAAGTGTATGACCATGCATATAAAGGTAGCAGTTCTCGGCTGAAACACCTCTTGTTTCAAGCTCCAAAGCGAGTTTTTCAACCTCATTTATAATCTCGGTGTTATCTCTTTGAAGAGCCTCGTATCTGCGCTCCACATTGCGCTGTAGCCATGCTAAGGTGTACTCGCCATTTTGGCGTATATCGACATATCCGAGACGCACCGAGGCACGAAACTCAGCGAGTGTAAAGAGTTTTTCAGTGTGGTGCAATGCCGAGTAGATATACCATAGAAACAGCGGGTATATAGTTTTTGAGTACTCCGCCATAAAGCGCACAAAGTCGAAGATGCGGGTGTCGTTCTTTGTGGCCTTCACACAGACATTATGTAGCGATGGGGCGTAGCATAGGTAGTTCTCCGTAGCGTAGGTGTAGGTGTGAAACATATTTCCTGCACCGAGCAACTTTGCCGACTGCTCTGTAGCACCATCAAAGAGGTAATCAAAATCGGAGTCTACACACAGTAGTACACTATCCTTGTCGGTTTTACCCACCATAGACATAAGCACCTGCTTACCCTTTGGCAGGTCGTCGCGATTGGGTACCGATATCTCGAAACGCAGATATGGATTCTTGAAGTGGTCGAATATACCGCGCCAAAAAGCCACATCCTCATACCCCTCAACATAGACATGAACCAGATATCTGTCATCCTCAGGAGGCAGAATATCTGGTAACTTGTGTGGGTTGTAACGGGTGGGGTCGCCACCTCTTCTATTGCGTTTCTTATCGTTCATAGCGTAAAGTTACAAACTTTTTCGTAACTTTGAAGCATAATAGATAGTTTTTATTGATATGGCAAGCGATTGGAAAGATAGATTAGGTGTTGTCTTTTCGACAAACCCCAACTTTGAGTATGATACAGATGGTGACAATGAGGTTGCAAGCTTGGAGCCATCGAAGCAGAACTTAAAGATATGGCTCGATAGACTTAAGGGTGGTCGTGTGGCTACCGTGGTGCGTGGTTTTGTAGGCTCAAACGAAGACCTTGCAACGCTTGGTAAGGAGTTAAAGAAGAGTTGCGGTGTCGGTGGTACAACTAAGGATGGCGAGATTATTATTCAGGGTGACCACCGCGACAGAGTCCTCGAACTTCTTCAAAAGGCGGGCTACAAGTGTAAGAGGGCTGGCGGATAGAGAGAGTGTAAGCCATCAGTTGGAGCGCAAAAAAATATGAGGCTGAACAAACGATATTGGGTGGCTAAAAATTAAAAAAGCCACCCAACATCTTTTTATTCAACAAAATCTGGTTGATTACTTAATAGCAATAGCGTCAATCTCAACCAATGCGCCCATAGGCAATGCTGCAACCTGATAGCAGATACGCGCTGGCTTATCGCCTGTGAAGAACTCAGCATAGATAGCGTTCATTGCGCCAAAGTCAGCGATATCAGCCAACAAGACGGTTGTCTTAGCAACATCGTTGAATGAGTAGCCAGCCTCCTCAAGGATATAACCGAGGTTTGTGAGTGCTTGGCGTGTCTGAGCCTCTACGCCCTCAGCCATCTTACCTGTTGCACCGTCAATAGGTAGCTGACCAGAGATGTAAAGTGTTGCGTCGTGCGCGATAGCCTGTGAATATGGACCTACAGCCTTAGGTGCCAATGGAGATGCGATAACTTTTTTCATTTTTTATAAAGTTTAATAGTTTTGTATTATCTTTGTTGCGACTACAAAGATAGCTATAATTTAGAAAATTGTATGAAACGAGCCTTTTTATTTTTCTTTTCGATATGTTTTGTCTTGGTTGCAGTGGGTTGTTGCGACTGCCGTAAGCGTGCAAAGTTGGAAAAACCTCTCGTGGGTACAGAGTGGCAACTTGTGCAGATTATGGGTAGGGATGTTAAGGCTGAGGGTGATAGCTATACTCTTCTTCTGCACGACAACGGCACTGTGACGGGTCAGGGTGACTGCAATCGCTTCACAGCAACATATAAGCTAACACCTACACGCGCACTTAGCTTTGAGAGCTTTGGCTCGACGCGCATGCTTTGCCCCGACTTTGAGGCGGAGAATGCCTACTACGATATGATTGAGGGTGTGACACACTACGAGATGGATGCCGAGAATATGATACTCCTATCCAACGGAACACTTGTAGCTATCATGCGCCCTAAAGCCTTGTAGTATAGATGAATATTGAGCTTATAGTTGTTGGCAAGACCGATATGAAGGAGGTCGAGACGCTTGTTACGATGTACACCAAGCGTCTTAACCACTATGTGCGTTTTGCCATAACAACCATCGCGGATGTTCGTAACACCAAGAAGCTCTCCGAGGCTGAGCAGAAACGCCTTGAGGGCGAGGCTATACTCAAGCTAATCAACGACTCCGACCACCTTACACTTCTTGATGAGCATGGCTTGGAACTTCGTTCTATTGAGTTTGCCGAGCTTATCCAACGCCGTATGTTGGCAGGTACCAAGCGCCTTGTCTTTGTTATAGGTGGTCCCTATGGTTTCTCAGATGTCGTTTATCAGCGTGCCAATAGTAAACTCTCGCTATCGAAGATGACCTTCTCGCACCAGATTGTCCGTGCCATTTTCACCGAGCAACTATACCGAGCATTTACAATATTGAAGAACGAGCCATATCACCACGAGTAATTAAACCTGCCTCACTTTTTTCTTATATACTTTTTCCGAGCGGGACACCATTCCCAAAAAAAAGGCTTGCCCCGAAGAACAAGCCCAACCTCCCGAAGGAGCACCCAATAAAAACTAAAAGATATATATATCGTCATAGCTGTAACCCCGTGGGGCATAGCTCAATTTTCATGGTGCAAAGATGGGGGCTTTTTTCAAAGTGGGCAATAGCCTATTTTTGGGAAAATCATCTCCGCATATCCCCTATTATGGGGATTTGCGATGTTGGAAAATTATAGCTATCTTTGTGCGTTAGGAATATAACATGATAATCAATGAATAAAAGCATAAATAGAGCATACTTGGCACCGCTATCACCCCAGATGAAGATCTTTGAGTTGGTGGAGCGCGCACCCTCGGTACTATCTATATTCTCGCGTCTTGATATCCGCCTGCCTTTTGGTGATATATCTGTTGCGGAGATGTGCGAGCGCGAGGGTTACACCACAGAGCTATTCTTAGCCCTCTGTTCGATACACGCCTCGGAGGGTTTTCGCCCCGATACTGAGGCACTAAGCGAAGATATCCTCCCTGAGGTTATAAGCTATCTGCGTGCATCACACCGCTACTATGCCGAGAAGATGTTACCACACACCTCGGAGCATCTGCAGGAGATTTTGGAGCATTGCGACGCTCTCTCGCGTAGCATGTTGCGCCGCTTCTATGACGACTACATGGAGTATATCGTCAACCATTTTCTCGAAGAGGAGGAGCATCTTTTCAGCATCATTGACAGCGCTTCAACCGGCAAGGCAGACCTCAGCATACTTGATGTGCCTCATGCCGATATTGACGACAGATCGAACGACATAGCATCGCTCATCTTCAAGAGCCTGCCTGAAGATGCCCCAACAAAACTCCGCATAGTGACCCTTGAGCATATATACGCCCTGCGCGATGACCTACGCCGTCACAACAGCGTGGAGCGTTACATATTAAAGCCCCTTGTGGACAAGTATCTACAAAAAAAATAGGCAGGCTATGAAACGACAGAGAGTTGCCATAGTGGAGATAGCTCCCGTGATTGCCGAGGGCATGGCCACAATATTGGGTCGCACAGCCTCTGCAGAGGTCGTGGGTATATATCGTAGCATAGGTGAGGTAATACCCCATATAGCTGCGGGACGGGTGGATATTGTTTTTGCGTCGGTTGCCCTATATCGCCAATTGGAGGAGTGTAGCGAATTGGATGATATTGCCGTTGTAGGTATTCAGAGCGCACTCTATGGCGAGGATATACTTCGCAGGTTTAACGCCATAGTGACAATCCACTTCTCGGCTGAGGATATAGAGCGCACACTGAACGATACCATCACAGCCCCTGCAGAGCGTAGCTACAGCGATAGCCATGAACTCTCGGAGCGTGAGCGCGATGTGCTTATCCTCGTGGCACGAGGTCTGACTAATAAGGAGATAGCCTCCGAGCTAAACATATCGCCACACACCGTAATATCACACCGCAAAAACATTGTACACAAGACGGGCATACGCTCTGTGGCAGGTCTTACGGTATATGCGGTACTTAACAAACTTATAGACAGCGAGCAATTATAAATAATAGATATGATAAAGACAGAACTTTGTGCCTACTCTGTGGAGGCGTGCCAAATAGCGGCAAAATTGGGCGTTAATCGTGTGGAACTATGCGCCTCACCAGCCGAGGGTGGTGTGACACCTTCGGTTGCGACTATTGAGCGTGTTGCCGAGATTAAGGGTCTTGACCTAAGTGTGATGATACGCCCTCGTGGTGGCGACTTCCTATACTCGGATGACGAGTTTAAGACCATGCTGGGGGATATAGACCACGCCCGCAAAGCTGGAGCTACAGGCGTTGTCTTTGGTGTGCTTACCGTAGATGGCAAGGTAGATGTAGAGCGTACACGCGCCCTTGTGGAGGCATCCAAGGGTATGGAGACAACATTCCACCGTGCTGTGGATATGACCGAGGATTATGAGGCGGCTGTGGAGGCTATCATCGAGGCAGGATGCAACAGAATACTCACCTCAGGTGGTTATGACAAGGCTATAGATGGCATTGACAACATCCGCCGTGCCGTAGCTGTAAGCCGTGGTCGCATAGAGATTATGGCGGGTAGTGGTGTGGTGGCTGCAAATGCCAAGCAGCTCAAGGAGGTTGGCGTTGATGCCTTGCATTTCAGTGCCAAGAAGATGGTAGCGGGCGGCATGGAGTACCGCAACCCTCGTATCTCGATGGGTGGCTCGGATGCGGTTGATGAGTTTGCACTACGCACCGTAGATGAGAACGAAGTAAAGGAAATACTTAAACTTATACGATAATGAAACTTAGACTTTTACTATGCTTTTTGGCGGGCGTGGCTTGCGCACTCGCTGTGATTATGTGGCCAGAGGCTACAACGCCTTACGACCAGAACTATGACCCTCAAAAAGATGCGGAGCTTGCCGAGATTTTGGCTGCATCGGAGCGCGGTGAGGAGCTTAATACCCTACTAAGCACTACCCCAGATGCCCAAAAGCACGATATGGCATTCCTTATAAAGAATATGCCCGATTTCGACCGTGAGGGCATGAGCCTCGACCTTCTAAAGGAGAATGTTGAGTATGCAAACATAGCTCGCACAAAGTACTCTTGGGCAAAGCGTCTTCCAGAGGATGTCTATCTCCATGATGTACTCCCATACCATGTTGTTGATGAGGTGCGCGACTCATGGCGTAAGGAGCTATACGAGATGTTCTCACCTGCGGTAGACACTTGTAAGACTATGTACGAGGCTATCTGCGCTGTTAATGCAAATATCCCTCGCCTTACAGGTGTGGACTACAACACCAAGCGCGAGAAGACAAACCAGAGTCCACGCGAGAGCATGCGTCAGGGTATGGCATCATGCACAGGTCTTGCAATTTTGCTCGTTGATGCCTACCGCGCTGTAGGTATCCCAGCACGCTTTGCAGGCACAGCATCATGGCACGACAACCGTGGTAATCACAGCTGGACAGAGGTGTGGCTCGATGGCGAGTGGCGAGTTACCGAGTACTACTTCCCATCGAAGCTCGACCACCTATGGTTTATGCCAGATGCCTCAAAGGCTAAGGCTCAGGACCGCACATACGCTATCTACGCCACACGCTTTGGCAAGGCTGATGATTGGTTCCCAATGGTGTGGGCTGATGGCGATGTTGAGGGTCGTTCAGTGGAGGAGTTGCCTAAGTTTGTGGGTGCAGAGAATGTTACGGAGCGTTACCAGAAGCTTGCATACGAGCAGTACACACGCCATATCGAGGCGGGTACTCACACCTTTATCAAGATTGCAGGCTATAAGAAAGCGGGCAAGACAGAGCATTCTGACGACCGCATAGCTATGGGGGTCGATGTATTCTGCGGCACAGAGCAGATGGGTGGCGGTCTTACAGCAGGTCCACTCCGCGATATGAACGATATGTTCTCGGTGCTTGTGGAGAAGAATCGCACATACGAGCTACGCTACTACAACGCCAATGGTGAGCTTCAGCGACAGAGTGTGGAGCTTGGTGAGGAGCCTGTAACGGTAGAGATATTCCTTGAGAAGTAAAAATTTTTTAGATTTTATTTCGAGCCTTAAAGTGTGGGAAACAATAATCTTGTAGCAGCGCTTGTTTAATAAAATCCAAAACAGTTTCTAAAACTATACTTAGAATATGAGGGGTGAAAATGAAAAACTATCTTTTCATCCCTCATTTATTTTGCACTTTATCGTAAAAATTATATCTTTGTAGTTGCTATATTGTCACTAATGTGGTTGTGAAGCAGAAAAATCCTGATATAGAAGAGATAAGTATACATATAATCTACTAAAACTTTTAAGACTATGTACGGAAAATTTCAGCAGTATTTGCAGAACGAGTTGGCAGAGATTAAGGCTGCCGGCTTGTACAAGACAGAGCGTATTATTGAGTCACCACAGCGTGCAGAGATTGATGTGGCTAACCGCCCAGTGTTGAACTTCTGCGCTAACAACTACCTCGGTCTATCGGACAACCCTCGTCTTATCGACGCTGCTAAGAAGGCATTGGATGAGCGCGGTTTCGGTATGTCATCAGTACGCTTCATCTGTGGCTGTCAGGATATTCACAAGCAGCTTGAGAAGGCTATCGCTGACTACTTTGGCACTGAGGATACTATCCTCTATGCAGCTTGTTTCGATGCTAACGGTGGTGTTTTCGAGCCATTGTTCACAGCTGAGGACGCTATTATCTCTGACGCGTTGAACCACGCATCTATCATCGACGGTGTTCGTCTTTGCAAGGCTCAGCGCTATCGCTACGCTAATGCCGATATGGCAGAGTTGGAGGAGTGCCTAAAGCAGGCTCAGGCACAGCGTTTCCGCATCATCGTAACTGATGGTGTCTTCTCTATGGATGGTAACGCTGCTCCACTTGATAAGATTTGCGAGCTTGCTGAGAAGTACGACGCTCTTGTAATGGTTGATGAGTGCCACTCAGCAGGTGTATTGGGTAAGACAGGTCGCGGTATCACAGAGCTTTACGATCTTCGTGGTAAGGTTGATATCCTCACAGGTACCCTCGGTAAGGCTTTTGGTGGTGCAGTAGGTGGCTTCACTACAGGTCGCAAGGAGATTATCGATATGCTCCGCCAGCGCTCACGCCCATACCTATTCTCTAACTCACTCCCACCAGCAGTTGTTGGCGCATCAATCGAGATGTTCAAGATGTTGGAGGAGAGCGACGCTTTGCACGATAAGCTCGTAGCAAATGTTGAGCACTTCCGCTCAAAGATGGTTGCTGCAGGCTTCGATATCAAGCCTACAGTTTCGGCTATCTGCGCTGTTATGCTCTATGATGCTAAGCTTTCACAGGACTTCGCTGCAGAGTTGCAGAAGGAGGGTGTATTCGTAACAGGCTTCTACTACCCTGTAGTTCCAAAGGGTCAGGCTCGTATCCGTGTTCAGGTATCAGCAGGCCACACTACAGAGCAGCTTGACCGTTGCGTTGAGGCGTTCATCAAGGTTGGTAAGCAGCTTGGCGTTTTGAAGTAGTTTCCGATTTATATAGGGCATCCTTAGACCCTATAACACAATAACGGGTACGAATTTTCGTACCCGTGATTGTGTTTATAGAGGTTGTTAGGGTTGTTAACGGCTATTCACATATCTCAAAAACAAATGGGGTTGACTTTGCGGTCAACCCCATTCATGTTTTTGAGTGTAAATGGATTACTTCTCGCACTCTGCGCAGCAAGGCTCAGCCTTAGCCTCTGGGCACTCATCCTTGCAGCACTCCTTCTTATCTGGGCAGTCAGCACACTTCTCAGTACCGCAGCACTCCTTCTTCTCAGCGCACTGCTCAGCACAACAAGCCTCCTGGCACTCAGCCTTCTCAGCGCAGCAAGCATCCTCGCATGCAGCCTCCTCAGCGCAGCACTCAGCACAACACTCAGTTGCAGCCTTCTCAGCGTTATCAGCCTTCTTATTCTTACAACCGCAAGATACCATAGTCAATGCAGCAAACAATACTGCCAATGCAAAAATCTTCTTCATAATCAAGATGTTTTTAGTTAATTTTAGTTTTTCTCACCCACAAAATTAGATAATAATTTCTGTTTCTCCAACTTTTTGAACAAAAATTTATCTTTTATAACAATTATTGCTCGATTGGTAGAGGCGTAGCAAGGCTATCGCTACTCTCCACAGGTGGGTTTAGAGGTGTTGTTAGTGCCTCAAGTTTTATGCTCTCGCGACGAGGAAAGGCCTTGGGATAGTTTGGGAGTATTTTGGCCATAAGTATCTGTGCCTCCTCCATCGATAGACAGTCGCCAACCGACACCTTGAAGTATGGGCTCTCGTAGACAAGATATGCGTTGATATGTGGGTAAAGAGCCTTGAACTCCTGCAGTACCTTATCTGCATTATCGCTCGCATACTGACCATTATGCGAGAAGATGACAATGCGGAAGCCGCTTGTCTCCTTGCTACGGCGCTGTGACTCCACAACTCTTACAGCATCGCGTGTGCCGCTATCCTCCATAACATTGACATAGCTGCCCTCGATAGAGTTTTTTAACAGCTCCTGCCTAACCGCCTCAATATTTTGTGCCGAGGCCGTAAGGCTCAAAAATAGAGCTACAAAAGAAAAAAGATATCTCATAACAAATCTATTTTACCATTTCATTCAATACATCAATCTCGCCCTCAGACATGTCCATAAGCTCCAAAAGCCTATTTAGCGGTATACCCTGCTCCTCAAATCTACGCTTGAATATTGGAGTTCCAGCCTTGATGCGGTAGTTAACCGTGATATCATCCCTATCGCCAAATGCCATGCGTGCTACGAGTCCTACGAACGAGAGCATGGAGCGCGATGTGAAGCGCAGAGGAACCAAAACTTCGGAACGACTCTTACGAGGTACCACGACCCTATCGCGCAGCGACAGCGTTAGGCGTGGCTTATCCCCTACAAGAATATCGACCTCGGCCTCCTTGACCACCATACGCCAGCAGCCCCTATTCTCCACCTCGACCCATAGGTTTGCACCCGATGTTGAGAGGTGGGTGATGCGCTCAAAGCCCTTGAACTCCACACGCTGAGCCATGCACCTTGAGGAGCATAGAAGCATCAAACCGATAAGGAGTATATAGAGTCTTGCCCCCCTCATATAGCTACTTTGTTGCGTCGTAAATATAGGCTATGCCGAAGCTCTGTGAGCGTGCCTTAACTCTGCAAAAGCCCGCTTCGCGGAGCATATCCGAAAAGCGCTCAGGCGCTGGGAACTCCTCGACAGAGTCTGGGAGGTAGGTATATGCCTGCCTATCCTTGGATATCATGCCGCCAATGCGTGGTAGTAGGCGGTGGGCATATTGACTATATACCCAGCGTACAAGGCGGTTCTTTGGTATAGAGAACTCCAACACCACCAATTTACCGCCCGGCTTTAGGGTGCGGTATAGCTCGCTTAGACCGCGCTCAATATTCTCAAAGTTACGCACACCAAAGGCCACAGTAACGGCATCAATGCTCTCAGAAGCCACCATCGAGAGGTTTTCGGCATCCCCCTTTTCGAGCATTATGCGCTCCTCTAAGCCCTGCTTCTCAATCTTACGGCGTGCCACAGCAAGCATCTCCTCCGAGAGGTCAACACCAAGTATCTGTGTGCGGTCAACGCGCTTTGCCATAGCTATAGCCAAATCGCCTGTACCTGTTGCCACATCCATAATCTTGTGTGCCTTCGCACGGCGCACAATGCGCATAACGCGTCTGCGCCACATGCGGTCGATGTTGAGTGACATGATGTGGTTTAGCTTGTCGTATGTAGGTGCGATGTTGTCAAACATCTGCTCCACCTGCTCTTTTTTGCTCTGTTCTTCGTTGTAAGGTTTCATATCTTTATTCGTAACGCATTATCACCGAAGGAGATATGCGTGTTGAGAATGTTGCTGGTATAAGCATAAAGATAACCGTAGCTATCACTATGCCCGCTATTGCTAATATCCACCATCCCCAGCATATTGCTGCTGGTACGGCATCCAATAGGTAGCCCTCGGATGGTAGAGGTATCACCGCCCATGTGTGCTGTACTACGACTAACGCAAGACCTATCACTATGCCCCACGCCATGCCGCGTCCTAAGATAAATAACGCACGGAAGAGGAATAGTCGTATAACCGAGCTACGACGCATACCTAAGGCGCGTAGCTCTCCAATCATGCGTTGGCGCTCCATGACAATAATAAGTAGCGATGTGGTGATGTTTAGGAGTGCCACAATAAGCATTATGATGACCACTGCTAAGGCTGTGACATCGTGTGTCGCCAACCACCCAAAGATATGTGGGAAGAGGCGCTGCATGGAGAAGGCCTCGGCAAGAACACCCTCGGTGAAGTATAAATCAAGCAGAGTGTTGTCCATATCCTCGGCAAAGGCCTCGGCATCAACACCCTCTGTAAGCCATAGGTCGTAGCCCGTAATCATATCGCCATCATAGAGCCTCTGCACATTGCGCATATCTGTTATGGCGTAACTGTTGTCAAGAAAGTCGACCCCCGTGTGGTAGATACCCGACAGCGTAAAGCGGTCACGAATAACGCCATCGCGCTCATCAATGAATACCATCTCCACGCGCTCCCCAACGGTGATATCCATCCTCTGGGCCACGCGCTTTGATAGAAGTATCTCCTTTTTGCGAGGCTCAGCACTAAGGTCGGGGAACGAGCCTTCAACTATACGCTCCTGATAAAATGTGCTGTCGTAGAGGCTATCTACCCCCTTGAGCAACACACCAACAATATTTTCGTCGCTCTTAAGTACGCCCTCCTTGTTTGTGAAGCGACTCATGCGCTCTATGCGCCTATCCATCAAAATAGCATCAAGCGCCTCACACTCTTCAAGCGCCACACTTGATACAATGCCGTGGCTCTGAGGTGCTGTGATGGTGACATCTGCCGCCGCCCCAGAGATAAGCTCCCTGAGGTTTTGCTTAAAACCCACAACAACAGATAGGGTGATGATGATAACGGCGATGCTCACGGCGGTAGCCACAACAGCCACACGCTCCATAACTCCCGCCTTATTCCCCTCATCACGCCTTGATAGGCGTTGTGCTATGTATAATTCTGTCTTCACAAGGGACAAAGATAATAATTAGTAGCCTTTATGTGATAGCCATAATCATCTAAATTTAGTGCAAAGGTAATGGAATTATTTCAAAATCATTTCCGTAGAGGTCGTAAAAGTGCTTTTGACTACTTACTTTGCTTGTCAACTACCCCTAAATAATATACATACGATGAAAGAGATTGGAATGTTCAAAGATGAATATCTTTTGTATATCATCAATGTATAGGAGTCCCTTTATCAACACTCCATTGTTTATAACTCATAACAACTAATAATAATTTATAGCCATAAAATAGGGGTGATTAGCGGAAAAATTCATAATTTTGTGGATGTTTTCATAATTCGCATGACTAACTATGGCAAAGCAGTATAAGAAACCTTCGGAGAATAATAGCGAGGCATACGCACAACTTACGGGCTTGGATGGCACCGTACCACCTCAGGCAGTGGAGCTTGAGCAGGCGGTACTTGGTGCGTTAATGCTTGAGAAAGAAGCCATTATTGATGTGCAGGAGTATGTCAAGGCGGAGACCTTCTACCTCGAAGAGCATCGTCTAATCTTCAAGGCCATACAGGATCTTTCGTTCGAGATGAAGGCCATCGACCTCTTCACCGTAACCGAGCGTCTAAAGGCGCAGAAGCTACTTCAAAAGGTGGGAGGTGCTGCTTACATGGCAGAGCTTACACAGAAGGTGGCATCTGCAGCCCATGTCGAGTTTCATGCCAAGATTATCGCGCAGAAGTATGTGCAGCGCGAGCTTATACGCTCAGCAACCGAGATACAGCGTCGTTCATACGACGAGGAGGTGGATGTAACCGAGCTTATTGGCTTTGCCGAGCAGGAGATATTCAAGGTGTCGGAGGGTAATGTGAAGCGCTCTGTGCAGTCGGCATCTGATATTCTACGCAAGGCGTTGCTACAGATTGAGGAGGCGGCAAAGACTGCGGGTGAGTACAACGGTGTGCGCTCAGGCTTTACGGATATCGATAGTGTAACCCTCGGTTGGCAGCCATCCGACCTAATTATCATTGCCGCACGACCATCTATGGGTAAGACCGCCTTTGTGCTTACCATGGCGCGAAATATGGCAGTTGAGTTCAAGACACCTGTAGCCTTCTTCTCGTTGGAGATGTCATCCGTGCAGCTCATGAACCGTCTTATCGTTGCCGAGACACAACTTAGCTCTAAGGACTTGCGTACGGGCAACCTCTCTGCCGAGCAGTGGAAGCACCTTGAGGCCAATACTGTGGACTTGGGGCGCGCGCCACTATATATTGACGATACGCCAGCCCTATCGGTCTATGAATTTCGCTCTAAGGCTCGCCGCCTAAAGACTCAGCACGATATAAAGCTAATCATCATAGACTACCTGCAGCTTATGACCGCAGCAACACCCGAAACACGCGGTAATCGTGAGCAGGAGGTATCTCTCATATCGCGTACACTTAAGGCCATTGCCAAGGAGTTGAATGTGCCTATCATAGCCCTCTCGCAGCTTAGCCGTAATGTTGAGAACCGTGGCGGTACCAAGCGACCACAACTCTCGGACCTTCGTGAGTCTGGAGCTATCGAGCAGGATGCCGATGTTGTAGCATTTATCCACCGTCCTGAGTACTATGGTCTTACAACCGACGAAAACAATATGTCAACTGTGGGTATGGCTGAGATTATCATCGCCAAGCACCGTAACGGTGAGGTTACCGATGTACCGCTACGCTTCATTAAGGAGCAGGCGAAGTTTGCCGATGCAGACTCTTCGGTCACAGCATCCGTTATGCGTGGCAGCGCCTACCCTAAGGAGGAGTATGACGACTACAACTCAGCAGGAAGTTCTGCAATGGGTATAGCTCCTGCGGGTATGGGTGGCTTCTCAGGTGGAGCATCTGAGTTCGACCTCCCATCGCCAGCCAGCAACAGTGAAGCACCATTTTAACCCTCGCTTGGATGTTTGTTAAGATAAATACAGGAGCTATTGCAGGTATCGATGCTGTAGAGGTAAGTGTCGAGGTAAATGTCGCGGGTGGAGGTCTCGGACTATATATCGTAGGTCTTCCAGATAACACCATTAAGGAGAGTGAGGAGCGTATTCATGCCGCTTTTGAGAACTCAGGTTTTAAGTTCTCAACAAAAAAGAGTGTTGTAAATCTTGCTCCTGCCGACCTGCGTAAGGAGGGTTCGCAGTATGACTTACCCATAGCTGTAGGTCTTCTTATTGCTACCGAGCAGATAGTCTCCGACCTTATCGAAGGCTCGATGTTTATAGGTGAGCTATCACTAAATGGTACGCTCCGCCCTGTTAAGGGTGTGCTGCCCCTTGTAGCTATGGCACGCGACAAGGGTCTAAAGCGCGTCTTTATGCCTATGGAGAACTGCGCCGAGGGAGTTGTGGTTGAGGGCATTGAGTGTATAGGCGTAGGCTCACTATTGGAGATTGGTGAGATACTCTCAGAACGCATGCCATACACCGTAGCGGAGCATACTGTACCAGCTGAAGAGAACTTGGAGGATAACCTCTATGCCGAGGACTTTGCCGATGTCAAGGGTCAAGGGTATGTAAAGCGCGCACTTGAGATTGCCGCTGCTGGAGGTCATAATGTTATAATGGTGGGCGCACCGGGATCGGGTAAGACGATGCTTGCACGCCGCATGCCTACGATTATGCCCCCCATGACCATGGAGGAGGCCTTAGAGACCACCAAGATACACTCCGTAGCGGGTAAAATAGGTTCGCATCGCGGTCTTATAACTGAGCGCCCATTTCGCGCACCACACCACCTGACATCTCAAGTGGCCCTTATTGGTGGAGGTCAGTCACCACAACCCGGGGAGGTGTCGTTGGCACATAATGGTGTTCTCTTCCTTGATGAGATGCCAGAGTTTGGGCGTAGCGTACTTGAGGTGTTGCGTCAGCCGCTGGAGGATAGACACATAAACATATCGCGTGCAAAATACTCCGTTGACTACCCCGCCAACTTCACACTTATAGCTTCGATGAATCCATGTCCCTGTGGCTACTACAACCACCCCACAAAGGAGTGTACATGCTCTACATCGGCAGTGCATAGATATATGGCACATATCTCAGGACCTCTGATGGACCGCATAGATATACATATCGAGGTTGTCCCCGTATCGATATCGGAGATGTCAACCGCCGAGCGTGCAGAGCCAAGCTCCGCGATACGCCACCGTGTGGTTGCAGCGCGCGAGATACAACGCAAGCGTTTTGAGGGACTCGATATCCACTGCAACGCCATGATGAATAGCTCTATGTTGCGCAAGTTCGCGCCACTTGATAAGGCTTGCTCTGATATGTTGGAGTTTGCAATGACACGCCTCAACCTCTCGGCTCGCGCCTACGACCGCATCATCAAGGTAGCCCGCACCATTGCCGACCTTGAGGGTAAACCAACCATCGAGCCTCATCATATATCCGAGGCTATAGGCTACCGCTCGTTGGACAGAGAGAACTGGGGAAGATAGTACAAAAGCGAAAACTAATCTCTTTTTTCTATATTTGATGTAGTTTGATTAAGATTCTTTGAGTATCAAACCATTAAGAAGAACTTGCATGAGAATGGGCAATGGATAAGAAATTGCAAACTTGTTTTGTTACACT
>JAFXBB010000025.1 GCA_017521945.1 Alistipes sp. | reverse complement strand
TGTTGCGCATCCTTAATCAATGGTATTTTATCCCCACTGCGTGGCGCAGATTTATCGCATAGAGCCTCGTTATACAACCTCTCCATACTGTAGTGAAGGATGTTACCAAATGACAATGCATCTATGGTATCCTTCAGTTCGTCTGCCGCACGAATGTGTGCCACCGCCTTGAAATAGAAACTTAACGGACAATGCAAGTATCTATCGAGCGTTGTGGCAGATAGGGCGTAGCCGCTATTAGGCTCAAGGTATCTATTAAGAATCTCACGCACCTTATCATCTTTGGTTATGCTGATACTTTTGGCTGCTCCAACATTTAGATCCACACCAATTGATATTCTCTCAATGTTATACTTCGACTCATACTCCAATTGGTATATGTATCTACTACATTCTCCAGTACTTACCTTGTCGCTGTTTGAGCAGTAGAGCATAGTTACATTCTCGGCACGCTGTATCAGTCTATAGAAGTAATATGCATACATCGCCTCGTGCTCCTCGGGGGTGGGCATACCATACGCTGCACGCAGGTTATAGGGTATAAACGAAGATTGAGTAGTCTTATCGCCAGGAAAATTGGTGTCGGTCATTGACAGGATTATGACATTCTTAAAGTCGATGTTTCGCGTTTCAAGAATACCCATAATCTGCAAGCCTTCAAGAGGCTCACCCTCGTATGGGATAGTTATGGTCTGCAGGTGGCGACGCATAAGCGATGTAAAGACTTCGTTTGATAGCGGCAGTTCGCATCGTCTTATTGAGCGTGACAACTTGCCAATCTCTTCAATGGCTATACGTAAATACTCGATGTGTATCGGATCGGTATAATGCTCGGCAATATATGAAAGCACACGAAGCAGATATTGAGATAAGCTACTCCAATCATCTGTGGCATCGAACAAAATATTAAACAACTCACACGTTGCAATATCCTCTCTATTTACAGATATAATGTGGTTGGAGATGATGCTCTTTTTATGCTCTGCCGCTAATTGAGGCTCGCAGTTTAGTATATATGGATGCGATAAAAGCCCTGTTACATCAGCGTGATAGAATTGAACACTGCCCTCCTTGCCTCGTTTATGGGACTGGAGAGTAATTAGCCTATCAATAAAAGTGTAGGTCAACGTCATTTTAAAGGGATATCCCATTGTAACGTTCACCTGCTCAATCTCCTCTGGCAGTGAATGGAGCGTGGGCACAAGCATATTTTCGTCAGTCAGCACAATCACCGTGCGCTTATCAAGCTCTTCTGAAGACATCGAGCGCAACATCTCGCCCACATACTTGCACTGCACAACATTAGAAGTACAAGAAATTACGCTAATTTGTTTATCTATCGTATTGAAATTATTGCAATTTATCTCCTTGTTATCCCCATATCGTGATATATTGCTACGCATAAACATTCCCGCCTCATGTTTGGAATTGCCGACATAATACGTGTCATAATCCCAATAGAACTCTGCACCTAAATCGCTATGTTGCAAGTAGTCAAATAACACCTTCTCACTATTTGATAGAGCGTTAAATCCAGCTACGACGAAGTGTTTGCGAGGTATATTTACATTTCTACCACTCTTTATTATCTCGGCAGCTTGTCTATATATCATACCAGTATAGCCTATGCCAAGCTCTATGAGTCTTGCTCTAAATTCATCATATACTTTAGATAAACTGCGCCATATCTCTAAAAAACTGCGCTTTTGGTCACTTAAAGTGCTGCTATCACTTATACTCTTCCAGAATGATATAATGCGCATCTGCTCTGGCGTGAGATAGGATACATCCGACTCAATCTCCTTTATATCTTCAATGTTACGCAGTAGCTGATGGGCATCAATAAGATATTTATCAATCATATCGAAGTCCGATAACAGCATCTCGCCCCAGAAGTAGAATTTGTCGAACTTCTCGTTTGGGTGGTGTTTTACATATACACGATATAGCTCGCTTATTAACACTATGCGATCACCCTTAATTAGCCCTGATATACGCTCCATTATCTCGTCAATACCATACCAAGTGGGCTGCCAGGTGGGGACACCTGCAATCTCCGCAACAGCATCATTGAAAAATGCACGGGCACGCAGTGACGGAAACATTATTGCCAGCGATGATAGGTCGCCCGCATAACGATCAAGGAGCCTTTGTGCAAGCTCCTTTTGAAATGATGTTATCATATTGTTTTACATTTGGCGTATCTCACCTCCGAATAGGGTAGCTTCAGCCCTATATATTTGAGGATATGATTTATACAGTATTTTACCTCCCGTAGAACTTTTAGCAACTAAACGCTGCTGTGCATCAACTCTTACAACGGCATTGTGTGATGCCTGGGTCACGGTAGACGTAGTTTGCAACTCTGACGCATTATACTCCGCAGTAGAGATATCAGCCGTGTGATAGAGCGTAGTTCCACGTAGTGTCACCACACTCTTTCCTGTTACAACCACGTATAGGTCAAGGTTGTCAATATCGGCAGAGAAACGAGCATCATTCGAGATGTTTATATCTACCAATGGAGATGTGAGCGTGCCTTCAACCACCGTCGATGCTTTAGCAATTGAGATATCTGTTAACTCGTTAAAGTATACCTCTACATCAGTTATTGTAGTACGTTTATTATCACCACGTTCTCTTATTTTAAGAGTACCGCCCTTCTCTACCTCAAAACTAAATTTTGTAGGATCACCATCTTTAATGTTGTATACCACATATGGAGCCTCACTCTTATCAATCTTAATAAGTTTAAGGTTTACCTGACCATCGACATCAAGCGAGTTGAAACTTGCTGTCCACGCCTTTATAGGTGTGCTCTGAACGGGTCTTGTTACGCTATACTCATCTTGAGCATAGCCCGTTGTAGTATACAGGATTAAGAGACCTATTATCAGTAAATACTTTCTCATAATTTCGCGATTTAGCACCACTAAATTATATAAAAATATTTACATATCCAAGAAATATGTGATTTTTTACGACTAAAGAGAGCCCCGTGCTACAATTTCACGACAATATATGGCGCGC
>JAFXBB010000024.1 GCA_017521945.1 Alistipes sp. | reverse complement strand
GTGTTGAGTCATTTTAGTATTGCTGTGGCCCAAAATCTTCGATACGACATCTATGGATATTCCTGAGTTGAGCATCAATGTTGCTGCGGTATGACGAGCAAGGTGGGTTGTTAAAACCTTCTTAATTCCACAAATGTTGGCAATCTCTTTTAGGTAGGCATTGTATTTTTGATTAGTAATAATGGGTAGTTCATAATCATACTTCTTCAAAAGAGAAATAGCGGTATCATTTAGCGGTAGTATATATGTAACGCCTGTTTTACCCCTTTTCTTCTTCAAGTACATTACATCTCCATCTGTTTGTATATCCTCCCTCCTAACAGCCGCTAAATCACAATAAGAAAGGGCTGTGTTGGCTGCGAATATAAACAGGTCTCGAACTTGGTTGAGGCGGTCAATACCAAAATCCTTGTTAGCAATAATCATCAACTCATCTTTAGATAGAGGTACAATGTTCGCTTCGCCTTTCCTTATCTTAATGGTATCAAAAGGATTTTTGTCAATCTTGCCATTACGCATACCATAGACGAATATACTTTTGGTCTTCGTAAGATATGATGCCAAAGTAGAATCCTTTAATTTGACATTATTCTTAAGGTGGTACTTATAGTTAAGAATATCGTTGTTATCAACTGCACGAAGAGGCTTATTGGGTATAACAGTCTTAAATTGCTCTATGGCTAATAGATATTTAGTATAGGTTGAATGGCCAATCTCCGCACCTTTTCTCTTCTTTATTATAGTAGAGAAGTCATCGAAGAGGTCATATAACTTATATTGTCTCTCCTCAAATCCATTCCTTACATAATCAGTTAGCATAGAGGCTTGGATTTGCATTCCTCGGACCGAGCAATCTGTATAATACTCATCTATTCTGCGTCTAATGTCGGAACAGTAGCGGTTAATGTGGTTTGATTTCTTTGAGTAGAGAGCCTTTTTGAACTCTTCGGGATTGGCTCGCAGGTCCAAGTAGAGAGAACTTCTTTCACCATTCACATTTACCCAAAGTTGGATGCGAGTGGTTCCTGCACGGTTTAGATTTTGCTTGTTGCAAGTAAATGTAACGCTGTACATATTTGTAAATTAAATAGTTAAACAATCTCTTGCAACTGATTTGCAACTATGTTGTTTGATTGCAAATGGCATTGGTTTGCTATAGCATTTTTGCTCGTTTGCAGTCTTTGAGCCTGTTTTTATTTGACTCTTTTTTGTGTTCGGTTGGCAGGGCAAAACCTTGCCACAGGTGCGTGGGGAGCGGTTTTTACCACATATTTGAACAACAAAAAAGCAGTTACATTTCTGTAACTGCTTGATTTTCAGAGCGGAAAACGAGACTCGAACTCGCGACCCCAACCTTGGCAAGGTTGTGCTCTACCAACTGAGCTATTTCCGCAGTACTAACATCTTAAAATTTTACGACACAACCTTTCGATTGCGGTGCAAAGGTACTCTATTTTTTTGAAACTGCAAATTTTTTATCAACTTTTTTTGAAAAACTTGCATCTTTTTATTTTTGCTCCTCGCGGATATTTATCTGTTGGCGTACGGATTCTTCGTGTATCTCCCTGAAAATCTGATGTATAAATCGTGGTGGGAGATTTGCGGACTCGGCACGAGCCTCGGCGGCCAATAGCAGTTCATTGTAGCGGTCCTGTTGTACAACTGCCATGCCATGGGCATGTTTATACTCACCAATAGCGCGGGCAATATACATTCGCTCTGCCAAAAGTTCGATAATCTTGCTATCGATTGTGTCGATATGAAGGCGGTACTCGCTGAGAGCATCTGTTGCCGCAGGGGTGCGATGAAGCTCCAATTTTGATATTAGCTCTACAAGTGCATCAGGAGTTATCTGTTGCGCAGCATCGCTAAGAGCGCACTCTGGAGTGGGGTGACACTCAATCATAAGACCATCAAAGCCAATATCAAGGGCCTGCTGTGAGAGTCGGGCAATAAGTTCTCTGCGCCCACCTATATGGCTGGGGTCGGAGAGAATGCATAGATTGGGTATGCGGCGGTGTAGCTCGATAGGTACAGACCAATGTGGCGCATTGCGGTAAGGGGTTGTCTGTTGTGTGCCGAAACCACGATGTACGGCAGCAAGGCGACGAATGCCACTATTATATATGCGCTCAATAGCTCCTATCCACAGATCTACATCGGGGATAACGGGATTCTTAACTATGACTGCCGTATCGACACCCTTAAGAGCATCGGCAATTTGCTGTGTGGCAAATGGATTGGTGGTTGTGCGAGCGCCAATCCATACGCCATCAATATCATATTTAAGTACCTCCTCAAGGTGCTCAGGGGTGGCTATCTCGGTGATAACCTTAATACCATACCTCTCTTTGGCTTCGCGTAGCCACTCCAGTGCCTCTCTGCCTGTGCCTTCAAACGAGCCGGGTTTGGTGCGGGGTTTCCATGCTCCAGCACGGAATATGCTAATTCCTGCCTGAGCGATGTCGCGTGCCGCAAGGAGGACCTGCTCGCGACTCTCGGCACTGCACGGTCCGGCAATGTAAAGCGGCTCGGTACTTAGCTCGGTAAAGAGTGGCTTCAAATCAGTCATACTACTCCTCAACTATGGTTATAGATAATATAAGGTCGCCCGGACGGATGTCATCAATTACATCTACACCCTCCACAACCTTGCCAAAGCAGGTGTGGACACCATCCAAATGTTGCGTGTTCATGCGGTTGTGGCAGATAAAGAATTGTGAACCACCTGTATTTGGACCACGGTGTGCCATAGATAGAACGCCACGGTCGTGATACTGACGCTCGGCGCGTGTCTCACATGGAATTGTGTAGCCCGGACCTCCTGTGCCGTTGCCATTAGGGCAACCTCCTTGAATAACGAAGTCGGGAATAACGCGATGGAAAGTGAGCGCGTCATAGAAGTGGCTCTCAGCGAGTTTTACAAAGTTATCAACAGTGATAGGTGTCTCTTTCTCATAGAGTTCAGCCTTCATATCACCCTTCTCGGTAGAGATAATTGCGTATTTCATAGTTCTTAGTTTTTGTTATTAACGGCAAATTTTGTGTAAAGATACGAAAAAAATATAAATAGTGAAAAGAGGTGTTGCCTATATTATGTGTGTATCATGGAAAAATTATGGCGTAGACGAGGTGCTAATGTCGTTAGTTATTGTATTTATCCATACGCGTAATATATCTATGTTGTTGGATATATAACTGTGTAATATGAATGTATTGTGAATAATGATGGTTTTAAGACTTATCTACAGATTGTATTTTTTGCTCTTAAAGTATGGAAATTCCAGATTAAATGACTATATTTGTCCGAATTGTGTAATCTTCTTTAAGAAGATTTGAATGAGGTGATACCTTACATGTAACGGTATTGGGTGTGTAAACGAGAATTAGTGGCAATATTTTTGATGTCTTAGGCGGGTGTCTCAAGATTAAATATATTGCTAAGTATGTTGTAAAAATCTGAGTGTAAGTTGGTTGATGAGTTGATGTGAGGAATAAGTATAAGGGTTGTTATGAACTCAAAGACAATAATACATAACGAGCAAGGCAATGACCGTTCGACAATTCATCTCTACTACAATAGTGAGATGCATTCGTGGATATCCTATGGATATTCCGCCTACTCGTTGCGTCTGCTAATGACCGAGAGGGGTATTGATACGCTGCAGGGATTCTCGACAACCAAGCAGATGCCCTACACTGTTGTTCAGAAGGATATATTCAAGCGCATCAGGCATAGTTTTAAGGCGGAGCATGGTGAGAATGACAAGCACTTTATTGTGGCTGTAGAGCGCAAGTTCGATCAGAATGATTATAATCTATGGTTGGATAATCTCCATAAAACTTTGGAGGCTAATGGAGGTTTCGACACTCAGACCCATGTTAGTCATCTCGTGCCTAAGGAGGGTTATATCAAGGATGGTATGAGTGGTTTTGCGCGTTGCACCAAGCGACTTTTCGATGCGTTTGCCTCGTTGATAATGCTAATATTGTGTTCGCCTCTATTTCTTGTCTGTGCAGTGATGGTTTATCGAGAGGATGGCGGACCTGTGATATATAGGCAGGAGCGTATAGGGCGCTTTGGTCGTCCATTCAATATTGTCAAGTTTCGTACCATGAGGGTTGATGCCGAGAAGTTGGGCCCGCAGCTTAGCCATGGTGGTGGAGAGGGTGATACTCGCCTTACAAAGGTGGGTAAATTCCTCAGAGCGCACCACTTTGATGAGTTGCCACAGCTGTGGAATGTTTTTCGTGGTGATATGTCGTTTGTAGGTCCACGCCCTGAGCGTAAGTTCTACATCGACCAGATTATGGAGCATGACAAGAGGTATGAGTATTTGTATCAAATTCGCCCTGGTGTAACCTCTTATGCAACATTCTACAACGGATATACCGACACAATGGAGAAGATGCTCCGTAGATTGGAGTATGACCTCTACTACCTCGGTCACCGTTCGTGGATTTTTGATATTAAAATCTTGGTAAAGACCTTCTTTGGAATTATCTTTGGCAAAAGCTTCTAATCGAGAATATGAAGATAGCAGTAGTAGGAACAGGATATGTAGGACTATCGATAGCCACCCTTTTGGCTCAACACAATGAGGTTGTGGCTGTGGATGTGGTTGCCGATAGAGTAGATAAGATCAATGCTCGCATATCCCCTATACAAGATGAGTATATAGAGAAATACTTTGCGCAGAAGAACCTAACCCTCAGGGCTACCCTCAACGATGCGGAGGCGTATAGTGATGCGGAGTTTGTGGTTATTGCTGTGCCTACAAACTACGATTCTCAGCTTAACTTCTTTGATACGCATCTTATCGAGGAGGTTATAGAGCGTGTTTTGGAGATAAATCCAGAGGCTACGATGGTCATCAAGAGTACTGTGCCTGTGGGCTACTGTCGCTCGTTATATGTCAAGTATGCAGAACTCTTTAGGAAGCAGGGTAGGGATAGAACGCATAAGTTGAGGTTATTGTTCTCTCCAGAGTTTCTTAGGGAGAGCATGGCACTATACGATAACCTATACCCAAGTCGCATAATCGTAGGTTATCCAAAACTTATCGAGGAGTTTGGCGAGGAGAATGATGCAATCAAGGCCATAGAGGGAAATCATCTTATAGATAAGGCGCATACCTTTGCCGAGTTGTTGCAACGGGGGGCGTTGAAAGAGGATATAGCGGTGTTATTCATGGGACTTAAGGAGGCGGAGGCTGTTAAACTATTTGCTAACACCTACTTGGCACTGCGCGTAAGCTACTTTAACGAGCTGGATACCTACGCCGAGATTAAGGGGCTTGATACGAAGGCAATAATCGAGGGTGTGGGTCTTGATCCGCGTATAGGTACCCACTACAATAATCCATCGTTTGGCTATGGTGGCTACTGCTTGCCAAAGGATACCAAGCAACTCTTGGCAAATTATGCTGATGTGCCTCAAAATATGATGACAGCGATTGTGGAGAGTAACCGCACGCGTAAGGATTTTATAGCTGATCAAGTTTTGTCGCGGGCAGGCTACTATACAGGGTCAAGCGATTGGAACATACAGCGTGAGCAGGAGGTGGTAATTGGAATCTACCGCCTTACGATGAAGTCCAACTCGGATAACTTTCGTCATAGCGCAATACAGGGTATAATGAAGCGCATCAAGGCTAAGGGGGCAAAGATTATCATCTATGAGCCGAGCTTGGAGGATGGTGTGACCTTCTTTGGTAGCCTTGTGGTTGGCGACTTGGCTAAGTTTAAGAGCCAGAGCAGGGTGATAATTACGAACCGTTACGATAGTTCGTTGGATGATGTTCGCCATAAGGTATATACTCGCGACATCTTCCACAGAGACTAACTATTAACCTTTGAAGATAATGAAGGGTATTGTTTTAGCAGGTGGTAGTGGAACACGACTCTATCCTATCACCAAGGGCATAAGCAAGCAGTTGCTTCCAATATATGACAAACCGATGGTCTACTATCCGATCTCGGTGCTTATGTTGGCTGGTATTAGAGAGATACTCTTAATCTCAACCCCACACGATATTGGTGGCTTTAAGCGTCTTTTGGGCGATGGCTCGGACTATGGCGTAAGGTTTGAGTATGCCGAGCAGCCATCACCCGATGGTCTGGCACAGGCTTTTACCATAGGTGCGGATTTTATTGGCGAGGATAGCGTATGCTTGGTCTTGGGCGATAATATCTTCCATGGTATGGGTTTTACTTCGATGCTTGAGCAGGCAAGGTATAGGGCTGAGGATGAGGCGCGTGCTACCATATTCGGTTATTGGGTAAACAACCCACAACGATACGGCGTGGCGGAGTTTAATGATAAGGGAGAGTGTATCTCTATTGAAGAGAAACCCAAAAATCCGAAGTCGAACTATGCTGTCGTGGGTCTATACTTTTACCCCAATAAGGTCATAGATATTGCGCGTAATGTAAGACCATCGGAGCGTGGTGAGTATGAGATTACCACCGTCAATCAGGCATTTCTTGAGATGGGGGAGTTGAGCGTGCAGACATTGGGTCGTGGCTTTGCATGGCTTGATACAGGCACTCATGATTCGCTATCCGAGGCTTCGACATATATTGAGGTGTTGGAGAAGCGTCAGGGTCTTAAGGTGGGATGCTTGGAGGAGATAGCCTACAACAAGGGATGGATAACTGCCGATAAGCTACGCGAGCTTGCAGAGCCAATGAGGGGTAATCAGTATGGTGAGTACCTCCTTGGCATCATCAACAATAGACCACAAATCTTATAGCATGAGGGTCATCGAAACAGAAATAGAGGGCGTTGTAATTATCGAGCCTGAGATATTTGGAGATAGCCGTGGCTACTTTATGGAGAGCTACTCGGAGAGGGATTTTCATAGATTAGTTAAGCCGATACACTTTGTTCAGGATAATATCAGCCGTTCAACTTATGGTGTGGTGAGGGGGCTGCACTACCAGCGTGAGCCATACGCCCAGAGTAAGTTGGTGCGCTGTGTGGTGGGGCGTGTGTTGGATGTAGCGGTGGATATTCGTGAGGAGTCGCCTACATTTGGCAGACATTTGGCAGTGGAGCTATCTGCCGAGAACCACCGTCAGCTATTTATCCCCAAGGGCTTTGCTCATGGCTTTGCGGTGCTTAGCGATGAGGCGCTCTTCGAGTATAAGTGTGATGAGTTCTATCATCCTGAGGCTGAGTGCGGTATCGCATGGGACGACCCTAAGATTGGTATAGATTGGAGGCTTGCAAAGGAGGATATAATTCTCTCGGACAAGGATAAGGCATATCGGGGACTATGAGCTTAGGGCAAAAAATATTGGTTACGGGTGCTGGTGGACAGCTTGGCATGGAGCTAAGAGAGATAGCTTCTACAGAGTGTGAGTGGCTCTTTACCGATATCGAGGAGTTGGATATATGCTCCGAGGTGGCGGTACGGGAGTTTGTCAAAAGTCACCATGTAGGTGTTATCATTAACTGCGCTGCCTATACAAATGTCGATAGAGCTGAGGAGGAGCAGGAGACAGCAAAGCGCGTAAATAGCGACGCTGTAGCGATACTTGCCAAGATAGCTAAGGAGTACGACGCCAAGCTGATACACATCTCTACGGATTATATTTTTGGTGGCGAGGTACACAATACCCCGATTGAGGAGGATGCCGAGCCATCGCCATTGGGCGTGTATGGAGATACAAAACTCATGGGCGAGATGGCTATTGTAGAGTCTGGGTGTAGATATGTAATCCTTCGTACGGCGTGGCTATACTCCACCCATGGCAGAAACTTCGTAAAGACGATAATGAAACTTATCTCGGAGCGCGAGCAGATACGAGTAGTGAATGATCAGATAGGCTCGCCAACATACGCGCGAGATTTGGCGTTGATAATTAGGGATATATGCAGTGAATGCATTGCTGTGGAGGGCATATATAACTATACCAACGAGGGCGAGGTGTCGTGGTATGACTTTGCCGTGGCTATTGCTCAGATATGCGGTTCAAAATGCGAGGTTTTGCCCTGCACAACGGCAGAATATGGAGCTAAGGCTCCGCGCCCTGCCTACTCGGTGTTGGATAAGGAGAAGATTAAGCGGGTGCTTCGGTGTGATATACCTCAGTGGAGGGTGTCGCTTGAGGAGTGCATGAAACAAATGGTGCAACTATGACAGGAAGAACGATAATAATCACCGGCGGCGCAGGCTTTATTGGAAGCCATCTGGTGCGCCTCTTTGTTAAGAAATACCCCGATTATAGGATTATCAACCTCGATAAGTTGACCTATGCCGGTAATCTTGCAAACTTGAAGGATGTTGAGGCTATGCCTAACTATAGGTTTGTGAGAATGGATATATGCGACTATGAGGGTGTCCTAAACCTTATGAGGGAGGAGGGGGTTGATGGTATTATCCACCTTGCTGCCGAGAGTCATGTTGATCGTTCGATAGAGGATCCATTCACTTTTGCTCGCACCAATGTTATGGGTACGCTATCGCTTCTTCAGGCGGCAAAGGTCTATTGGGAGAGCCTTGATGAGGGGTATAAGGGTAAGCGTTTTTATCATATCTCAACAGATGAGGTCTATGGAGCGTTGGCATTTGATGATACGCTATTTACGGAGCAGACAAGTTATAATCCACACAGCCCATACTCGGCAAGTAAGGCATCTTCGGACCATTTTGTGCGTGCCTATCACGATACATACGGTATGCCTACGATTGTGACCAACTGTTCGAATAACTATGGTCCATATCAGTTTCCAGAGAAACTTATTCCGCTATTTATAAACAACATACGCCAGCGTAAGAGGTTGCCGGTGTATGGCAAGGGTGAGAATGTGAGAGATTGGCTCTATGTTGAGGATCATGCACGCGCCATTGACCTTATATTCCACAAAGGAAGGATTGCTGATACCTACAATATTGGAGGATTTAACGAGTGGCGTAATATAGACCTTATAAAGGTGATAATCGATACGGTGGATAGGTTGTTGGGTAATCCAGAGGGCTACTCTAAGGATTTGATAGAGTATGTCACAGATCGTCCGGGACATGATGCGCGCTACGCTATAGACTCCACAAAGCTTAGTCGGGAGCTTGGATGGCGTCCGTCACTGCAATTCGAGGAGGGTATCGAGCGCACGGTGCGTTGGTACTTAGATAATGAGGCGTGGCTTAATGATATAGCTACAGGAGACTACAAACGATACAACGAGAATAAATGAAGAAATTATGCAAGCAATTATTTTAGCTGCTGGAATGGGGCGTAGGTTAGGAGAACTGACCAACGGTAACACAAAATGTATGCTTGAGGTTAATGGCGTACGCCTAATACACAGGGTATTGGACTCCCTACACGAAACGGGCATTAGGCGAGTGGTCCTTGTTGTGGGCTATAAGTCCGAGAATGTCAAGGAACTAATAGGCGACAAGTATAAGGATATGGAGATTATATATGTCGATAACGAGGTCTACAACAAGACCAACAACATATACTCTCTGTTCCTTGCTCGCGAGTACCTCACAGCAGACGATACCATACTCCTTGAGTCCGACCTTATTTTCGAGGGTCGCCTTCTTAACAAACTCATTGAGCATCCATACCCAAATCTCGCACTTGTGGATAAGTATGAGAGCTGGATGGATGGCACGGTGGTAACTTTGGATAGCGATAATAACATCGTTGAGTTTCTTGCAAAGGATAAGTTTAAGTACTCTGATATAAGCAGCTATTATAAGACTGTAAATATCTATAAGTTTAGCAGAGAGTTTTCTCAGACACACTATGTGCCATTTCTTGAGGCTTACTGCCACGCGTTGGGTAATAATGAGTACTATGAGCAGGTACTTAAGGTTATAACCATGCTTGATGATTCTCCATTGAAGGCATTACCTCTCAGCGGTGAGAAGTGGTATGAAATAGATGATATTCAGGACCTTGATATTGCATCAAGCATATTTGCTGTAACCGACGAGGAGCGTTATAGGAACATATCATCGCGCTTTGGTGGCTATTGGCGCTACCCTCACTTGTTGGATTTCTGCTACTTGGTCAATCCATACTTCCCCCCACAGCAGATGGTCGATGAGATGATGGCAAGTTTTAGTACTTTGCTTCGCGAATACCCATCGGGTATGCGTGTAAATAGCCTCTTGGCGGGTAAATATTTCGGTGTCAAGCAGGAGTATATCGTTGTGGGCAATGGTGCGGCGGAGCTTATCAAGGCATTTATCGAGCGTCACACATCAAAGATAGGTGTTATCTACCCAACCTTTGAGGAGTATCCAAATCGTAGTACTAAGGATATGATTGTGTCATACCTGCCTACAAATAACGATATGCGCTACGATGCGGAGGATATTATGCGCTTCTTTGGTGATAAGGATATCAAGACACTGCTACTCATCAATCCAGATAACCCATCGGGTAACTATATCCCATATAGCGACCTTCTTACTCTTATTGCATGGACTAAGGAGCGTGGCGTGGAGTTTATTGTCGATGAGTCGTTTGTGGACTTTGTTGATGCCGAGGGAGAGATTTCGTTGCTTAGGAGTGATATTCTGGCCGAGAATACCCACCTATATGTTGTTAAGAGCATATCGAAGTCGTATGGTGTACCGGGCTTGCGCCTTGGTGTCTTGGCGAGTGGCGATACACAGACCATTGCACGCCTTAAAAAGGAGGTGGCCATCTGGAATATTAACTCTTTTGGAGAGTTCTATATGCAGATTTACGAGAAGTACCACAAGGTGTACCTTAAGGCTTGTGAGCTCTTCCGTGAGGAGCGTAAACTCTTCCGTGAGGAGCTTAGTCAGGTGCCATACTTGCGCGTTATACCGTCGCAGGCAAACTACTTCCTTTGTGAGCTTATGACGGATAAGTTCTCATCCAAGGAGTTGGCCGTACGCCTGCTTGCCGACCATGATATCCTTATAAAGGATTGTTCGGGAAAGTCGGCATTTAGTCGTGGCAGCTATATCCGTCTTGCTGTGCGTGACCGCAAAGATAACCATAAACTTGTTGAGGCATTAAAGGGAATGTAGTATGACAATAACTATTATTGGAGGTGGCTCTTTGGGCCATGTATGTGCGGGAGTGTTTGCTTCGCAGTCGGGTGTGGGGGTTAATATCTATACTCAGCGCCCACAGCTGTGGAGTCGAAATATTGTAATATCGGATATAAACGGTAAGAACTACCATGGTGAGCTTGGCGTGATATCGAGTGACCCTGCCGAGGTGGTGGCTAATTCGGATATCGTTTTTCTCTGCCTCCCGGGGTTCCTTATTGAGAAGACCCTCTCGGATATAAAGCCATATCTGTCGCCAAAGAGTGTTGTGGGAAGTATTGTCTGCAGCACAGGCTTCTTCTTTGCTGCCCATGAGATATTGGGCGCTGAGACTAAGTTGTTTGGTTTCCAGCGTACACCATTTATCGCCCGAGTGGGTGAGTATGGCAAGAGAGCCAATCTGCTCGGCTATAAACGCGAGGTTGCCATAGCTTGTGAGAATATCGAGGATGTTGATGCCTTCAGAGCGATGATTGAGCGCCTATTTGTTACGCCTACTGTGGTGTTGAATAACTTCTATGAGGTGAGCCTCACAAATAGTAACCCTATACTCCATACAGGTCGCCTATACAGTATGTGGAGTGATTGGGATGGTGCGCCCTATGACCATAACATTCTCTTCTATAAGGAGTGGACAGACGATGCTTCTCAGACAATCATAGATATGGATAGGGAGTTTATGCAACTCCTCGATAAGCTGCCTGTGGATAAGAGAAATATCCCATCGCTGCTTACCTACTATGAGTCACATGATGCGGCATCCTTGACACGCAAGATCTCCTCTATTGAGGCCTTTCAGAGAATAACCTCGCCTATGCAGTGTGTCGAGGGCGGCTGGATACCCGACTTTGCAAGCAGATACTTTACCGAGGACTTCCCGTATGGTTTGCGCTTTATTAAGGAGTTAGCCACAGAACATAACATTCCAACACCAACAATAGACAGAGTATATAACTGGGGCCTCGCGGCCATAGCAAGTAATGTCAACGCCAGCGATAAATAGAACAACCAAGGGCATCCTTTGGGCAGCTATTGACAAATTCGGCATCGTGTTGCTGCAATTTGTTATAAACATTGTGCTTGCCCGCCTGCTCACTCCCGATGACTTCGGTCTTGTGGGGATGATTATGATATTTATCGCGGTGTCGCAAACGCTTATTGATGGAGGTTTTGGCTCGGCGCTAATTCAGAAGGTCAATGCCTCACAAACGGATTACTCGACTATTTTCTATTGGAATATCCTATTCTCTTGTCTGCTCTATCTTGGAATTTTCCTTGCTGCGCCGTGGGTGGCAGAGTTCTTTAGAATTGAGGCTCTTGAGGGTCTGCTGCGTGTTTTAGGAGTTGTAGTTATTATCAATGCTCTGACCCTTGTGCAGCGTACAATATTGCGTAAAGCCATAAATTTCAGGGTTATAGCGATTGTTGATATCCTCTCATGTAGCGCATCAGCGGCGGTGGCTATCTATATGGCGTATAGGGGGTGTGGTGCTTGGAGTATTGTGGGTATGCAGTTGTCAAATGCGCTTCTGTCCACGATACTATTTTGGAGTATGTCGAAATGGCGACCTATGTTGGCATTTTCAGTCAAAAGTTTTAGGTCGTTGTTTTCGTATGGAGGTTATCTGCTAATAGCCAATATCATGCAGGATGTCTGTACGCATATCCAGGGAGTGGTCATAGGTCGTAACTTCTCGGCAAGTCAAACAGGCCTCTATTCTCAAGCCAAGAAGATGGATGAGGTGGCAAGTATGACTATTCCATCGCTTCTGTGTCAAGTTCTCTTTCCGCTCTACTCCGAAAAGCAGAATGATAAAGAGGCTCTTGTAGATATGCTTCGTGGGAATATGCGAATGATATCGTTTGTTATCTTCCCGCTTATGATGCTTCTTATTATCGTTGCTAATCCTCTCTTTGTCCTCTTGTATGGTGATAAGTGGGTGGA
The DNA here is from genome assembly GCA_017521945.1 of Alistipes sp. Taxonomy (GTDB): domain Bacteria; phylum Bacteroidota; class Bacteroidia; order Bacteroidales; family Rikenellaceae; genus Alistipes. Next base: position 8,743 of record JAFXBB010000024.1, on the reverse strand, counting down.
TGCTGTGCCATACTTTCAAGTGTTGTGCATCGGAGGTTTCTTCTCCTCACTCTATAACTTCAACTACTATGCTGTAGCTGCCGTTGGTCGTAGCAAGGCGTTGTTCTATTGGGGATGTTATAAGTGGGGTGTATTGCTGGTGTTGTTATTTATAGGAGCGCAGATAAGCATGATGGGTGTACTTGTGGCCATGGTGCTTAGTTGTGCAAATATATATGTTACGAATGCTCTTTTGGCGCAAAAGTATGTTGGATATAGCTTTAAGGTGCAGATTACTGATATCCTGCCAATCTTGGGATGTACACTTGTTACAGGTGCAGTGACATATATGCTATATACCAGCTTCGCTATTCATTGGGTTGTGTGTGGGTTGCTATTTGTGGCGATATACCTCACCATGGCGTATATCCTGCAGCTCAGAGCTATCAAAGATGCGGGTCTATTTCTGTCAACATTTATTCGTAAGCGAGGATGATAGAGCAGAAACTACAGAGAGAGTTGCGTGAGCGCTTTAATCCTGATGGCTCACTACTTCGCAAGCAGCAGTTGCGAATGTTGGAGATATTGCTCTATGTAGATAGGGTTTGTAAGGAGCATAACATCCGCTATTGGCTGAGTTCGGGTACGCTGTTGGGTGCTGTGCGCCACGGGGGCTTTATCCCCTGGGATGACGACCTCGATATCGAGATGCTCAGGGAGGATTATGACAGATTTATAAAGGTCTTTAAGGATAACGATGACTTTGCCCTGCAGACTCATAAGAACGATAAGTACTTCTTGCTACCGTTCGCTAAGATTAGAGATAAACACACCCTTATAGAGGAACTTGGTAATAATGAGACCTATAAGTACCGCGGCATATTTATAGATGTATTCTGTCTTGAGGAGTCGCCCCGTTTTGCCTATGTTGCCTATGGCATGTGGTTGTATATGCTTCAGAGATTGCAGAAGAGAAGCGGCGGTAAGTTGGTGCGTGGTATCCTATATGTAGGTAAAAAGCTCTTCTATGGCTCTATTGTCGTGCTTAAACCGTTGCTTAAATGTATGCCGTGTAAAAGGGTGCATCATGCCTATGGCTGTGGTCCGCGATGGAGACATAGGGATATGGAGGATATCATGCCGCTTGGGAGTGTTGAGTTTGAGGGGTATCACTTCCCTGCACCATGTAATTGCGATGCATATCTAAGGCGTATGTTTGGAGATTACTCCACTTTGCCAGACTTGGAAAGGCTCAGAGTGCATATCTCCAATTGCACCTTCGAAGACCCAAATAGTAGTAATAGACCTAAATAGTTGACACTGATGCGTATTGTATTCTTTATACTATCACCGCTTTTAACCTTTCTCTACTCATGCTTTGATCTCAATAAAAGGATGAGTCAGATAGTCTTTGTGCTATTCTTTGGGTTGTTTGGCTATTGTCATACATTTAGCGATATGCGTGCAGATAGCTATCGTAAGTATGAGTCGTTCACTCACTACTCGACAATGGATATTGATGAGGTTGTAGATGGTTTATCTACGGGCGAGATGAAGGATGTCTTTGAACCAATATTATACTACTTTGTTAAGAGCTTTAGTAATGACCCGCATGTGATGATGATGATTGTCGGTCTGTTTGGCGGTTTCTTCTATATGCTTGTGGTTAAGCGTTTTCTGCAGGATAGGCGGATGCGTTATACTGTGCCTATTGTCATACTTCTTGCCTTTATGGTTATGGAGTCGAATATCCCCTTGATGGGAGGTATTCGTAATTTCTGTGCCTTTCCACTCTTTATGTATTCGTTAATCAGTGTGCTTATAGACAATAAGAAGAGGTGGGTTGTGGGATTGTTATTAACGCCGTTAATCCATTTTAGTTATATTATTGTTGTTGCAGTGGCATTGATAGCATGGCTTATAAAGCTACCTAATGGCCTGCTTCACCATCTTGCTGTGCTTAGTTGTGTGATGTCGCTGTTTCTGGACACAAGCTCCTATGGCGTTGTGGTGGAGAATATTGTGGGTGTCTTGGACAACGAGTCTGTTGCAAGCCGTATAGATCATTATAGTGATGAGTATACCGAGGAGCATTTTAACGACTCGCTAACTACAAAGTTAACGCGTGTAAATAACAAGATTAGCGCTGTATATATTGCTATACTACTGTCGTATATATATATAAATCGTAGAAGGCTTAACCAGACGCAGTATGAGCTGAAGATATATAATCGTCTTTTGATTTTTATTGCCTTCAGTTTCGCTCTCATCTCCTTTTCGGTCGTAGGACAGCGATATGTCTACATAGCGTTGGTATTGCTCTATCTCTATTTGTTGAATTTATACCAACGAAATCCAAATACCGCAGTAACTAAGTTTATATATGCGATGCCGATAGTTTTCATTGTGCATATTGCTTGGACGCTTTATAATTGTTATTGTAATGTGGGGTTTGATATCGTATATCAACCATTGCTATTTTTGATATATTAAGCATCAGAGTATGAAGATTCTACAGGTTATAACTCGCTCGGAGTTGGGCGGGGCGCAGACGGTGGTTGTGCAGTTGGCAAACAGGCTATCTGACAAGCACGATGTTGTGCTTGTGGCAGGTGAGGGTGATGGCAAGATGTGGGAGATGGTGAGTCCGCGTGTTACCTGTGTCCGTAGTCGTTATTTGCAGAGGGCGCTATCCCCTGTGAAGGATATTAGAGCAGCATTGGAGCTTAGGCGTATATATCGCAAGCATCGACCAGATGTTATCCATCTTCACTCCTCAAAGGCGGGCACACTTGGCAGATTGGTGTTTCCAACAAAAAAGGTTGTCTATACCGTACACGGTTTCGACTCTATTCGTCTGGCTTTTAGGAAGTTCTTGCCCGTGGAGCGCATCCTACAGCGCGCCTGCAGTGCAATAGTGGGTGTTAGTAACTATGATGAGAAGAATCTTCTCAAGGAGGGTATAACACGCAATGTAACGACTGTGTATAATGGCATTGCTAAGCCCGACTATAATAGTGTTGAGAGGTTGAATATTGCAAATAAATATACGAAGATAGTACTCTCCATTGCCCGCGTTAATCCTCCTAAGGAGCCTAAACTTTTTATAGAGACTGCACGCTTGTTACCTCAGTATGGCTTTATATGGATAGGCAATCAGGAGTCGGTGGAGCATCTGGGGGATATACCAGCCAACTGCCACTTCTTGGGTAATATGGTCAATGCGGGGGCCTATTGCGCTCAGGCCGACCTCTTTATGCTGCCCTCGAACTACGAGGGTCTGCCTATGGTGATTATCGAGGCTATGAGTTGCGGAAGACCTGTGGTGGCCTCGGATGTGGGTGGTGTAAGCGAGATTGTCCGTAACGATATAAATGGCTACACCCTGCCAAACAGAGCCGAATTATTTGCCGAAAAGATCGAGAAGATACTATCAAATGATGATCTCTATGCGAGGATGTCAAAGAGCGCGTTGGAGATATTCGAGAGAGAGCTTACAATAGATAAAATGGTAGAGGGATATATGTCGGTATATCGCTCACTTAATGATTAAATATAACGGTGCATAAAGCATCGTAACAGGAATAGATGAAGAGACAGTTGGTAGCCCTTGTCGGGGCGAGCATTAGTGGTAGTCCAATAACGCTTAGTGGAGCGATAGATTGGCAGGAGATATATATCCTTGCGGCAGCCCAGGGTGTGTTGGCTATTGTGCTTGATGCAATATCGCTATTGCCTGCTGAACAGCAACCTCCCAAGGAGCTTAAAATGAGGTGGATAGCCTCGACTATGGCTATAGAGCGTAGGTATAATCATCAGCGAGGTGTCGCGTCGATAGTGGCAGATAAGTTTGCCCAGCGTGGTATAAGCCTCTATGTATTGAAGGGTCTTGCTCTTGCGGGCTACTATCCACGACCTGAGCATAGGGAGTGTGGCGACTTGGACTGCTTCCTTGGTGCGGAGTATGAGAGGGGCAATCAGGTGGCTGAGGAGCTGGGCGCAAAGGTTGCGCGCGACTACTACAAACATTCGCATATCCACTACCAGAAGTTGCTTATCGAGAACCACCAATTCTGCGTAGGTATTCGTGGCAGTCGCAAATTGAAGGCGTTTGAGCGACACCTTGAAAGTATCATATCAAAGGGGGCTACATATATCGCTGATACCAAACTAATAAAGCCCTCTGCAGATTTCAACGCTCTCTTCCTTACGGCTCATGCCATGACACATTTCCTTGTTGAGGGTATCAAGCTGCGCCATTTGTGTGATTGGGCTTTGCTGCTTGCGCATGAGCAGGATAGTATCGACTGGGCGGAGTTCTATCGTTGGACAGATAGAATGGGCTATACACTCTTTGCCAATACAATGACGGCAATGGCTATTGAGTATCTGGGTGTGGAGGTGACAAATCCCAATATTCAGTGCGATAGCAGGTACAAGGAGCGTATCTTGGAGGATATGTTCTGCACGGGCAATATCTTTAACAGAGGTTTGTCCACATGGCGCGTGCGTATGCTCTCCATACGAAACAGGGTTGGCTCCATGTGGCGTTTCCATAAGATATATCACAAATCTCTCTTGGGACACCTTTTTAGGCAGGTCTGGGGCTTTCTCTTTGAGCGTAGACCAAAACTCTAATCTTTGCAGCTTATGGCAGGTCGTTGTAGATACATGTTGTTGGTGGTACTCTTCTTACTTGCGGCATCCTCTCATCTATTGGCGCAAGAGGTTGAGTATGACTACCACTACTATAAGTTCTACGACGAAGATGATGATGGACTTCTCTTTTTGGGCGACACACTCCCTGCGAAGCTAACTCTTATGCCTATCTTAGCACGAGAGTCTGCCTATGCGTTGCGTCAGCTGAACTTTGCCGATATGGGGGAGCGTTACTCCGAGCGTTATATCTTGGGATGTATCGATGTGGACTATATAACTGCCCGTATGCTATCCCATCTAAAAATTCAAAGTGATAGGGATGAGGGCTTTAGGGGCGAGTTATCTTCGTCGTCTCTACACACAACGACAAACTATCGATTGGGTGAGGATTTTGTTTCTGGTGATGCTCTTAAAGCTGAACTCTCAGGCAAGGGTTATCTCGGCGGTATCTCCTATTATGGCAGTCATAAGCCTGATTATATGGGAGTGATGCTTAAGAGCGGCTGGGAGTATAGATACTCTGTGCGATTAACCTCGGGAGATGATTTCTATATCAAGGGTATCTATGGTGATGTTACAAACATGGCATTTAATGCTTCGTATAAGTCGCATCGTAGCCTCCTTGATATCATACTGCTTACCTCTCTATCGGAGCGTGGTCTTAGGCGTTCTTCGGTTGATGAGGCGTACACCTTGCTTGGCGATATGGATTACAACCCTGTGTGGGGTCTGCAGAACGGCGAGTTGCGCAATTCGCGTGTGGCTACTATGCTGCGACCCGAGGTAATCGTGTCGTGGAGCTATAGGCTCTCTGTCTCTACCACACTGAATCTTATGGCACATGCAATCTATTCTAACGAGGGTGTAACCTCCCTTGCATGGTTTAATGCTCCTACGCCACTTCCAGATAACTACCACTATTTGCCATCGTATTATACTCTGCCATCTGATAGTAAGCCCGTTACAGACTCTTGGCTTAGGGACGATTATCGTTATACACAGATAGATTGGGATGGACTCTATCACACAAATGCTTTGCAGAGCGATGGTAGGGCGCGATATATTGTCGAGTCGCGCAGGGAGGATAGCTCTGTGGGCGGCTTTGTTGCATCATTCTCTACCAAGCTGAAGGGTGTTGCTATTGACTATGGCGTGAAGCTAAACTATAGGCACCTGCATCGTTATAAGGTTGTTGATGACCTGCTTGGAGCCAGTCATATTTCGGACCTTGATTACTATATGGTGGATGATGCCACGAAGGATAATGGTATGGCTAACGACCTCAGAACTCCCAATAGGAGAGTCCATGAGGGGGATATATTTGGTTATAACTATGCGCTATCTATGTTGCAGGCGTCGCTTCGTGGTGGTGTGACATGGCAGAGTGGGGATATGGGTGTCCATGCGAGTGGCAGTGTAGAGAGCCACCACATATATCGCCGTGGTTATTTCGAGAAGGAGGCATTTGCAGGTGCTGGCTCGTATGGTAGATCACAGGTGGTTGCACTCCACCCCTATAACCTCTCTTTTGTGTGGAACTATACCGTTGATAACCACATGTTTGCGCTCTCGGCTATGGCTGAGGGGGATGTGCCGAATGTGGATGACTTATTTCTAAATCCAGAGTATAATAATCGTGTTGTGGCAAATGCTGGGCTTAGGCACCGTTTTGGGTTGAAGTTGGCGTATGCAAATTTTGAGCATAATGCCTTGAGGTATGGAGCTGTGTTGTTTGCCACGAGTATATGTCGGGGTAGTAGTGTGGTACGCTATTATGATGACTCTGCAGCTATCTATGTGGATAGCCATGTGAGTGGTATTTCGCAGTCTGGTGTAGGTGTTGATTTGAGGGCTGAGGTTAATTGGAATAGGTGGCTATCATCGAACTTTCGAGCGGTTGTATCGTCATACCGCTACTCGGACAATGCCAATGTAACGCTCTATTCCGATAGTGATAATAGGCTCATTGCTCGCTCTGATGTCTCTATAATGGGTTGTCACACAGGCTCTTCGGAGTTGGCGTTATATGCTGATTTGGGGTTTAATCATCGTGGTTGGACTATTCGTGCATCGCTATCTTCGACAGATGGAGGTTATCTTAGTCCATCCTATACGCGCTATTCGGAGCGTATACTCTCTCAGGCAAACTCCATAGAGGAGCGTCGGCTACTGATGACGCAGCGCAACCTGCCCACAGCAACATCTTTAGACTTTACCGTTCGAAAGAGTTTCGAGTTTGATGCACGCACACTTAGCATCTCTTTCGCAGCTCGTAATCTTTTGGGAGATAGGTGGGTAAGTGCTGGATATGAGTCAAATCGTATACGCCGTGTGACCACAGATTACTATTCTCGTTTGGTTCATAACCCAGATCTCTTAACCTACTCCTATCCTCAAACTTTTTACATCTCTGTAACATATTGGTTATAAGCTAAATGCGAACATTAGAAAGGGATTAATTAAAACAATTGAAAAAATTATTGAAAATTTTTAATAAAATATTTGGTTAGTTCCAACTTTCTCCTTACCTTTGCAGCGAAGTTTTAAGGTTCATTTAGGTTAGTAGTTTTAGGTTGGCGAGGCTAATCGAAAGGTTGTATCAGAAGTTGCAGACTACTTGGTAGTTGCAGGTTTTGGTACTAAGGTAGCAGGAGAGCTATCGAACACCTTTCGGTGGTCTCATTTTTTTTGGATTGAGGAGCCTCATATTTTGCCTATAGGTCAAATATTGCCACTTCGGTGTATCTACTTTTTATAATTTTTACTACCTTTGTGCTTTGTACGCGCGCGCGTCGCGTGTGTGTTATATAAGTATTCGCCGAGAAGTGATGAAGAGGAGTTATACTATAGGCTTTGATGCTAAGCATGCAAATCGTGGCAACACTACGCGCAGTAGTTATGCGAGGTTTGTGATTGGGGCTTTATCTACGGCTTGCCCTAAGAGTGCATATTTTCGTATGTACATTGAGAGCAGTGAGCCTCACGAGGATTATGAGAGGCTTAGCCAATATCCCAATGTTGAGTCTATGGAGCCAGATGGTTCGTTTTGGCGTAGGTTCTCTGGTCTATGGAGGTTGTGGCATGTTGGTCGTGATATGGAGCGTGGAGATGTAGATCTATATCATGCACTTGCGGGTGTCGTGCCTTTTGGTTTGTCGGGGCGAAACATACGCTCGGTAGTGACAATACATAGTCTTGAATTTTTGCGTCTTAGACGATTTTTTAGTCCGCTATTCAACCTTTATCGTCGTGTTATCATGCTATCGTCGATGCGTCGTGCCGATAGGATTGTGGCTGTAAGCGAGTGCGTCAAGCGAGATCTTGTGCGATACTTCCATATTGATGCTGATAAGATTGATGTAATTTACGGTGGCTGTCATAGTCGTTTTACACAGCCTGTATCCAATGAACAAATCGAGCAGGTAAGAGAGCGATATAATCTTCCGGAGCGTTATCTGCTTGTATCTGGAACGCATAGCGCGCGTAAGAATTTGAATCATATCATTGAGACACTTCCTCAAATCGATTCTGCTGTGAGTATTGTCATCGTAGGTCGTGGCACGAAATATACCGAGGCACTCACGCGTCGTGTAAAGTCGTTGGGCATGGAGCATAGGGTGTTGATGTTGCATGGTGTTGCGGCGGAGGATATGCCCGCGATATATCATGCGGCACTTGCCTACCTTATGCTATCGTTGTATGAGGGTTTTTCAACTACGATTGTTGAGGCTATAACTGTGGGTGTTCCTGTGATTGCTGCCAAAGGGTCAAGCCTTGAGGAGGTTGGTGGTGCAGGCTCCATATATGTCGCACCAGATGATAGGGCAGCGTTGGTGGAGGCTGTGGGGCGTGTTGTGGAGAGTGAGCAGCTTCGTCTTAAGATGATAGCCGAGGGCAGGGAGTATGCCACACGCTTCCGTCCTGAGGTTATTGCCTACAATATTCTGAATTGTTATAAGCGTATAGGTGTTGAAATTCCTATGTGGTAAAAGAGTATAATAATACTCGATTGCAATATGCGGTATATCAGGGTGTTATGATGTGGAGCGTAAAATTTGAGCCAAAAGCTATGGTCATTTTGACAAAAAAGTCGTATCTTTGGCGG
>JAFXBB010000023.1 GCA_017521945.1 Alistipes sp. | reverse complement strand
CCTCGCCTCTCTACACTCTTGAATCTCATCAAGGATAATGCAAGTCTTTCCGTTAATGAAACGACTGCCCCGTATCAAGGCAGACAAATTAAGGATAATGGTATCAACATCTATATTGCCGGTAAAGGCTGACTTTTTATCCGGCTCAAGAATGAAGTTCATATAAACTACACTCTCGTAATTCTCCTTTGCGAATTTTTGGACAATGTATGTCTTTCCGCATTGGCGAATACCTTTTATAACAAGTGGTTTCTTGGAGCCTGAGGTTTTCCACTCAACCAAAACTGACTCTATTTTTCTTTTCAGCATCATATTTCATATTAGTTTGAGTGCAAAAATACATTTTTTCAAGCGAATAAACAAGTACCGTTCACACTTTTTCTATCGAATAAATCAATATTATTACATTTTTTCAAGCGAATAAATGCTGATTGCAAATACTTTTTCCAAAGAAAGCAACAATAACAGGTGCGTTTTCCTATAAATTCAGCCTTCAAAACGCCCTTGCTATGACACCTGACAGCATGTCATGATATATACAGACCGATTTGAAAGTCAATGGATTAAGTGCTATATATTCGCAGTCGAAATCACTTTTTGTATAACTAAATAGAGTTTCGGAGTATGAAGAAAAAAGCATTACTCGTAGCAGCTTTTATGCATCTGGCAGGAGTTGCTTAATCTCTACGCACGGCAAAATCCGCTACTTGTCCCTCAAACAAAACTCAACCTCCTTGAAGGCATACTCACGAACAGCACCATCCTCATGCTCCAAGCATAGCTCTCCCGAATGGCGCACACCGCGAATTGTAGCATTAAACCTCGCCCCATCAGGGTAGGCGTAGGTATGCACCTCATTAAGATGATACATGGTCTTAACATACTGTTGCTCAATCATCCCCTTTTCGCCATGCTCCAACTTGGAGTAGAGCATCTGGATATTTGCAACAATACGCTCCAACACCTCACGACGCTCAAACCTCACGCCTCGCTGCCTAAACATCGAGGTGGGATTTGGGAGGAGAGCAGGAAAATCGGCTTGGTTAACATTAAGACCTATACCCACAATAGTGCGCGACAGGGTATCGCCCGAAAGCGAGTGTTCGATAAGAATTCCCACAATCTTATTATCCCCAACATAGATATCGTTTGTCCACTTGATACGACCCTCAATGCCATACTCTGCAAGTGTCTGCACAAGTGCAAGGGCTACAATTTCCGATAGTAGAAACTGCTCAGTAATAGGCAAAAAGGTGGGTGTTAACACTATGGAGAATGTGAGGTTTTCGCCCTCGGTACTATGCCATGAGTGACCACGCTGACCGCGCCCCGCACTCTGATGCTCAGCCCAAACAACATCCATGTGTCGATACTTCAAATCGCGAATTTCATCGTTTGTTGATGTAGTATGCTCTATGTAGTAAATCATCTTGACGAATATTTTACGCCAAAGATAATGATTAGTAGCGAGTTTTCAACACTTGGGGCGTTGTTTGTTGCAGAAAGTTTGTTGTAGAGGATGTGTCTAATGACACCAAAGATAATGATTAGTAGCGAGTTTTCAATACTTAGGGCGTTGTTGGTTGCAGAAAGTTTGTTGTAGGGGATGTGTCTAATGACACCAAAAAATAATGATTAATAGCGAGTTTTCAACACTTGGGGCGTTGTTTATTGCAGAAAGTTTGTTGTAGAGGATGTGTCTAATGACACCAAGATGGGATTTTTTCGAGTTATTAAGGTGTCGGATATCAAAAATATGATTATCTTTGTAAAGATTATTATAACTACAACGCATCATAACTTATGAAGAGAATTTTTACGCTTATTATGGCTGCAATCGTTGGTTGTGGCACGCTTTCGGCACAGGTGACTATTGATGATGTGGTGACCGAGGGTGTTAAGAAGGAGTTTGAGAACGACCTTAAGACGCAGGCTGTAGATGCCGAGTACTATTCAGAGGCGGCATATCGTGCCGAGCGTCGTGCGATACGCAAGGAGCGCAATACCATAGATTTTAGCTCCAACCTTCATGGCTCGTCAACATCGTTTAACGACTATTGGCAGGCTGCAGGCGACAACACCATAACTGTTCTTGCAAACATAAACTTTTTGCACACATACAAGAATGGGCGTTTCTCGCTAAGCAACACTGCATCGGCGAAGTTCGGCTACAACCGCATGAAGATGGATTTGGGTGGTAGTCAGCAAGATATATGGTTTAAGAATGTTGATGAGATTGCCATATCGACAGCTCCACAGTGGGCAATGGTCAAGGATTGGACCTATGGTGCCAATGTTAAGTTTCGTACGCAGTTTGCTCCGGGCTATGCAGCGCGCGGCGATAAGGAGATGGGTAAATATCGTGTATCGAACTTTATGACACCGGGTTATTTGGATGCCTCAGTCGGTTTTACCTATGTGTTGCCTTCCAAGAGTTTTCCTCTCAAGGTTAACCTCGCGCCTATTGCGATGAGTGCTACCTATCGTAGCGATATTTCGACACGAAAACTTGATGGTGAGGTGTGGGTAGATATGAACTATGGTGTGCCTGAGGGTAAGAACTCAAAGTATGAGGGTGGTCTCTCTGTGCAGCTCGACTTTGACCGCTCATGGGGTGAGAATGGCTGGTTGCGTTATCGCACAACAGCATACTCCTTCTACGGTTGGGTGACAAGCCTATACTCTCATAGTAAGATTGCGCCTACGCTCCGTTGGGAGAATACAATTGATATCAAAGCAAATAAGTACTTCTCGACACAGCTCTATTTCCAGCTATACTACAACAAGGCTGAGATTGATAAGCTACAAGTGTCATCAATGTTTAGTGTGGGTCTAACATACAGATTTAAGAATAAGTAGTTGGTAATGGAGAGTAAGAGTGGGCGTGTAAAGCGCATAGTGTTGTTGATAGGGATTATAGCTTGCACCATAGGTGGAGGTTATATGATTGGTCGTGTTGTTGAGCGTCAGCGTGTGAAGCATCTGATGGAGTATATGTCGGCAAATGTTGGCGAGTATGAGAAGAGTATGACAAAGTTTGCCAAGGAGATGGCAGATATGGAGAAGCTCCTCGCAGGTGGCGATAAACTTATGCAGACCATAGCTACCATACGCAACAACTATGTTGACCCCATAGAGCTTGATACCCTCTATGAGAAGGCTATTCCAGCTATTCTATCGGAGCTTGACCCACATTCGGAGTATATCCCTGCAAAGATGTTCGAATCGGTAAACGAGTCGTTGGAGGGTGAGTTTGACGGCATAGGCATAGTCTTTAATGCCATGACCGACACTATTACCGTGCTTAGCGTCATACCTCAGGGTCCGTCCGATAAAGCGGGTGTGCGCCCCGGTGATAGGGTTATGCTTATCGATGGTAAGGAGGTCGCAGGCAAGGGTATTAAGCAGGATTCGATGGTCAAGATGATGCGTGGACCACGCGGCTCAAAGGTGAAGCTCTCCATAAAGCGAGCCTCTATCGACGAATTGGTTGATATAAATATCACACGCGCAGCTATTGAGGTGCATAGCGTCACAGCAGCCTTTATGCTTGACAGGGATGCGGGCATAGGCTATTTGCGCCTATCGCAGTTCTCGCGCACCTCATACTCTGAGATTTGTAATGCCCTTGCAAAACTTGAGTCAGAGGGTATGCGGTCGATAATTGTTGACCTTAGAGGAAATGGCGGCGGTTTTCTTGATCAGGTTGTAGATATTCTCAACGAGTTTATGGAGCGTGGTAAGCTCCTTGTATATACGGAGGATCGTCATGGTCGTAGGATTAACGAGTACTCAGATGGCACGGGTCGATATACAGATACACGCATTGCGGTGCTTGTTGATGAGCTTAGTGCATCGTCGAGCGAGATATTGGCGGGTGCTGTGCAGGATAACGATCGCGGTCTTGTTATTGGTCGTCGCACCTTCGGCAAGGGTCTTGTGCAGGCACAGTTGCCATTTAGCGATGGCTCGGCAGTGCGCCTTACTGTCGCGCGCTACTACACACCTTCGGGTCGCTCTATTCAGCGCCCATATACCAATGGCGACGAGATGTCCTACCGTATGGACTTAGTCAACCGCATCAACCACCACGAACTCTTCTCGAAGGACTCTATACACTTCGATGAGAACATGAAGTTTAAGACCGTGGCGGGTCGTACGGTATATGGTGGTGGCGGCATTATGCCTGATATCTTTATCCCTGTGGATACCACCAAGGTGTCGGATTTCTATAACGAGGTGTGGGATAAGAATATCCTCTATCGTTATACGCTTGATTTTGCTGATCGCAACCGCGCAAAGTTCGATGGAGTTAAGACTCTTGAAGAGCTTGATAGGGTGCTTGATGAGTCGGATATTATGGCAGACTTCCTTAAGTATGCCGAGCGCAATGGGGCAACGCCTACCGAGGGTGATTTGGCAAAGTCTAAGGAGGTTATAATGACGCAGATACGCGCATATATAGGTCGTAATGCTCTTAGCGACGAGTCGGGCTACTACTACAACATCTACCCGATTGATGATGTTATGCAGCGCGCTGTGAAGGAGCTTAAGCGCGGCGGATTACAACTTTAGCCCTATGGTGATAGGAACAGATATAGAGTATGAATAGAATTATCGGAACTTTATTTACGCTTGCAACGCTTGCCATAGTGGCATACGCAATATATAACGCTGGGGAGTATTCGTCGATGTGCTTCGATATAGAGCCTATAGCCCCAAGAGTTGAGGTGACGGATGTTAAGGAGGCTGTTGAGGAGGTGGCTGACACGACTGCTGTGGTTGTGCCTGATAGTGTGGAGATGGAGATTAGATAGATACAACAAGTGGGTGACTAAACAGTAAAATAGTCACCCACTTTGTTCTGAGGTAGAATAAAAAGATGTAGTTTTAGGCTTGCGAGCTTAACGACAAAATAGACTTTTTATTCAACCTCTTCGTAATTATGAAACGGTTTGCTTATTATAGCCTTAGTCTGGATTACTTCTTGAAGTAGCGGTTGTACAAGCCCTCGAAGCCCTTGCCGTGGCGAGCCTCATCCTTAGCCATCTCGTGTACTGTGTCGTGGATAGCGTCGTAGTTGTTCTGCTTTGCAAGAGCTGCAATACGCATCTTGTCTGCACAAGCACCACTCTCAGCGTTCATACGCTTCTCAAGGTTTGTCTTAGTGTCCCATACACAGTCACCGAGCAACTCAGCGAACTTTGAAGCATGCTCTGCCTCCTCGAAAGCGTAGCGCTTGAAAGCCTCAGCAATCTCTGGATAACCCTCACGGTCTGCCTGACGGCTCATTGCAAGGTACATACCTACCTCTGTACACTCGCCCATGAAGTGGTTGTTAAGACCCTCAAGAATTTCTGGGTGGTCAACCTTACCATCGCCAATCTTATGCTCTGTAACGAACTCAAGAGCCTTACCCTCCTCCTGCAACTCGTTGAACTTCTCCTTACCTACCTTGCACAATGGACACTGATCTGGAGCCTCATTACCCTTGTGAATATATCCGCATACTGAACAAATAAACTTCTTTGCCATAATCTTCTTAGTTTTTATAGGTTAATTTTTATATCTATTTTTATTGGTTTCTTATTGTTTCTGGTGCAAATATAATGGCTTTTTTCCAATCTGCAATAGATTTTGCTTAACGATTTTTTATAGTTCTATAAGGTGTGCTTATATATGCTAATTGTCAGACTATTTCTTCTTCAGACCAATAGCGAGGATAACGCCCAAAGCAACACCCAAGAGAGCAGCAAATAGCACACGAAGCTCGCCGGGGAGCATAAAGGTTATGGTGTGTGCTGGGTACCAGAAGAGTGGAATTGTCTTCTTGAAGATAAAGCCCCACTGCACATCCCAATTAATGCCCTTTATAAGGCGTTGCATAGGTATAGGGGTGATAAGTGCCTTTAGCGATCCTCCGCACTCAGCGATGTGGGCATCGGTAATCTTGTGGAAGGTCATAAACACAGGCGCGAAGAAGGTGTTCATCATCACCGAGATAGCGAGAGCCACCACAAATTTACCCCACGATAGACCCTCGGCGTAGAAGCTTGCGACAAGTTCTGAGCCGCCCATATTGGTTATAAAGGCTGGTATACCTGCCGAAAATACGGTCATCGCCATTGATATAGCCATACCGAGCAACCCCCATACAACCATGCGCGGCAGCATGCCGAAAGTTGGGTGTGTGTATGAGCCTGTGGAGATGCGGCAACCGAGCATTTCACCGAGTGTTGAGAGGATGCCGAACTTAAGGAACGCCATAATCATCGCATGCTCCGCATTAAAGGTCTTGTACCAAGCGTATAGCTCGGGCGATAGGAAGAAGGGTACAAATATCGCCAACATCACAAGGGCAAAGTATAGATCTTGTCGTTTCATATCATCTATTTATTAATTAAGGTATAGCAAAGGTAGTAAAAAAAGGAGAAATGAGAAAAATTGTTGGCATGGGTAAGAGACTCTTTTTTATTTTGGGGCTGAATAGAGAGTGTTATTTGTTGTTCTTTGCTGGTAAATGGTATTATTTACTGCCGCTTGCAGAATTATCGGGTCATTGAGGTTGAAAAAAAGGAATTAAAACAATGCCCCACAGAGTGTTGTTTGTTTGGAAAATTCTTTTTATTTTTGTAGTGCTATTGAATAAGTAGCAGACATATTGAAAGTGTTTTCGCAGTCCTTACAAGAAAATGTGGAAGTTTTCAAGGGAAGAGGACGAACGAATGGCACTCATTTCTTGTATAGCTATGTGGCTATGCACTCTCAGGTGCATACACCTCATACTATCCAAGTGTGGGGCATTGTATCGTTTATTCTTCCATAGGTCTTTCCACAACCTTCTATTCAATAAACGAAAGTCAACTCCACACTTTCTTTTTTATATACATTTCCATTTTGGGGTTGGATGGTAGCGCGCAAACATATTTAACTTAATATACTATGAAAAAACTATTCTATTTTTTGAGCATTGTACTACTTACAATAGCTTCAAGCTGTAGCACGGAGTACGATGATAGCGAACTTATTGACCGCCTTAACAAGTTGGAGGAGGAGCAGAAAAAGTTGGAGGAGGAGCAGAAAGAGATGCAGGAGCAGATTGATGCACAACAGGCTCTTATCGATGCCCTAACCAAAAATCTAACGATCACCTCTATTGTCGAGACCGACGAGGGTTATGTTATCACATTCTCAGATAACTCAACTATTACTGTTAAGCAGGATAGCTCTTTTATCGAGAATATCGAGGTCGAGGAGGATTGTATCACCTTTACATTTGCTGATGGCAGAGTTGTTACACTGCCTCTAACCAACAATGACGGTAATGATGGTAGTGGAGATAGTGGCGAAGTAGTTGGTGAGAACAATAAAATCTACTATACTACATCTGATGGCAAGAAACTCTTTCCTTATAATACTGAGCCAGCAGCTTATGGTGCAGTTTTAGTATCTAATGTATATAAAGATGGTCAGGGTGTACTTACTTTTGATGATACAATCACTTCGTTGAAATATCAGGCATTCTATGAGTGCGATAGCCTAACAAGTATAACTATTCCAGATAGTGTAACTACAATTGGAGTGAGTACATTCGCTAATTGCCATAGCCTAACAAGTGTAACTATCCCCAATGGTGTAACTACAATTGGAAATAATGCATTCCAATATTGCCGCAGCCTTACAAGTGTAACTATTCCTGATAGTGTAACTACAATTGGAGATTATGCATTCTATGGTTGCAGTAGCCTAACAAGTGTAACTATTGGAGATAGTGTAACTACAATTGGCCAGTATGCATTCAGAGATTGCAGTAGCCTAACAAGTGTAACTATTCCAGATAGTGTAACTACAATTGAAAGTTGTGCATTCTATAAGTGCAGTAGCTTAAGAAGTGTAATTATTGGAAGTGGTGTAACTGAAATTGGAGATTGTGTATTCTATGATTGCACAGGCGAATTGATTGTTAATTGCAATATTCCATCTGCATCAGGTTATGATGATGGCGCATTTTATCATAGTAAATTTACATCTGTAACTATTGGAGACGGTGTAATTACAATTGGAGATTATGCATTCTATATTTGCAGTAGCCTAACAAGTGTAACAATTCCAGATAGTGTAACTTCAATTGGACGAGAAGCATTCTATAAATGCAGTAGCCTAACAAGTGTATATTGCAAGGCTGTAACACCGCCTACTGGAGACTATGATATGTTCCCATACAACGTCTCTGATCGTAAGATTTATGTGCCTACAAAGTCGGTAGAGGCGTATAAGAGTGCAAGTTATTGGAGGAGCTATGCAGATGCAATTGTAGGCTATAACTTCTAATTTTCTAAAAGATAGCACCCGAGGGCTGTAGGTCTAACTACTATCCCTCGGGTGCTACTTTTGTG
>JAFXBB010000002.1 GCA_017521945.1 Alistipes sp. | reverse complement strand
TTCTCTAATCTCTTTAATTTCTTTAGTTAAAAGGCTTTGCCTTTTCAGGAATAGACCATAGAGACAAGAGAGACCAAAGAGACGCAGGGAAATAAGAGACCACAAAGACAACAGAGACAACAGAGACGCAGAGAAAGATTGATATCCGACTTCGTTGTTGTCTCTTTCGTCTCTTTCGTCTCTTGCGTCTCTCTCGTCCCTTTAGCCTCTCTCGTCTCTCTCGTCTTTCTCGTCTCTGGGGTCTCTCGCGTCTCTCGCGTCTTTCAAAAACAAAAAAAACAGCGCAAGACAGCCCCAAAAAGCTATCTTGCGCCCTTATTAAGTATAGTAGCAGCTCTACCTCACTACAATCTCATCGACAAAGAGGAAGCCAGAGTAGCGGCTACGGTGTGCCTTATAGCGGATATAGCGTGCATCGACAGCGCCAGACCAGCCAAAGCTCTTGAACGATGGCACATCCTCAACAACAACCTCATGCTCTATATCTGCAATCTTAGTGTAGTTCTCACCATCCTCCGACACGGCAATCTCAACCAAGCAGGGCATAAAGACTCCAGGTCCGCAATACTGCATAAAGTCAGCAGCGATGCTCTCAATATGTGTAACCTCGCCCATATCGATAATTACATCGACACCTCCGCGCAAGAAACCCTGCCACCTGCCATCGGCGTATGTCCATGTGCCACGCAGACCATCGGTGAGCGTAGCATCGCCAGCAGCAGCATACTGAGGGCCATAGTAGCGCGATGGATATAGGTACTCGACACTCTTGCCCAAGGCCTTATGCTCGATAGGCTGCAACGACTCTGGGCGCTCACCAATCTCATTTCTTAGGTCAAAAGGGTTATAGCCTCGCGACATCATATCCTCAACGATAGCCACAGCGCGCGCTCTAAAGTCGTCATAATCACGCTCCTTAAGCTCACTCCAGCCAATCTCGGCTATAGCTATAGCGCGTGGCCACAACATCATCTCATAATGCTCGTCCGTAGGTATAAACTCTGCCCAGAGGTTGCCCTGAACACCAAGAATATACTCTCTTACACTATCTGCCATGCTCTCAGGTGCAGGGTCGTAGGAGTAAACCTTCTCCAAAGGCAGGTAGCCACCAATAGCCTCAGGCTGCATAGGAGGAGCATCCTGTGGTGCATCGATATAACAGTAGCCATGAGGCGACATAACAACCTTATGCCCTGCAGCCGCAGCTGCCAAGCCGCCCTCCTCACCACGCCACGACATAACCGTAGCATTAGGAGCAAGACCGCCCTCTAAAATCTCATCCCAGCCAATAATCTGACGACCCTTAGCATTTAGGTACTCCTCAATGCGGTGTATCATGTAACTCTGAAGCTCGTCAACACTCTGCAACCCCTCCTCGCGCATCCTACGCTGACAATCCTCGCAATCTTTCCAGCTGCTCTTTGTCGCCTCATCGCCACCAATATGTATATACTCCGATGGGAAGACCTCGATAATCTCATCAAGAACTGCTTGCATCATCTCAAAGGTCGCCTCCTTGCCTATACATAAATCACCCTGACGCTCAGGATTATGCGAGCAAGCCAACTCTGGATATGCGGCAATGACCTCGTCAGAGTGACCTGGCATCTCAATCTCTGGGATGATAGTGATATAGCGCGCTGCAGCATACTCCACAAGCTCCTTGGCATCCTCCTTGGTAAGGTAGCCACCATAGGCACCCTCAGTACCCTGCTCAACATATCCGCGCTCGCCATACCACCACTCCTTCCATGTGGCAGGAGTGCGCCACGCCGCATAGCTACATAGGCGAGGGTAGCTCTCCACCTCTATACGCCACCCCGCAGCATCAGTAAGGTGCAGGTGAAGACGATTCATCTTAAGCTCCGCCATAATATCTATCTGACGCTTTAGGAAATCCACCGAACGGAAGTGTCGCGATATATCTATCAACACACCGCGATACTCAAAGCGAGGAGCATCACATATATAACATATAGGAAGAGTAGCGCCACCCTTGAGCATCTGCCTTAGGCTCTGCAAGCCATAGTAGAGACCCGCAGCGGTTGTAGCTTTAATATCGACGCTGCCACTACTACATACGCTAAGCTCATAGCCCTCATCAAAGTTATCGTAGGCAGCGGCACCGCCAATCTCCGCACGGTCAACAATGTAAAGATTTAGTCCACAGCGTCTTGCGGGGCGTTTAACACGCTTTAGATCAACACCAAGCAGCGCCGCACCACTCTCCAAGCGTGCTACATCCTCCACCGAGCTATCGATATAGAGCGAGAGTCCTTTGGAGATATCAACACTACCCTCCCTTACCTCAACAAGGTTAGGCTCAGGGGTTATAGCGTAGTTTTGCGCAAAGGAGTTTGAGAGTGCCATAATAGCAAAGCTCACAACAAGAGATATAAACTTCTTCATCTTTATTATTTTTACTTTGGGGTAAAGATACGAAAAAAATGAGAAATGTGGGTGACTAAAAGTTAAAATAGTCACCCACATCTTGTTTTGAGGTTGAAGAAAAAATGCAGTATTTGGCTTGCAATTTGTTGTTAGAAGGTATTAGATACAACGCTCGGCGAATTTCGAAGCGATGGGCTGTACTATGGCGTACTGCCCATTGCCGAGATAATTCGTTAGCGGAAGTAGATGATGCCTTATAACAACAAAGTATGCCTATAGGTTATTATAGACGGAAGCTCTTGACAACCTTAACTCTTACAAGGTCACTCTCAACACTCTTCAAAGGCTCAACCTCATGATATGTAACCTCTGCAGCGCGTGGTGCTGGAACATTCTCGCTCCAGATGCACTGCATTGAAGGCTCAACTGTCTCAGCAATAACCATAGACTTAGCCATCGCCGGCTTTGCATTACGAACCTCCTCTGCGTAGCCTATAAGCTTGCTGATATCATCTGGGGTACCTGTAGGGTATGCCTCCAACTTGCAGATAGCACCCTCATCACCATTTGCATCCAAAGCATAAGCCACAACAGTTTGTGAGAAGTCCCAATCTGCAACATAGAAGTGATATGGAGCAGTGAAACTCTCGATAGGCTGCCAATAGTTGCGGAACTCAGAATGGATATAACGATCAGGAAGAGCATTTACATCTGCATAAGCATCAGACGAAAGTGCGCTATAGACTGCTGTTGCGTTCTCGATGTTACCAAACTTAACAGCCACGATTGAACGACCAGCGGTTGCATCAGCATTTCCAAATACCGAACCGTTCTCATCGTTACCATTATAGTAGCCAAGAATCTCGGCGGTTGGAGTTACGCTACCGAGTTTTTTTGTTGTAGCGATAACATCGCTGTAGACACAGTTTACAAATGTGTGAGTCTCAGGATCGATAACAAGAACATAGCCAATAAAGCTCTTCTCTGGCTCGAGATTAGCGATGTAGTAGTTACCGTCACCATTGCGATAGTAGTCCTTAAGACGGGTCTCCAATGCCTCGTGGAATGTAAGACATGGACTCTGACCCTCCATAGTCATCTGATACAACATTGAAAGGTTGCCTGCAGATGCGTTGATTGCTGCCTGTGGGTCGAAACCATCAGCGTATGCAATACCCGGCTGGTAGTATACTGTAGGATCGCTTGTCTCGATATTAAGGTAGAAATCGTATGGACCTACATCCGATGCACTAAACTCAAATGTTGCAGCCATAGGATCACCCTGCTCAGATGTCTTGAACGACACATATACAGGAGCAGATGTGATAGTACCGGGGTTATAGTCATACTCGCCAGCCTCCTCGTCGATAACCTGACCATAGGTAGGGTTAGGCTCGAAGCTAAACGCCACGATAAAGTACTCTGTCTCAGCGATGTTAAGCTCTATACTATTATCACCTGTGAGGTCAATAACACCCTTTGAAGGCTCACGAAGCTTAAGCTCGGTGTAGTTCTCCCAGTAGTAGATGTAGTCTGTGATAGCAGCATTTGCAATCTCCACAGGCTTCATACTCTTCTTTGCGTTATCGATATAGCCGATATAGTAGTAGTACTCAGCATCGAGGTCAGATGGAGTGATGCGTACCTCCGCCGAATAGTGACCAACATTGTAAACATCGATATCGAAAGTAAGGTCAGACTCAGCCGCCTCACCAGAGGTGTAACGAAGCTCCTTCAATGAAGATGTTACATAAGCAGCACCATCTGCATAGTCCACAGCAGCCACGAAAGATGCATACTTAGTCTTAGCACTCAAACCAGAATCGTTAAGCGTACGCATACCCTTATGGAAGAGCTTTACGCCAATCTCATCGTTTGAAAGGCCCTGCTCCTTGAGAGTTTCAATCTCGGTATTTAGATAGTTCTGGAAATACTCATCCTTAGTCCAGCCGTACTCTCCGTCAGCAGCTGTATACTTCTGGTAATCCTCTACTGTCACATTAATAAGGTGCCATAGCTGATCGTTGTTCGAAGGTGTAACCTTCAATGCAACAGTTGTAAGGTTAACAGTTGACTTTAGCTCGAATGTACAGGTCGACTGCTCTGGAGCCTCAGTAGAAAAACGCTTCTTTGTTACATCTACGGTTGTTGTTGCAAAGCCATTGCTTGAGTCAACACCAAAGATAAGGAGGTAGTAGTTAGTGCCAGGATTAAGGTTATCTATCACTGCACGCTCAACAACACCCCTCTTCACCTTGTCAGCAAGGAAAGCCTCAAAAGTTGTATCGTTTGCCTCGGCATAGGCCCTAACCTCTTCATAGAGCATCGTAACAATCTCTGCATCGATATCACACTGCTCAACAGACTTAGCATCATGGAAGAATACAAGGTACTCTGCCTCAAGATCCGATGGAGTCACACTATATGTCGCCGATGTCAAAGAGACCTCGTCGATTTGGGCAGAAAATGTAATATCCTTAGGCTGCTCGGTAGTGCCACCACCATTATTGCCACCCTTGTCTACATCGTCATCACCACATGCAGCAAACAATAGCGAACACGCCATCATTGCCACCATCAACAAATTGATTTTTTTCATAGATTTGAAGATATTAAGTTAATTAGTTATCAATCAATTTATCAGCATTACAAGAGAAACCTACCTAACTCACCACACCCTAAACAGAAATTCTCCGATACAAAAATAAGATAAAATATCTTACCTACAAAATTTATAACAGATTAATTCTGTTGTTAATTCTGATAGGGGATGTCCCATAAATTCCCATAAGAAAAATTAGGTGGGCGACTATTTTACTTTTTAGCCACCCACCTATTACTTTCAATAATAGATCTTAGATACCTATGTAAAGATAATTAGCCGATAAGTGCCTCGTATGCAGCAGCATCAAGAAGCGCGTCAACCTCAGCTGGGTTAGACATCTTAATCTTAATCAACCAACCCTCACCATAAGGATCGCTGTTTACGAGTGAAGAGTCAGCCTCAACAGCCTCGTTGAACTCAAGAACCTCACCGCTTACTGGAGAGAAAGCGTCAGATACAGTCTTGACAGCCTCAATAGAGCCGAAAACTTCGTTTGCCTCGATAGTCTCACCTACGGTTGGAACATCAACGAAAACGATGTCACCAAGCTGTG
>JAFXBB010000022.1 GCA_017521945.1 Alistipes sp. | reverse complement strand
GATGAAAGTGTTTTCGCTTTTATCCTTGACACGAAATCTGACAGTTTCAACGAAAAGAGGATACGACAACACTCATTTCTTGTATAGCTATGTGGCTGTACGCATTCGGCGTACCTCCCCCATACTATTCAAGTGTGGGGTCTTGTAATCGTTTATTCTTTTCAGGGTTTTGTCAGAGCCTCGTGTCAGATAAACGGAAGTCAACTCCACACTTTCTTTATTTATATATCGCATAGGGGTTGATGCAAATAAAGACAACAAGTTATGAGTGAGTCTATTTTATGTCCTCGTTGCGGAAATAAATTGGAGAGAGATGAGTTCTTTTGTCCTAAATGTGGTCGGTTAATGTCTGTTAAAAAACATAGCGATGCAATAGAGTCCGAAAATTCTACAATTCAAGAGAAGAAGCCTACTCCAACCCCAAAAGTTCAGAATATACCCACTGCCACAGTTACAACAAAGAAAATAAAGGTTACCAAACCTAAAAAACAGAAGAAAAAGGTTGAGAAATATGACACATTGGATTTAGACGATGAGTTGTATGAGGATTTAGACGATGAGTTGTATGAGGATTTAGACGAGAAAATCGTTCGCAAACTTAAAAAGAAACAGGCAATCTTTGATAACACACTTTTTGCTCGTTTCCTGCGTTTCTTGGAGAGTAAGCAGGTTGATACGCTATATGTACATAATATATTCGATAAATATGACACTGTATTTCTGTGCGTAATTCTTTTTCTTGAATACCTTGGGCTGATATTATTGGTTGAGGTGCTCCTAAAATTGGGTGTTGAAGCTTTATCGAACCACGATCCAAGCATAGTGCTGCAATTATCCGTGTGCGGAGTTGTTGGCATACTCCCTATGTTTCTTATCTATTCACAACAACGAGTTGGTAAGGAGATATCTCCACTGTTACTGTTCGCTTTGTACGGAATTTCCTATCTTTTGGAATTTCTGTATTATGCTGTAGTATTGGCAGGTCCTTATATCGTATATACCGACATCAAGCGGCTAAATGGTAGCATAGAACTCTTTATCCCATTAGCAATCATCTGGATTATTTGCTATCTGTGGTTTTATATCAAGATTGGACACGAAGCAAGAGCATATTCCGACTGGCATTGTGCTATTGCAAACGGTAATTATGATTATCTCCACTCCAATAGATTTCGCTATCGTACAAGTTTTGCAGAGCAAGATTTTGAGCAAATAGATAATAAGATTATGCGAACATGTAAGCGATGTTCCATTAAGTGTAGTCTAACTTGTTTTCTTTGGGGCCTTTTGGGACTTATATATATAATATGTCTGAAATAAAACCTTTGTGTTATGTTTGAAAATTTAAGTAAATACGATTGGCTGATTGATAGCCTTCGTAATATTGAAAAATTATCTAAGACCGAAATTGAAGAGTTTGAGGAAAAACTTTGCAAACTTGACTCGTTACCAAAATATGTATGTAAAGAATATAAGGAGGAGATTACCGGTCTAATAAAACAGTGGTTGTTATCATCTAAGGTATCAGAAATACAATGGAGTTTTATCAATAGTTATACAATCAGAACTTCAAATCTTGATGTATATATACGTGGTGTCAGAGATGATGTGATTGAGGAGATATTATCTTCGGACAATATGCTCACTGAGAAAGAGATAAGAACGCTAAGAGAGATTATGGGAAATTGGGATAGTTTAGAGTATAACCCAGATGGCAGTTTGATGAGGTCTTTGGCGTACTACTATGAGAATAAGCCATTATCTAAGCTAAATTGCACTGCTCCTATTGCCAAGGGAAAAAATTGCTATGTAAAGTGTAATGTGTACCAAGTACAACAAAGGAGTTCTCAGGGTAGGAGATTCTACGATTATAGGAATGGCGTCCGTTGTACTCTATATATTTTTGATAAATCTATTGAGTTGGTAGGTGATAATGGACATATCGTTGTATTATTGGACAATATAGTTGATATATCACTGATAGAAGGTCGGCTCGGAGAAGATTTTGTTCCATTGCTCTCTATTACGCCAAAGAATTGCGCTAATATATATATTGACGGAGAAGGTATGTATGGAGAAGGTTATGCTGATTTAGCAGAAATATATGGAACTGTAAAACAACTTATAAATAAGCAAACCGACAACAATGATTTGGCGGCATCTCATATTGAGGAGGTCGAGGAGAAAGTTGCGCCAGAAGAGACTCCAATAGAGCCAACACTCAAACATCAATCCGTACAACAAAATAGTCAGAAAGATTTTACAGAATCGCCTATTTATCTACAACCATGGATAGGTGCTGATTATGAATATGGCATAAATGGACATAAGGTATTAGTATTGGGAGCAAGCCATTACGCACAACCAGAGGAGTGGAATCCTGAATTTACGATTCAGATGGTTAGGGATTACTATCTAAATATGGAAGTTGAGCGAGAGCCTTGGATGCGTACCTATACGAAATTTGAACGAGCGTTGGCGGGATACGAGGTGCCTATTACAGAACGAAATGCTTTGTGGAATAAGTTTATGTTTTGGAATTTTATCCAAGAGCCAATGAATGGGCCTAATAAATCACAGCCATCAGATGATGCTATATACCGAGGTCAAGATGCATTTTTGGAGATACTGAGCACTTATCAGCCTGACCGTATTATTGTATGGGGCGATGGATTATACGGCTGGCTTCCCGATAGAGGGCAACAGGGTGATACCATCAAATTACAAGAGCCGTGGAAAGATGGCAAATTTTATGAGATTGAAACATGGGAATATCCGCTTCCGAATGGTCTAGTATGTAAAGTGTTGCCCATAAAGCATCCTGCACGAGATTTTGCATGGGATTACTATCATCTATTTATTAAACAGTTACTTTTGTAGAAAATTAGGCGTATGCAGGACTTTATGTACTCCACTGCATACGCCTGATTTTTTATTTACAATGCATCTTTGGAAGATGCCCCATTTCAGTGCTTTACTTTCAAAAGTTTTCTATGCCTTTGCATTTGTAGTTTTTTGGCTTAATTACGACATCTATGTAGCCTTTTATGTGGGATTTCGCAATTTTCGTAAAAACTAACACTGAAAGTCAATTAGTTAAAAATTAAAAGAGCTATCCCAATCGGGCCCCCATAATCTTATTTAACTCTAATCTTCTGCCCGATGCTTATGCGGTCGGGATCAAGACCAGGATTTAGCTCCTTGATGCGCTTTACTGTTGTGCCATATTTTGCAGCGATGCGTCCTACAAGGTCGCCACTTACGACCGTATGCCACACCTCACCACTCTCGGTCGAGAGTGTGTTGTCCACCTTTGCTGGTGCGGTAACAACGCTTTCAGTAGCTTTACCCCTAATCTTAATTCGCTGACCTATAGATACTCTATCCACATTAATGTCTGGGTTTAGGCGCTTAATTTCGGCAAGCGATACGCCATAGCTTGCAGCTATACGACCTACAAGCTCACCCTCCTTGATTGTGTGCCATAGCTCCTCGTTTGATGTCTGCTCCACCTCTTTTGCTTTTTTCTCCTCGGTTGTTGGCTTAACCTCCTGCTTCTGCTCTGGCTCTGGAGTCTCTACCTCTGTAGCAACCTCCTCGCTACGCTCCTCAATTACAGGCGTAGCATTCTCGTCAGCGATAGGAGATATCTCCTCTATGGCAACAGGCTCTGGCTCAGGACTCTTGCCATCTGCCTCGCGGTCGAGCCTTGAACTCTCAATACGAACAATCATACCCACATCTATCATAGTGCGAAGGCTATCTAAATGGTAGTTGTCAAGGCGTATGCTGCCCTCAGTTGTACGCTGACCTATCTTTTCAGGCTCATGTGTGCCATGGATACCTATGCCACTATATTTAGTGTTTAGGCGGATAAACCAATTACCATAGTATCCCTTGATACTCTCCTTAGCAGTGTTATACATCCAGTGCGATGCACGCTGTATCTGCACAATAGAGAACTCTCCCTCTGGGGTTTTGAAGTCGCCAAGCTCCTGCTTGTCGCCATATTGCTTGCCTATTGCCACGGGAAAGCTACATATAAGAAGGCTATCTCTGTCGTACAATCTTAGTCGTAGTGACTCCTTAGAGATAATGATATGGTGTGCCTCGGACATATCCCCCGTAGCCACCTCCCTCTCCTCTGTCGCAGTCTGCTGTGGGCTGTCATTTATGGCTGTAGATTGTGTATTTCCGTATGCCGATATAGTTGCTATAAGCAGTGCGGCGATACTTATGTATTTTCTTATCATCTTCAAGTTGTGTTACTTCTCCCACTTAAACACCATAGCTGTACGCGAGGTGTTATATATATTCATAGTATAGTACTCCGAGCCATCTTCACGCTGATGTGTTGTTGTGAAATGCTCGCTCTTGCTATCTGCACGCTCATGACCTCCGAAACGCTTCTCGTCGGATGACATAAGTAGGGTGTACTTACCTGCCCATGGCACACACAGTTCATAGTTAGGTATTGAGGCTGTAGGGTGCCAGTTAAGCACGAAGAGTAGTCCCTTGTGTGAGTAGACCATGGTTTTATTATGCTCATCCATCATGTGGTTGTAAGGATAGCCATCGCCCAAGACTCCATACTCCTTGACCATCTCAATCATTGCCTTGTCGAACTCAGCAAGGAAGGAGTAGCGAAGAAATCCATTCTCGGCGAGCGACCACTGACGGCGTGCATGCTTGTATGACCAGCCGTTGCCCTCGCGTGGGAAGTCAATCCACTCAGGGTGTCCGAACTCGTTACCCATAAAGTTGAGGTATGCCTCGCCACCTGTGGTGATGGTCATAAGGCGTATCATCTTATGTAGTGCCATACCACGGTCGATATCGAGATTTTCTGAGGCTCTATCCATCGAGAAGTACATCTCCTTATCCATAAGGCGGAAGGCGATGGTCTTATCACCCACCAATGCCTGGTCGTGGCTCTCGGCGTATGCCACGGTGCGTACTGATGGTAGACGATTGGTCATCACAGACCACATCTCCCAAATGTTCCAATCCTCATCCCTCTGCTCCTTGAGTAGTTTTATCCAATAGTCCGGGATAGCCATACCTAAGCGGTAGTCGAAGCCCATACCGCCATCCTCTGGCTTTATGCACGAGCCGGGCATGCCACTTACATCCTCGGCAATGGTAATG
Source organism: Alistipes sp. (assembly GCA_017521945.1). Classification (GTDB taxonomy): domain Bacteria; phylum Bacteroidota; class Bacteroidia; order Bacteroidales; family Rikenellaceae; genus Alistipes. Next base: position 23,651 of record JAFXBB010000022.1, on the reverse strand, counting down.
GCATCAGGGCGCAAGTCGTGAATCAGCTTGTTTGCAAGGGTCAGATATACGATAGCATCCCTGTCGACACCCTCGTCAAAGAAACGCTCGCGACAGTCGAACTCCACATATCCGCGATGGTGGTAGAGCATCGAGGTGACGCCATCGAAACGATAGCCGTCAAAGTGAAACTCCTCCAACCAATACTTTACATTGGAGAGTAGGAAGTGTTCTACCTCGCGCTTGCCGTAGTCGAAGACCATAGAGTCCCAATACCTCTGATATCCAGCGTCCCCCTCTTTAGAGTAGTGGTGCTTTGAGCCATCCAACTCGTTGATACCCTCATCGAAATTCTTTACATAGTGGGCGTGTACCAAGTCCATGATAACGGCGATGCCAAGTTCATGCGCGCGGTCAATAAGCGAGCGCAACTCCTCTGCTGTGCCGAAACGCGAGGAGGGAGCGAAGAAACTCGATACATGATAGCCAAACGAGCCGTAGTATGGATGCTCGGCAATGGCCATAAGCTGCACAGCGTTGTAGCCCGCCTCTTTGATGCGTGGCAATATATAGTCGCGGAACTCTACATAGGTACCAACACCCTCTCTCTCCTGTGCCATACCTACATGAGCCTCGTAGATTATAAGCTCACCCACCTTAGGCGCACGGAAATCGTCATGCTTCCAATCGTAGGGCTTATCTATAACAAATTGAGCGGTATAGTTCTTTGTCTCCTCGTCCTGTACTACGCGCTTGGCGTATGCTGGGATGCGGTCGCGCCAGCCATTGTTGCCGTGGACATGTATCTTATATAGTGAGCCATCCACCAAACGCTCGCCGTACATAGCCTCTGGTAGGAAGATGCTCCATACTCCTTCGCGGTTGCGTTGCAATCGTAGCTCGGTGCGCTGCCATGAGTTGAAATCGCCAAAGATATATACATCCTTAGCCTCTGGCAACCACTCTCTAAACCACCAGCCCTTCATCACATCGTCATACTGCCACCCGAAATAGTGGTGGCCATTAGCATAATTAACTATTGACCCTGCCGATTTTTCTATATCTTCCAATCGTGCCATATACATCCTATGTCGACGGTTAACCTCCTCTTCTACAGGCTTTAACCATTCATCATTCTCGACCATTGGAAGTACATATTTATCTTCTTTCATAGATTTTTAGTTTATTTTTAGCAAAGATATGAAAAATCTTTGTATCTTTGCCCTATATTACGGTGTTAATTCACTAACAAAAGGGTGCAATATTTGTGTATCGCTTACCAAGGATAATTATCATCGTGATATATAACAGAGTTGAAACTTATTTTTTACTAACTTAATTTTATTTTTTTATGTCGTTTATTGCAAATCTTTGGCAGACTAATCGTCCTATGATGATTTTGTTTGCTATCTTGATTGTGGTAATCCCATTCTTGGTATTCTACATCAAAAAGGCAAAGGCAGAGCATCCACGAGGTCTTATCGCTGCTGCGTTGAGTAACATGGGTGAGCGTTTCGGTTACTACATCATGAACGCTGTTCTCTTGTTGTTCATCTGCTCTAAGTTCGGTATCAGCGATGACGCTGCAGGTTGGATTTATGCTGTGTTCTATTTCTTGATCTATGTACTTAGCCTCCCAGGCGGTATTATTGCGGACCGTACTCAGAACTTCAAGGGTACTATCATCGCAGGTCTTGTAGTGATGGCTTTGGGTTACGGTATGTTGTCAATCCCTGTATTCGCTGAGACTTCAGGTATGTCATGGGTATTGGTATTTACTTGTGTAGCTTTGTTCATCATTGCATTTGGTAACGGTTTGTTCAAGGGTAACTTGCAGGCTATCGTTGGTCAGATGTATGATAACTTCGAGGCTGAGGCTGCAAAGCGTGGTCCTGAGGCACTTGCTGAGGCAAAGTCTAAGCGTGATACAGGTTTCCAGATCTTCTATGTGTTCATCAATATTGGTGGTGTTATCGCTCCATTCGTTGCTCCATTGCTTCGTAGCGCATGGCTAAAGATGCACGATCTTGCTTACAACGCAGACCTTCCACGCCTTTGCCACATGTACATCAACGATGCTAACGGCATGGCGGCTACCGATGTTGAGAACCTTAACAACCTCGCTCAGAGCGTAGGTTACACAGGTGTTGTTGACGGTGCTTTCTGTGATAGCTACCTTAATATCTTCAACACAGGTGTTCACTTCTCATTCATCGCATCTGTTGTTGCAATGCTCACCTCTTTGATTATCTTCCTTTGCATCAAGAAGAACTTGCCTAACCCAGCAAAGAAGGAGAAGGCTGCAGTTGCGGAGTACACAGCAGAGGAGAAGGCAGCAAATGCAAAGGAGATCAAGCAGCGTCTTTACGCTTTGTTCGCAGTACTTGGCGTAGCAGTATTCTTCTGGTTCTCATTCCACCAGAACGGTCAGTCACTCTCAGTATTCGCTCGTGACTTCGTTGCTACTGACGCTATCCCACCAGAGATCTGGCAGTGTATCAACCCACTATTTGTGATTTTGCTTACCCCAATTATCATGTGGGCATTTGCCTCATTGGCAAGACGTGGTAAGGAGGTTTCAACACCACGAAAGATCGTTATCGGTATGTTCCTTGCAGCTTGTGCCTACATCTTCTTGGCTATCATTGCTATTGCACATGACTATCCATCAGGCTTGGAGTTCCAGAGCCTATCTGAGGCCGTTAAGGTTGCAATGAAGACAAGTCCATTGGTGCTTATCCTTACATACTTCTTCTTGACTGTTGCTGAGCTATTTATCTCACCACTCGGTCTTTCATTCGTATCTAAGATTGCACCTCGCCACCTACAGGGTATCTGCCAGGCATTGTGGCTAACAGCTACAGCTATCGGTAACCTCTTCATCGCTATCGGTGTAACCATGCTTAATACATTCCCAGAGCAGTGGATGTGCTGGGCTGTATTCGCAGCATTCTGCCTAATCTCTATGGGTATTATGCTTGGTATGGTTAAGTGGTTGGAGCGTGTAACCAACGCATAATTACTTGTGATAAGCCGCAATTTGCGGCTTATCGCAATAGCTCAACGGGTGGGTGACTAAAGGTAAAATAGTCACCCACTTTTTTTTGGAGGTTGAATAAAAAGATGTAGTTTTAGGCTTGCGAAGATAATTCGTTAGAGGAAGTAGATGATGCCTTATAACAACAAAGAACTACAAAATAGACTTTTTATTCAGCCTCTTTCTTTTGCGATATTTGTCCCTATGCAACAAACTTTCTGCAACAAACAACGCCTCAAGTGTTGAAAACTCATTTCTTTTTTGTATCTTTGAACGATATTTATATTTCAAGTAAGCAGTAAACGATAAAAGATAGTATATTATGAACAGCAGGTATCAACTTCCAAAGGATGGTGGACTCATCAAGGATGGTGCGCCCAAGGATATTATCCATCGCTATGAGCGTATGCAGACTCGTGTCTTTGAGAACGAGTTCAGTGGTGTTCAGTATGTTGCAGGCATCATCTGTCACATGATCAAGAATCATAGCGAGAATGCCTCTGCACGCGACATTTACGAGGAGCTACCTCCATTTGTGCTTGGTCTTACCACAGGTCGCACGCCTCTTGGTCTATATCGTGAGCTTGTGCGTCGATATCAGGCGGGAGAGGTGTCGTTTAAGAATGTGGCAGTATATTCGTTAGATGAGTTCTACCCAATCAGCCGCACGGAGCAGCAGAGTCGTAATTTCCGTATTTATGATGATTTCCTTACGCATATTGATATAGCGCCTGAGAATGTACACATGCTTGATGGTACGGTATCTGAGCGTGAGGTATCGGAGTATTGTGCCGAGTATGAGAAGTCTATCCGCAAGATTGACCTCATGATTGTGGGCTTTGGTGAGCAGGGTCAGATAGGCTTTAACGAGCAGGGCTCGTATGCTAAGTCACACACACGCCTTGTTGAGCTTTCGCACAACTCTCGCAAGACGCAGTCGTCGCAGTTCTTTGGCTTGGAGAATACTCCAAAGATGGGTATAACGATGGGTATAGGCACAATCATGCGTGCCGACCGTATCATCCTCATGGCATGGGGAGAGGATAAGGCAGATGCTGTGAAGCATATTGTTGAGGGAGAGATTACCGACATGGTCCCTACCAGCCACCTTCAGGCGCACTCAAACATCGAGCTTGTTATTGATGAGACCGCCGCAGAGAAGCTTACACGCGAGCAGACACCATGGCTTGTAGGACCTTGTGATTGGACTCCTAAGTTTGTGCGTAAGGCTGTGGTGTGGCTATGTAGCATTGTCAACAAGCCTATCCTTAAGCTGACATATAAGGATTATATCGAAAATTCGCTCGGTGAACTTTTGGAGAAGTGTGGTACCTACGATAAGATTAACATTCGTGTATTCAATGACCTCCAGCACACTATCACAGGTTGGCCGGGTGGTAAGCCAAATGCAGACGACTCAACCCGTCCGGCACCATCGTTGCCTTATCCTAAGCGTGTGCTTATCTTCTCGCCACACCCCGATGATGATGTTATCTCTATGGGTGGTACCTTTATCCGTCTTGTTGAGCAGGGGCATGATGTGCATGTGGCATACCAGACATCGGGTAATGTTGCGGTGCATGACGATGTTGTGTTGCAGAATGTCGATACTGCTTCGGAGTTGGGCTTGGGCAATCGCTTCAACGAGGTAGAGAGGGTGATTAACTCTAAGAAGCGTGGTATGCCGGAGCCTCGCGAGTTGCTCGATATCAAGGGTGCTATCCGTCGTGCTGAGGCGCGTGCTGCAGTGCGTTCGTTCGGTCTTAATCCCAATACCAACGCCCACTTCCTTAATCTTCCATTCTATGAGACGGGTGGTATTAAGAAGGGCGCGCTAACATCTGACGATATTGATATCATCGTGAAACTCCTACGCGAGGTTCGACCACATCAAATCTACGCTGCTGGTGACCTTGCCGATCCTCATGGCACACACCGCACATGTATGGAGGCTATCCTTCAGGCCTTGGAGGTAACCCACAATGACGACTGGCGCGAAGATTGCCATCTATGGCTCTACCGCGGTGCATGGATGGAGTGGAACTTAGGTCTTGTAGATATGGCAGTGCCGCTATCTCCTGACGAGATGCTTAAGAAGCGTCACGCTATATACCGCCACCTCTCACAGAAGGATATCGTGCCATTCCCAGGTAGCGACACTCGCGAGTTCTGGCAGCGTGCCGAGGAGCGTACACAGAACACCGCAAAACTATACGATAAGCTCGGTATGGCTGAGTATCAGGCTATTGAGGTATTTGTAAAGATGTTTTAGCGAAGTTGCCTAAAACGGCTACTTTGTCGTTGTGCTTGCTCCTAAAATGCTCATTTACCATTAGTAAACTCCGCTTTTATGAGCAGCGCACGCCTAAAATTAGCTCGTTTTATACAACTTCTAAAAAGTTGAAGTAATTAAAAATAAATAATATGAGAGTAATAATCAAGGACACCTCAAAGGAGGTGGCACAGTGGGCAGCGAGCTACATTGTAGAACAGATTAAGGCTAAAGCATCAAAGTGTGATGCACCATTTGTGTTGGGTCTTCCTACAGGCTCCACTCCACTTGAGACATATAAGGAGCTTATTCGCATGCATAAGGCAGGTGAGGTGTCATTTAAGAATGTTGTGACCTTCAACATGGATGAGTATATCGGTCTAAAGGAGGAACATCCTGAGAGCTACCACTCCTTTATGTGGACAAACTTCTTCTCACATGTCGACATCAAGCGCGAGAATGTACATATCCTCAATGGTAATGCCGAGGATTTAGAGGCAGAGTGTGAGGCATACGAGGCGGCTATTGTAGCTGCTGGAGGTATCGACTTATTTATGGGTGGCGTAGGTGAGGATGGTCATATCGCCTTCAACGAGCCATTCTCATCCCTTGAGTCGCGCACCCGCATTAAGACCCTTACACCTGACACCATAGCTGTGAACTCTCGTTTCTTCGGTGGCGATATCTCGCAGGTGCCAACACAGGCACTTACCGTAGGTGTAGGTACAATCATGGATGCTCGCAAGGTCCTTATCCTTGCTACAGGTCGCAAGAAGGCACGCGCACTACGCCATGGTATCGAGGGTAGCTACAATCATCAGTGGACAATATCTGCTCTCCAACTCCATAAGGCAGGTATTATAGTGTGTGATGACCCAGCAGCAGAGGAACTTAGGGTGGCTACTTATCGCTACTTCAAAGATATAGAACGATAATTTCATGTGATAAGCCGCACTCTGCGGCATATCCCTAAAAGATAACCCACATTGGGCTGTAGGTTTAACTACTATCCCAAGTGGGTTACTTTTGTGATATACCACATAGCACGACTTCTGACAAGAAATTTCTTGTGAAAAGCGGCAATCTTTGCCGCTTTACTTGTTTGAAAATTCCTCATTTACGCGGGGTAAACTGCGGATTTTCAAACTGCGATAAATCGACAAATCTCACCACTTTTGACAAGAAATTAGGTCTTGCAACCCTGAGAGTTATTCTTGGGGTTTTCTTATATAAAACAGCAATCTTTGCTGCCTTACTTGTTTGAAAATTCCTCATTTACGCGAAGTAAACTGCGGATTTTCAAACTGCGATAAATCTCACCATTTTGATAAGAAATTAGGTCGTGCTGCCCGTAAGGTTGTCCGCGTTTTTTGCCATCAAGCCAGAAATTGAGTTCTGCACTCCTCACTTTTACCGCTAGCTTGTATATCTATGACCCATAGCTCGCTTTGTGTGCCTATGCGGAATGGTGGTCCCCAGAGTGAAAGACCACTTGAGACAATGGTGTGGCACTGCTCCCACTTGCGATAGCCATAACTCTGGTCATACATAGCATCGACCATCCAGCTAAGTGGCCATACTTGACCTCGGTGTGTATGCCCAGAGAGGTGAATATCTACGCCGCACCTATCGCTTGTGGCTATATCGTATGGCTGGTGATCAAGGACTACAGTGGGGTAGTCACTATTGCTCTGTTGTAGTAGCTCTTCGATGGTGGCTCTCTGCCTGTTACTCCTATCATCACGACAGAGGAGCTGTATGCCCGATGAGAGTCTTACAACACTATCTCGTACAAGGCGTACAGGGGTGTTTTGAAGGTATCTGTCGCACGCCTCAATGTCGCTGATATACTCATGGTTGCCTGCGACCATATATATGCCATCGCGCGCTGTTACATGCTCAAACTCTCTGCACATATCCTCTTGTGTGACAGGTAAAATCGAGTTATCTATGAGGTCGCCAACAATGACTACTACATCGGGTTGCTGGCGGTTTATAATATCCACATAGCGCGATAGACGCTCCCTATTTGTGCCATACCCTAAGTGGATGTCGCTCACAACAGCCATTCGGTAGCTATGCTCATAGAGTAGCTTATCTGTTTCTATGGATATATGCTCAATACGAGGATGACGATAGTTGATGTTTCCATATATAAGCAGTAGCGTGACACCGATAAGAGCGTATAGCGTTCCATTGTGGAGTTGCGGGATAAGGAGCTTGGCTATATCTGCTACTATAAGCGCGAGGGTCATATATAGAACGAATACCAACCATATAGAGCCTATGTTGAATAGCCACCCAGATATGACAGAGAGGGTTGAGGTGTCGCGTAAGGTAAAGGATATGAAGAGCGCCGATGCTACAATGACAAGTAGTGAAACAAGAGCAATGCGTAGCCACAATGGCTGCATGGCGGCCATCTGCCATAGGCGTAGAGCTATGTATATATTAGCTCCAATATATAACCCCAATATAGCAAACAATCCCCACATGTTAACCCTCCAACCACTTAGTAGATTCTATCTATGAAGTCCTCTCTTTGCAGCCTCCTCCTCCATTAGGCGATAGGCGGCATCATACTCATTTGGAATAACGCCATCGAGAATAGCATTTTTGATGACCTCCTTAATCTCTCCAATAGCCGAGCAGGGTGGGAGGTTGTAGGTCTGCATTATTATATCTCCAGTGATAGGGGGTTGGAAGTTACGAATTCTATCCCTCTCTTCAAGATCCTTGAGTTTGGTGCGAACGAGTTCAAAATTACGCATATAGCGTTGTACCTTAGCATCAATACCCGAAGTGATATCCGCTTCGCAGAGGGTCATAAGCTCCTCAATATCATCACCCGCCTCGAAGAGCAAACGACGCACTGCAGAGTCGGTAACCAAATCCTCCGAGAGAACGATAGGACGCATGTGTAGGAATACCATCTTCTGCACAAAACGCATAGGCTCGTTCATCGGTAGCTTCATGCGGCGGAAGAGCTGAGGTATCATCTTCGAGCCTACAACCTCGTGCTGATGGAAAGTCCAGCCATGCTGAGGCTCATAGTTCTTGGTCGTTGGCTTGCCTATATCGTGGAGCAGTGCCGCCCAGCGCAACCATAGATTATCCGACCGCTTGGCAAGGTTATCCAAGACCTTCATCGTATGCTCGAAGTTATCCTTGTGGGCGTGCTTACCCCTGCGCTCTATTCCCGACATACGCTCAAGTTCTGGAAGTACATACTTCAACAACCCCGAAGTGTGCATAAGGCTAAGACCTATAGATGGCACAGGGGATGCAAGTATCTTGTTGAGTTCCACAATGATACGCTCCTTGGATATAATCTTGATGCGCTCTGCCTGACGGCATATACCATCGAATGTTTCGTCATCGATATCAAAGCCGAGCTGAGATGCGAAGCGTACAGCACGCATCATGCGGAGGGGGTCGTCCGAGAAGGTGGTATCTGGTTCACATGGGGTGCGTATTATGCAATCCTCCATATCCTCCATACCTCCGAAGGGGTCTACCAACTCGCCAAAATTATTGCCATTAACAGACCATGCCATAGCGTTGATAGTGAAGTCCCTACGGCGCTGGTCGTCCTCTAATGTCCCCGGCTCTACATGAGGATTGCGCGACTCGGGGGTGTAGCTCTCCTTACGCGCCCCGACAAACTCCACCTCGGCATCTCGCCAGCGGAGCATAGCCGTACCGTATGTCTTGTATACCACCACCTTAGCGCCGAGCATCTTGCCCAACTCCTCGGCTACAGCAATACCGCTACCTACAACCACAACATCTATGTCTGATGATGGTCGACGGAGGTAGTAATCACGCACATATCCGCCAACCACATAGGCCTCTACGCCCATGCGGTCTACGATAGTTGTTATATGCTTAAATATTGGATGTCTTAATGGCATCTACTCCTCCTTATTCTGTGCGCGGCTTATGCAACGCTGGTAAATAGCCACGGTATTCTCCAAGCCCCAATAGAGGGCATCGCTGATAAGAGCATGACCAATAGATACCTCATCAACCCATGGTATACGCTCTATGAAATATTGCAAATTCTCGGTATTAAGGTCGTGTCCGGCATTAAGACCAAGACCTACGCGGCGTGCCTCCTCAGCAGCTGCAACATAGGGGGCGATAGCCTTCTCTCTATCCTCTGCATAGCCTGCAGCGTACGCCTCGGTGTATAGCTCCACGCGGTCAGCGCCACACTCCTTGGCTGCTGTAACCATCTCAACCACAGGGTCGACAAAGATTGATACGCGTATACCCGCCTTGTGGAAACGCTCTGCCATACCGCGCAAGAAGTCGCGATGCTTGACAGTGTCCCAACCTGCAGATGAGGTGATAGCATCCTCGGCATCAGGAACAAGGGTCACCTGTGCTGGACGCACCTGCTCTACAAGCTCACAGAAACTCTCGATAGGGTTGCCCTCAACATTGAGTTCAGTGGTGATATTTGCCTTAAGCTCTCTCACGTCCGAGTAGCGGATATGGCGGGCATCTGGGCGTGGATGAACGGTAATGCCATCAGCACCGAAACGCTCTATATCCAAAGCCGCCTTAAGTAGATTAGGTATATTTCCTCCTCGCGAGTTGCGCACTACGGCAATCTTATTGATATTTACGCTTAACTTTGTCATATTTTTATTATCTTTGGCATCGTAACGATGCTGCTACTACAATTTTTCACTATATTTGTGATAGCAAAGTTACGATTTTTTTTCAATCCGTTGCTATGAATGTAATACTTTTTTCGCGTAAACAGGTCAATCACCATGCCGACCAACTTCGAGAGATGTTCGATGCTATCACACATCTTGGTATGGAATATACAATAAATGAGGAGTTTGCAGAGGTTGTAGAGGCTCTGTTGGGTGTTACTATCGAGGCTGCAAAGAGGTTCTCTGGCAGAGCTGAGTTTAAGGGTGATGATGTGATGATTACCTATGGCGGTGATGGAACGCTTCTTGAGGGTGTCCAGCGTCTTCCAAACTTTAATACCCCTGTGGTGGGTATTAACTGCGGTAGATTGGGATATCTTACTGTGGATAATGGTGATGGTATTACTCAGCTGTTTGAGCGTATTGCAAACAACGCGGTTGACTACCAAAAGCGAAGTATGCTATGTGTTGAGAGTAGTGCTATAGATGGTGGTAGATGTTTGGCCCTTAACGAGTTGACGATACATCGTCACGGCGCGACGATGATATCTATAGATACATTTGTAGGAGGCAAGAAGGTCTCAACCTACCATGGAGATGGTCTTGTTGTCTCTACACCTACAGGCTCCACAGCCTACTCCCTCAGTGTCGGAGGGCCTATTGTTGATCCGATGTGTAGATGTTTTATCCTCTCGCCACTTGCCCCGCATAACCTTACTATGCGTCCTGTGGTTATTCCAGATAGTGTGGATGTTGAGTTGCATCTTATGTCGCGTGGTTGTGAGGCATTCCTCTCGGCGGACAATCGTACATATCGACTTGGGGATGGTGAGCGAATATCCATTCGCCTTGCAGAGAAGATGCTGATTTTGGCAACACCCCACAATAATACCTTTTACGATACGTTAAGAAAAAAGATGATGTGGGGCGTTGACCACCGCTAAAAATGAACAAAAATGTTCGTGACAATCTTTCTGTAAAGTTCAGAGTATTAGTGTGTTATAGCTCTGTTCGCGTACGCATGCGAAAAAATGTGGGTTGCAGATTGTGAATTGTGGATTTTATTGTGTACATTTGCCAGATATTATGAGCGATAAGAGAGCGATACCAAATCATGTAGCTATCATTATGGATGGCAATGGTCGTTGGGCCAAGCAGCGCGGCAAGGAGCGCTATGAGGGTCACCTCATGGGTGTTGAGGCGGTGCGTGGCGTTGTGCGTGCCGCTGTGCGTAATGGCGTTAGCTGGTTGACTTTGTATGCCTTCTCTACGGAGAATTGGGGTCGTCCGCAGGCGGAGGTAGATGCTATTATGGAGCTATTCTGCCGTACGGTTGTGAGTGAGGGAAAGGAGCTTGCCGAGCAGGGTGTGAGGGTTAGGATTATGGGTGAGCGCACACGCTTCTCTAAGCAGGTGCTTGAGATGATTGAGCATATAGAGAGACTAACATCGGGTGGTGACAGACTTACCCTTGTGTTGGCATTCAACTACTCATCGCGTCGCGAGATGGTTCTTGCTGCGCAGTCGTTGGCAGAGAGGGTAGCCAATGGTGAACTAAAGGTGAAGGATATCGATGAGGAGTGCTTTGCCTCGTCGCTCATGACAGTAGCGATTCCCGATCCAGACCTTATTATTCGCACAAGTGGCGAGTGTAGATTGAGCAACTTCCTCCTTTGGCAGGCGTCATACTCGGAGTTCTATTTTCCAGAGGTGCTGTGGCCAGACTTCACGGAGGAGGAGTTCGATAAGGCTATGGAGGAGTATGCACACAGGGAGCGTAGATATGGTTTAGTATAGAAGTTTTTTCGGAATGAGGAATAAGATATTGATACTCACTCTTTTGGTGCTTATGTTTGGAGCTGCAGAGGCTTTTGCTCAGCAGAATCAAAGACGATACACCTTGGGTGATGTTTCAAACAATGAGATAACAGATACGGTAGATTTTGACCTTGCAACGCCTATTCTTGAGGAGGGAGATGGCAAGCTCTACTATATCCGAAATATCAACCTACATGGTGTAAAGTATCTAAACCATAGCATATTAAAATCCTCAGCAGGCTTGGTCGAGGGTGACTCCATCTATCTTCCAAGTAAATTCATCTCAAATGCCATGCACCGCCTATGGGCGCCGCGCTACTTCTCTGATATACAGATTGGTGCTACTATCGAGGGTGATTCTGTTGACTTGGAGGTCTTTCTCAAGGAGCGCGCCCGTATTCTTACATGGAATATCGAGGGCGTATCAAAGTCCAAGGCTAAGGATTTGCAGGAGGAGATTCTTAAGTTGCGCCGTAATACCGAACTCTCGGACTATGTTATCGATAAGAATATCAGGCTTATAAAGGAGCATTTTGCTGAGAAGGGCTTTAGAAGTTGTGATGTAGATGTTCGTATTGCTAACGACACCACCTATGAGCAGTGTGTAAATGTAACCTTTGATATTGATCGTGGACCAAAGGTGCGTGTAGGTGTTATCAACTTCGAGGGTAATGAAGCCTTTGACGATAAGCGTCTAAGACGCACATTCAAGAAGACACATCAGAAGAGTGCAAACTTCTTCCACAACAGGAAACTCCTTGAGGAGGAGTATGAGGCGGATAAGGAGTTTCTTCTCGATTTCTACAATTCGCAGGGCTATCGTAATGCCACAATACTCGGTGATTCGATATATTTCATTGATGATGAGACACTTGGTATTGACATTAAGGTTTCGGAGGGAAATAAGTATCACATCCGCAATGTTAGATGGGTTGGTAATTCGGTCTACTCTACCGAGCAGCTACAGACGATGTTTGGCGTGCATAAGGGTGATGTATACGATAAGAAGTCAATTCATAAGCGCCTTGGTATTGGTAAGGAGCAAAATCCTGAGGAGATATCTATATCTTCGATGTACCAGAATAATGGCTACTTAGCCTCGCAGATCGAGCCAGCGGAGATTATCGTTGGTCCCGACTCTTTGGATATAGAGATTAGAATATTCGAGGGTAAGCCATTTACAATCAATGAGGTGGGTATTTCGGGTAATGTTCGCTTGGATGATGAGACCATACGACGCGAGTTATATGTTCGTCCGGGTGAGCTATACAATCAGGCTCTTATCATGCAGACCATTCGCTCGCTTATGGGTATGGGTCACTTCGATGAGCAGGCTGTCTATCCAGATATCCAGCCAGTCTCTGACGAGTTGGTAAATGTCAATTGGCCTCTGCAGGAGAAAGCCTCCGATCAGTTTAATATTGCTGGTGGTTGGGGCGCTGGAACTTTTGTGGGTAGCGTTGGTGTGACGCTCAACAATCTCTCCATGCGTAACTTCTTTAAGAAGGGTGCATGGCAACCATATCCATCGGGACAGAATCAGAAACTATCTATTTCGGGACAGACCAACGGTACATACTACAAGGCTTTGTCTGTAAGTTTTACAGATCCATGGCTTGGTGGTCGTCGTCCAAACTCATTCTCACTATCGGGATATATCTCTGAACAGAACAATGCCTACTATGTATGGCAGACTGCTTCGATGTACTATAAATCTATGGGTCTCTTTGCCGGCTTGGGTAAGCGTATGCAGTGGCCCGATCCATACTTTACCTTCTATGGAGAACTTGGATATCAGCGTTATGACCTACATGGCTGGAACTCCTTTATTTTGAACAACGGTAAGGCGAATACTCTCTCTTTGAAGTTGGTATTCCAGCGTTCGTCTGTCGATGCACCATTCTTCTCGCGTTCGGGTTCGGAGTTCATGCTTTCGGTGCAGGCAACGCCTCCATTCTCTTTGTGGGATGGTAAGGACTATGCGGCACTACGCAAGGAGAATACTCAGGCTGCTAAGCAGGAGATGTATCGCTGGATTGAGTTCCACAAGTGGTTGTTGAAGGGCCGCTGGTACTATCCAATCACTGCCGATCAGAAGCTTATCGTTATGCTTGGCGCCGAGATGGGTTATCTGGGTAACTATAACCCCGATAAGGTCTCTCCATTTGAGCGTTTCGAGATTGGTGGTGACGGTATGACAGGATATAACATGTATGGTGTGGATATTATAGCATTGCGTGGTTACGATGATGGCGCTCTTGACCCATCGGACTACTACTCAGTGGCATATAATAAGTACACCATGGAGCTTCGTTACCCTGTAATCCTTAAGCCAAGCTCTTCGATATATGTTCACGCCTTCTTGGAGGGTGGTAGCGGTTTCAACTCATGGAGTGAGTTCTCGCCATTCAAGATTAAGCGTTCGGCAGGTGTGGGCGTACGCATGTTCTTGCCATTCGTAGGTCTTTTAGGTGTAGATTGGGGTTATGGCTTTGATGCGCCATACGGCTCAACGGAGCGTAGTGGCTCGCAGTTCCACTTTGTTCTGGGACAGCAATTCTAATGGCGTTTGGCAATAAATTTGATATTTAGTAGTTATATTAGTAGAACTAATAAACAGAAAGTATTATGAGAAGATTTATTTTTGCAGTGATGGCTATGGTGCTTAGCCTTGGTGTAGCATCCGCACAGAACTATATGGTTGTCGATAGTGAGAAGGTTTTTAAGTCGCTCCCTGAGTATAACAACGCTTTGGAGCAGATAGAGAGCCTATCTCAGAGCTACCAGAGTGCTGTAGATGCAAAGTTCAAGGAGGTTGAGGATTTCTACAATAGCTATGTGCAGCGTCGTGCATCGCTCTCTGCAACCTCACGCCAACAGGCTGAGCAGATGATTCTTGATATGGAGGCTAAGGCTACAGAGTATCAGGAGTCGTTATTCGGCACCGATGGTGAACTTATGAAGAAGCGTATGGAGCTTATCCAGCCTATCCAGCAGCGTGTTTTCGATGCAATTGAACGATTTTCTATGCAGTATGGCTACGACCTTGTTATCGATATCGCAGCCAACCCAACAGTGTTATACTACTCGGATAGGGTTAATTTCACCCAGCGTATTATTGATAGCCTAAAGTAGTTAATTTATAATAAGTTATATAAGTGATGAAAACATTTTTTAGACTAACCCTCGCTATTGCATTTATGGTAAGTGCAACAGCGGTACATGCACAGAAGTTTGGTCGTGTGGATTTGGCTGCTATCGTTACAAACATGGCAGAGTTCAAGGAGGCTGAGACTAACCTTCAAACCTATGGTCGCGATCTTCAGGATCAGCTTGAGCAGATTCAGGTGGAGTTTAATAAGCTCTATGCCGACTATGAGAAGAATGTAGCAACCTACACAGACTCTGTTCGTCAGCTTAAGGAGCGTGAGCTTACTGAGCTTCAGCAGCGTTTCCAAGACTTCCAGCAGATTGCTCAGCAGGATATGCAGAAGAAGGAGGCAGAGATTATGAACCCTGTCTATGAGAAGGCTAACGAGGCTGTTAAGAAGGTTGCGCAGGCTGGTGGCTACATCGCTATCTTCAGCACTACAAGCGATCAGCCAGCATCTGCAGGTCTTGCATATTTCGACCCTCAGCAGCTTACAAATATTACTGCGGAGGTAAAGACGGAGCTTGGTATACAGTAGTATTCATTTGTTGCCTTCGCTGACAATTATTATAAGTGGCGTGTTTGAGTCTATCGAACGCGCCACTTATTATTCCTCCTTGGCACAGTCGCCATGTACAGATAGTGTGTTGAGTCCCACCAACTTTCAGCTGCTATCTTGCCCAACAAGCCATAAGCTGACTATCCCTTTCGCTTGGGTATAAAATAACTACGCGAAGCCACTAAAGCTCCGCGTAGCGTTTGGACACACACTGATTCTCATTACCGATATCTTACTTTGCTCTGCCAAACAACCCAATAGCAGGAGCAATATATGGCATCAATCAGCACTTAAATAACCTAATACCTTAAGGTGCGTCATCACAAAAATAGAATAAATTATTAACATCGTCTGACGCGCGTTTTATACGCCGCATAACATCTACTCTTGGTGCTAACAACATACCTCTTGGTACAAAGGCAAAGATAGGTTATAGGTTGCCCATCACCAAATTTTATGCATAAAAAGATTTCGCAACACCTTTTGCAAAGTGTTGATAATCAGTGTGATATAAAAATATTTTTCCAAAGATTTTCAACTATCTGATTATCAGGTAGTTATAAATGGGTGAATATGTATAGCTGTGAAAGTGTGCTAAATCATTGATATACAATATTATATATTTAGTTTAATGCGGATATCAGGATTTCTGCATCTTCACAATTTGCCTCTTTGATTTTTGTTTTGATGCGATATTTTATCTTTGATAGAGCGACAGGATTGCTATCTACAAAGATGCAAATTGCGCGAGAGGAGAAGCCTGCATAGCTATATAACGCTACTTTTAGTTCTCGCTCATTAAGTTTTTTGCACTCCTCTCTAAGTTTTGACATAAGACCATTGCGGCATCTATCTACAAGCTCCTCAAGTTCGCGGATGCGGGCTTCATCCTCCTTGATAGACTCAATAGTTTGTCTTACGCGCTCAAAGACTTTAGCAGCTTGCAAAGATGAATTGCTATGCTCGTAGTATGTCTCGCAGAGTTGGTTGATATCTCTAAGGCGGTCATTATATAGACGGTCAATAGCCGTAGTTAGTGGTTCTAACTCCTTGGAATTGTTGCGTGTAAGTTGTAGCTCGTTGATAGTATCGATATACTGTTGTGCATTTCTGAGCATCTTATGCCTAATATGTATGAGTATCTGTATTAGAATAGCTATGACAAGTGCTAATACAGTATAGCTTACAACATCTCTCTTGCTCTCAATACTATTCTTGTACTTTATGCTATCGATATATCGTTTTAGTAATTCAATCTCCTCATTGAGCATTGGGTGCGTAGAGGTCTTTAGTAGCCTCTGCTCAAGTGTCTTAATATTCTCCTCAAGAAGTTCGATACTTTTAGTATCATTTCCTAAGCACTTATTTATATAGAACTCGCTATATCGTATGCATTTATCGTTGGGTATCTTTGCCTCTTTTGCAAGAGTTAGGTAGTGTGAGGCGCTCTTAAAATCCTCATTCAGGGCTGAGGTTATCGCCATCATGCAGTTGTAGTGTGATATATCTCCTATAGTTGAGTCCTGCTCATCAAATAATTCTACGCACTTAGTTAGCATAGCGTACTCTCTATTATATAGGTGTATATCGCAGAGTTGGTGGATTGTGAGGTTTCTAAACTCGCGATTATGGCTGAGTATGGTATAATCGAGAACGGTGTTAAGTAGTTGCTTCGCCTCCTCATACTTATATAGCTTGAAGGCTGAGCATCCTAAATAGTACATGGCAAGGTGTTGCTTCTGTGGAATTTCTGCACGCTCGAAACAATCTACTGCTCTTTTATAAGCTTCATAGCTATTGCCATATAATTTATTGTTGTAGTATATCTCGCCCATGTTATAATAGACCTCAGCCTCAAGATGGGGGTCACTATATGCCGTTAGTGAGTTTGCGGCACCACTAAGTGATAGGATAGCTAATGGGTCGTAGCCATGCTGCTTTTGAGTTAGAGCATGTTGATAGTATGCATTGGCGCGCATGTGGTGGTCCCTCTTATAATCGTATGTTGATATAAGAGCCATAGCCTCTTCAGGATTATCTTGACATAGGGCATTAGCTCGCTCTATGACTGTTGATATATCCTCTCTATGAATGCGTTTTGATATTAGTGGCGTCAGGATACACGCCACCAATATCAGCAACCAATATACAACGCGCTTAATCATTATGCGATACGATCTATTTTGCTCTTAGCGTACTCCAATGTTATGACAAACTCACCGTCGGTAGGCATATCGAACATTACATCCATCATTATAGCCTCGCATATAGTGCGAAGACCGCGCGCTCCGAGTTTGAACTCTATAGCCTTGTCAACGATGTAGTTAAGTACCTCCTCCTCGAAGCGGAGTTTTATGCCATCCAACTCCATAAGGCACTCATACTGACGGATGATAGAGTTCTTAGGCTCGGTAAGTATCGAACGAAGTGCCTCGCGCTCTAATGGCTCCATGAAGGTAAGTACAGGCAGACGACCGATAAGCTCAGGTATTAGACCAAATGAGCGCAAATCCTGAGGCTGAATGTACGACATGATATTATTCTCGTCTATGCGCTGCTTAATCGTAGCACCATAGCCTATGGCGTTGGTATTTAGGCGCATAGCAATCTTCTTCTCGATACCATCAAAGGCGCCACCACATATAAACAAGATGTTTGATGTGTCAACCTGAATATACTTCTGGTCGGGGTGCTTACGACCTCCCTGTGGTGGAACATTAACCACCGTGCCCTCAAGAATCTTAAGGAGGGCTTGCTGTACACCCTCGCCCGATACATCGCGTGTGATTGATGGGTTGTCGCCCTTGCGGGCAATCTTATCAATCTCATCAATGAATATAATACCACGCTCGGCAGCTGCTACATCGTAGTCGGCAGCCTGCAAAAGGCGCGATAGGATACTCTCCACATCCTCACCTACATATCCCGCCTGAGTGAGTGCCGTAGCATCCACTATCGAGAATGGAACATGAAGGAGCTTTGCAATGGTGCGTGCCATGAGGGTCTTGCCCGTACCCGTAGGACCCACCAATACGATGTTAGACTTGTCAAGTTCCACATCCGAGGTCTTGCCCTTTGCCAGGAGTCTCTTATAGTGGTTATATACTGCCACCGATAGATACTTCTTGGCTGTATCCTGACCGATTACATACTCATCAAGGAAACTCTTGATGCGGTCTGGGCGCAATAGGTCCTCCTTGCGTAGGGGACGGAATTTTGTACCCCCTTTGCTATTATCTCTTTTAGCAGTTAGTACCCCATGCTCAACGAGTAGCTCGTAGCCATGCTCTATACATGCCGAGCATATTGATGAGCCGTCAGCACCATTGAACATCAATGTAGCCTCGTTAGCTGGCGTGCCACAGAATGAGCAGCATGAGCCACTATGCTCTGACCCTTTTTGTCTCTTTTGTGTCATGTTACTTACGCGTAGTTAGGACATTATCAATAAGACCATACTTCTGCGCCTCTAAGGCAGATAGCCAGTAGTCACGGTCGGCATCCTTCTCAATCTTCTTGATTGATACACCTGAGTGGTGGGCAAGAATTTCATATAGCTCACGCTTGGTCTTAGCAATCTCGCGCGCTGTAATCTCGATATCCGAGGCCTGACCCTGTGCGCCACCAAGAGGCTGATGTATCATCACTCGTGAGTGGGGTAGTGCCGAGCGCTTGCCTGTGGCACCTGCAGTAAGGAGTACAGCACCCATGCTTGCTGCCATACCTGCGCATGTTGTAGCGACATCTGAGGATATAAGCTGCATGGTGTCGTAGATGCCGAGGCCTGCTGATACAGAGCCACCCGGAGAGTTAATGTATAGCTGAATATCCTTGTCTGGGCCAATAGACTCTAAGAAGAGCAACTGTGCCTGAATGATATTTGCAGCATCATCGTAGATAGGCGCACCAAGGAATATGATGCGATCCATCATAAGGCGCGAGAATACATCCATGGTCGCTACATTGAGGTGACGCTCCTCGATGATTGTTGGCGACACATAGTTCTCTATCTCTGAGCGAAAGTCGTGCAGTGTCATTGAGTTGATGCCACAGTGCAGACGCGCATACTTATCAAACTCTTTCATTTTAGTGTAAAATTCTAAAAAACGAGGCTGAATAGAGAGTGTATTTTGTCGTTACGCTTCGGAGCATAACACAGAAATACACTTTCTATTCAGCCTCTGAGTGTTTATTGTGAATTATTGTGTTATGCCAACTCAGAAGCGAGCTTTGCGAACTCATCAGCTGATATTGCCTTCTCGGTAACCTTCACCTTGCCACGGATATACTCAACAACCTTCTCCTCGAATAGCTTCTCATATATCTTCTGAAGCTGCTCCTTGTTATCCATAATCTGCTTAGCGAAGTTCTCCAACATATCCTGTGGAGCTGATGGCATACCGTACTGTGCAAACTGCATCTGTGCGAATGACAACGCCTCAGCCTTAGCCTCCTCCTGAGAAACCTTCAACTCGCCCTCTGCGATGAAGTGCTTCTGGAGATAGTTCCATGTGAACATCTTGATGAATGCCTCGAAGTCCTTCTCAATCTCCTCACGAGTGAACTTACCCTCGTTGATAACATACAACCAACGCTTTAGGAACTCCTCAGGCATCTTGATACCAGCCTTCTCAACAACGAAGTTGCGAACAGTGTTTACGAACATAAAGTCGCACTCGCGCTTAAGCTCTGCCTCAATCTGCTCGTCGATGAACTTCTCGAACTCCTCCTCGTTGTTTACATTGCCTGCAGGGAATGCCATCTTGAAGAACTCCTCGTTAAGCTCTGGCTCAGAGAAACGACGAATTTTTGTGATCTCCAACTCGAATTCTGGCTTAACAGATGCCAACTCCTCCTCCTTAACTGAAAGGATGGCTGCGCGCTGTTCAGGCTTCTTGTATAGCTCCTCGATGTTTACTGTAGTCTTGTAGCCTACCTTCTTGCCTTTCCACTCCTTGCGCTCCTCCTCGCTCATAGAGATAAGACCAACATAAGCCTCCTCGATACGCATGTCACCATTGTCAAGTGTTACGCTAAGAGCCTCGTCGTTAGCAACCTTGTCAACCTCTACTAAGCGACCATAGCGACGAAGGTAGTTAGAGCGGTAGTCGGTACGCATCTTCTTGTCAATCTTAATCTTGTTGTAGACAACCTTATCCTTAGCTGTCCACTCAAGCTCAATCTTTGGAGCCTCGCCATACTCGAATACGAACTCGAACTCTGTATTATTCTCGAAGTCGAATGCACCCTGCTCCTCAGATGGAATAATATCGCCTACATAGTCGATACCCTCCTTCTGCAAGTACTCAAATACTGAGTTTGATGCAAGGTGGTATGACTGCTCAGCAACGACATGCTTGCCATACATCTTCTTAACAATACCCATAGGTACCATGCCTGGACGGAAGCCAGGAACATTAGCCTTACGCTTGTAGTCGCGCAACTGCTTCTCTACTGCCTGACCGTAGTCAGCCTCACCAACAACGACCTTAACAATTGAAATGCCACCGTCGCGCTGTTCTCTTGTAATGTTCATAGTCTTGATATGTTTTTTGTTATTGTATCCCAATGCCTTGTTGTGTGCTATGTGTATTAACACACATATTTAGTGTAAATATCGCGCAAAGATATATAAAAAACTCTTAACCCGCAAATTCTTGCTTATTATTTCTTATTTCTTGAGGTAGTTTCAAAGAGTAATTATTTCTTGACCATTATCCTACTATTTCGAACTATTACTCCGAAGCTATCTTTTGCAGCAACGAACAAACTCATTTAATAAAATTCAAAACAGCTTCTATATTGTGTTTAAGTAGCTTTTCGGCTAATGGATAGTGGTTGTTATACTCTCTTTGTTTCTTTCGTATATTTTTTGTAACTTTGCCCGAGTTATGGTTTTCGATGTTGCACGACATAGGTTTTCTGAAGGATTCTTAACGCTACTGCTATTTGCATTGATAGCTTCGGTGGCTGTAGTGGTAGGTGGTGAGGTTGTCCCAATTGAGGGCGCTGCGCCACTACGAGGTTTTATTGATAGCCTTACGGTGCAATATCCTGTTGCCACGGCAGTTGCACTCTTCCCCATGCTGGTATATGCAGGTTTGAGATTGGCCCGTTCAACAGTTCGTGTCGGAATATACTCGGCAACTTCAATGGGTGTAATGGCACTTAGTGCTGTCTCCATGCTACAGTGTGTGGTCTCGACAAACTATCTTTATATTGCCGTTGTCGTACTTCTTGTCACAGTGCTGATTAGCAGATTGTTGTACTGCTTTGGCGCTAAGGTTAGGGTTGATTTCCTCTTTGCGGCGATGTTGTCTGCTGGGGTTATGCCGCTTGTGGATAATGCGTTGATACCGCTGTCATTGGTAGTGTCTATTATTGTGATATTTCTTCGAGCGTCACTCCGAGAGACCATTGTTGTCCTGCTGGGAGTCTCCTTGCCTACACTGCTATATTGTTATGTGCTTTGGCTATTTGGGAACGATTTTGGAACAACCTTTTTGGAGGTTTGGAATGGCGGCTTAGTGGAGCAGCATCAGGCTCTCGTTGCTTATCTGACTATCCAGCGCTTAATCTTCTTGGGTGTTGTTTTATTGCTCTATATATGCAGTGTTGTCTTCTATTTCAAAGCGCGTGTGACAATGTTAGATCATGTGCGTTCGATATGGACACTGCTTATGGTGTTGCAGCTACTGCTTGTAGCTATGCTTATCTTGATGCCTACAGCCTCTGAGGCACTTGTTGTGGCAATGATAATTATAATGACGGTTATGTTGCCACAATTCTTTCTCTCTGTTGATGTCCCCACAGCTACCATAGCGTATATAGCTCTGATGGTATCCTCTTTGGCTACAATCTATTAGAAACACTCTTAAATAATAGTCCGTTGCTGCGAGAATATATTTTGGCATCTTTGTGTGCATGGGTGATTACTTGTTTTGTATGTTTCTTATTGCAATTATTATTTGCTAAATAGAATAATTGTACTTAACTTTGCAGTGCAAATAGAGTTGATGGGTATCACATCTCGATTTATTCTCATGGACACACCTTTTGCCCATCAATTCAAAATTCTCATTAACCTAACTTTTTAGAAGGCGAGTTATCTGTGAAGACACTCGTCCTCGCCTTTTTTATTAGATGTGAAAATATTGTTGAAAAATAGTCCAAAAATCAACTGTATGGGAAATAGCGCAAATTGTTGTTACAATCTTAGATGGTGAAAAATAGTGGAAATTGTGTAAAGTGCATAATATCAACGATATATGGCTTTGTATATAAATTGACGATTATAACTTTTGAAAAACGATAAGTAAATTCTATCGCAAAATCGCAAGTTTTCAACAAATCAGCACGAAAAAACCATGTATATATATTGTGTTTCAAAAAAAATGAGTATCTTTGCGGGCAATTTCTTCGGAAAGGAAATTGAAACAGTTAACAAAAAATTAAAAGGACAAAATTTTTAAGAGATGCCAACAATTCAGCAGCTTGTAAGAAATGGACGAGTGAGCATGGTGGAGAAGAGTAAGTCACCAGCCCTCGCTGCGTGTCCTCAGCGTCGCGGAGTTTGTACTCGTGTGTACACAACAACTCCAAAGAAGCCAAACTCAGCGATGCGTAAGGTTGCGCGTGTTAGATTGACAAATGGCAAGGAGGTCAATGCCTATATCCCAGGCGAGGGCCACAACTTGCAGGAGCACTCAATCGTGCTAGTTCGTGGTGGTCGTGTTAAGGACCTCCCAGGTGTTCGTTACCACTTGGTTCGTGGTGCACTCGATTCAGCAGGTGTTGACGGTCGTCGTCAGCGTCGCTCAAAGTATGGTGCAAAGCGTCCTAAGGCAGGTAAGAAGTAATAGAAATTTAGGAATTGTATTTATTTAATTAGCAAGTAACAATGAGAAAAGCTAAGCCAAGAAAGCGAATTCTACTTCCGGATCCTAAGTTTAACGATGTAGAGGTAACTCGTTTCGTTAACAACCTTATGCTGGATGGTAAGAAGAGTATTGCTTACACAATCTTCTACGATGCGTTGGAGTTGGTAGGCAAGAAGATGAAGGATGCTGATAAATCTCCAATTGAGATCTGGAAACAGGCTCTTGAGAATATCACACCTCAGGTCGAAGTAAAGTCAAAGCGTATCGGTGGTGCGACATTCCAGG
>JAFXBB010000021.1 GCA_017521945.1 Alistipes sp. | reverse complement strand
TGACAAGTATGAGCCTGTACAGTTTGAGGTTCGTCTTATCCCTGATCGTAAGTACCAATTTGTTGTATTTGCTGATTTCGTTGACCAGACAACAGGTGCTGCTCTTCGTCACCAGATTGGTGAGACTTTGAACGAGATCACTCTTATCAATGAGCCTGACAAGGAGCTTAACTATGAGGTTGCTGATTGTTACTTCAAGTCTTGGGAGTTCTCTCCAAAGGATAACACACAGAATCAGACTGAGGCTACCTTGACTCGTCCATACGCTAAGGTTCGTGTTATTGCTACCGACCTCAACGAACTTAACCTTAATGTTCATCCTGAGAATGTTACTATCGAGTACTACGATGCTGTTATCCCTACAGCATTCAACGCTGTAACAGGCTCAATCTCTGTCGATAACACTACCAAGACTTTCAGCTACAACTACATTGATAAGGTTCGCGACAACATGGCTAAGCATGTTTACAACGCAGGCTACGATGCAAAGGTAGATACAAAGACAGGTCGTGCTACACACATGACTCTTTTCACTGACTATATCTTGGCTAAGGACGAGCAGAGCACTATCCACTTCAAGATGACTGTTAGCGACAAGATTGATGCTATCAAGGTTGTAGATTTCAACACTGAGATTCCTATCCAGCGTAACTACTTGACAACCGTTATCGGTAATGTTTTGACAACCAACACTAAGGTTGATATCACTATCAATGATAACTTTACTAACGGTACTGAGTGGAATCCTGATAAGGATGAGTTCGATATTGCTGTATGGGATGGTAAGAGTGCAAAGGAGCCTACTAAGGACACTGAGGGTAACTATATCATCAAGTTGCCATCTGAGCTTGCATGGTTGGCTGACCAGGTTAATGGTGTAACTCGTGCTGCAGGTCGTGACTTCGCAGGTGAGACATTCAAGCTTACTCAGGATATCGACCTTGGCGGCGAGCCTTGGACTCCTATCGGTGCTACAGGTAAGTTCCTCGGTACTTTCGATGGTCAGAACCACATTGTTGCTAACCTTGTTGTATCTGAGGATGACAAGACTTCTGTAGGTTTGTTCGCTAACGGACGCGTAATCAAGAACATTAAGGTTGTTAACGCTGATATTAGAGGTCACTACAAGGCTGGTGTTATCGTAGGTGATGGTCTTTGCGCTCAGATTGAGAACTGCCATGTTGAGAATGCTAAGGTTGTTGTTACTCCTATCAACAATGACGATGCTAACAATGTTGGTGGTATCGTAGGT
The DNA here is from genome assembly GCA_017521945.1 of Alistipes sp. GTDB lineage: Bacteria > Bacteroidota > Bacteroidia > Bacteroidales > Rikenellaceae > Alistipes. The sequence goes on along the minus strand of JAFXBB010000021.1, from coordinate 9,247 downwards.
TACCTCTCTGCAGAGCCTACTGCCTATGTTAAGAACTGCTCTGTAAAGAACGCTGAGATTACTGCTTACCGCAAGGTTGCAGGTATCGTAGGTGCTGCAAATAATGCTGCTGAGGTTTCTGGCAACATTGTTGAGAATGTAACTGTAACAGCTGATCAGACTGCTGAGTACAAGGAGTTCAAGGCTACTGAGGCTGGCGCTATTGTTGGTTACAAGCACGCTAATGTTAAGTTTGAGAACAACACTGAGGGTGAGAATGTTGTAGTTATCCGCAAGGTTAACTCTAACGAGGAGCTAAAGGCTGCTATGGGTGTAGTTAATGAGGGTGACATTGTCGAGGTTTCTGCTGGCACATATAGCAAGTTCGTAGCTCCTGCAGCTAAGATTACTGTAAAGTGCGAGAATGGTACTAAATTCGTAGGCCTTAACAAGCTTAACATCAAGGGTTCTACTGTTGAGGGCGCTACTTTCACTTGCGATTGGCAGAATGGCAGCTATGAGGCTGTTGATCAGACCATCAACGGTTTCTTCAAGAACTGCTTGTTCGTATCTTGGAATGCTTTGCGTATGTGCTACGCTGGCGAGACTTGCGTATTTGAGGATTGCTACTTCAAGGGTGGTAATTATGCTGTTCACTTCGATGGTGGCGATTATAACATTACTTTCCGTCGTTGTCATCTCTCTGGCTTCAACGCATTTGCTGCTAAAGTTCCTGAGCTCACATTCGATGAGTGTACATTCTACTACGCTACCGATGGTATGTGGGATGCTACGCACAATGGTGTAAACCTTTGGGGTAAGACTAACTTGATCAACACTACATTTGTATTTGACGGTCAGGCACAGGTAGAGTGGATTGGTCTTAACGGTGCTACTGAGGCTGGTAATGAGATTACACTTAAAGGTTGCAAGGTTGTTGATGGCGAGGGCAATGAGCTTCCTATGTTCAAGTACTTTGCTAACTACGACGAAGGCGATAAGGTAACTATTGAGGATGAGGTATATACTTTAGGTGATGGCTCTATTGAGGATGCTGAGGGCAACGTGACTGCATACACTGAGGCTGGTTTGAAGGATGCTTTGGAGAACGGTGGCACTGTAATTCTTGCAAATCCTTTCACTATCGATCAGTCAGAGTCTAACGGCTATGGTAAGACTGGTATCAACATGACAAATGGCGGTACTCTTGATGGTAATGGCAACGAGCTTGGCGCTCCTGGCTCAACAGGTACTTGGGATTCAGCTATCAACACATCTGGTGGTACTATCAAGAACCTCAAGGTTTCTAAGGGCTTCCGTGGCATCTTCATCAAGAAAGACGCTAATCACAACGAGAAGCTTTACCTTGATAATGTAACTATCGATGGTACTACTTACACAATCTCTTGCGACCAGGGTTCAAACAGTGGTCTTGAGGCAACTAACTCTACATTCAAGGGTTGGACTTCATACGCTGCTACATTGGGTGACGCTAAGTTCACCGACTGCTACTTCGGCTATGGTAATGGCTACTCATTCTGCCGTCCATACGCTCCAACTGAGTTCGTAGGTTGCGAGTTCGAGGCTGGTATAACATTGGATCCACGTGCTGCGGTAACTTTAGAGAACTGTACATATGATGGTGTAGCTGTTACTGCTGAGAACCTCAGCGAATTTGTACCATCGTCAAAGGTTGCAAATGTTACTATAAAGTAGTACTGCTCGGTCATTAGACCTAACATTAAAGCAGTACTCCGATGGGGTGATGCTATCGCCCTATAAAAATAACAATTTGTTGTTTATTGGATATAAGAAGCTGTTTTGAATTTTATTAAATGGGTTAAATTATTACTTTGAGATAGGTTTCGGAGCCTTTGAAAGATTCAAAAACTCTCGAAATACAATTCAAACAGCTTCTTAGTTCAACATTTAATATTTAATTAGGCAATATGAGAACTAAGTTTTTTGCAATTGCTGCCTTGGTGCTTGGTTTGGCATCATGTCAGAAAGACTTCGCTCCAGAGGTAAACTCTGGTGCAGAGGTTGACTTCCAGCTCTCAGTGTCTGCACCTGAGCTTGGCGTAACCCGTGCAGGTGACAACGGTGAGGTTGATACCAACAGTGGCATGAACAGTGCTTTTGGTGCTATCGACTACCTTGATGGTGCAGTTATAGGTGATGATCGCGTCGATTGGAATGATGTTGATCTTCGTTACTCTTTGGAGGTTTACGACGCTGCTGATGATTTCAGCAAGGGCGATGCGAAGCCTATCAAGGATCGTCAGGTTAGAATCACTGATAAGTATGAGACTGTAACTTTCGAGCTTCGTCTTGTTCCAGGTCGTGATTATCGCTTTGTTGTATTCGCAGATTTCGTAGATCAGGGTACCTCTGAAGATGATGCTATCACTCTTCAGAATGGCTATGGCTTGCGTCATACCATCAACGGTAACTTGCAGAACATCACATTCAAGGAGGATAATATTAATGATGAGCTTGCTGATGCTTACTTCAAGTCATTTGAGTTCACTCCTGACAACAACACTAACAATCGTACGGATGCTACTTTGACTCGTCCTTATGCTAAGGTGCGTGTTGTGGCAACCGATTTTGCAGAGCTTAACCTCAATGTAGATCCTGCATCTGTGGAGGTTATCTACCATCAGACACACCCTACTACATTTAATGCTGTAACAGGTGAGATTGGTGCTTTCGTTCAGCAGGAGTCAGTGCCATACTCTCCTCCGTATCGTAATGGTGTATCTAACAAGGATCTTAGCGAGCATTTCTATACTGCAGGTTACGACTCTATAGATGAGTATTGGACAGTAAACGCTAAGGGTGAGAAGCGTCACTCTCACATGACACTCTTCACTGACTATATCCTTGCTAAGGATGATCAGGAGGCTATAAGCTTCAAGATGGTTGTTAAGGATGCTGATGGTAAAGATATCAAGGTTACTGATTTCAACACAACTATTCCTGTTCAGCGTAACCATCTCACTACCATCATCGGTAATGTCTTGACTACAGCAACAGATGTTGAAATCCAGATCAATGATAACTTTGCTAACGATGACGAGGGTAACTCTTTGGAGCGTGTTCTTCTTGAGACCTTGATCAACGGTGGTAAGTTCGCGTTGTATGATGATATGAAGCTCACAGCTCCTCACTTCTTGAAGGGTACTATCGAGTGCCGTGCTGATGCTGTAATCGACCTTAACGGTCATACCCTTACATACGAGATTCCATCAGATGTAACTACTGAGGAGGCTAACAAGTATGCTATCTTCGTACGCGTAATGGAGAATGCTTCGTTGACATTCGTTGGCGAGGGTAAGGTTGTATCTGACGGCTATATCGCTTCTGTAAATGAGGGTGGTGTGCTTAATGTTTCTGAGGGTGTCTTCGAGTCTAACTCTTGTACAGTATTCCAGTCTAACGGTGGTGAGATCAACATCTTTGGTGGTGAGTTCAAGGCTGCAGAGTACAATGGCGATCACCGCTACACTGTAAACTTCATCGACTCTAAGAAGAAGGATGGTCTTATCGAGATATCTGGTGGTAAGTTCTTCAAGTACAACCCATACGAGAGCTACTCAGAGAATCCTGCAATGAACTTCTGCGCTCCAGGCTATACAACTGTGGAGAATGGCGACTGGTTCGAGGTTGTTCCATCTAAGAATATCATAATTAACGGTGACAAGGCTGAGATCTACTCTGCTGATGGTCTTCTTACATGGGCAAATGCTCTTCTTGATGGTGCGTCAATCATCGATGATAACGGCGATGAGTTGGTAGGCTCACACGATATCGTAATCGCTTCAAATGTTAAGTTGCCTAAAAAGGCTATCGTACTTAACAATGGCAAGTATGAGTTTTCTGACGTGGATATCACTATCGATGCTAACGGTATCCCATCTGCAAGCAACTGGCCAGAGATTAGCTCTTATGAGAAAGATAATGGCAATTTCACAGATGTTAAGATTGATGGTAATGGTAAGACTATCTCAGGTCTTTGCCTTAACCATGACCTTGTAGCATCTGGTTTCCTCTGCTGGACTAAGGATGCTGAGATTAAGAACCTTACTTTCGACAACGCTCATGTTTATAACAAGGGTGGCAATTTAGGTGAGTCTTATACAGGTGTTGCTATTGGTCGTTGCTGGGATGGTAGCGATGTTATAAATGTTCATGTTAAGAACTCTACTGTTGTAGGCGATACAGAGGTTGGTGCTATTGTAGGTCGTCTATATCACCGTACTGAGAAGGCAAGTGGCGAGTGGTTAGGTGAGAAGATGGCTTATGTAATCGATTGTACTGTAGATGAGAATACCCTTGTTAAGGGTGATCACAATGTCGGTGGTATCGTTGGTATGAACTATGGTTGTGTTGTTGGTAATTGTGTCAGCGATGCTACTGTTGAGGGTCGTACACAGGTTGGTGGTATCGCAGGTGCGCACCAGTCATACTTCAAGAAGACAGATGCATATATCATTGGTTGTGTAGTATCAGACAAGGCTAAACTTACTGCAACAAATGGTAAGGTTGGTGGTATCGCTGGCTATACTCGCCGTGATAACTCATCTCATACAAACACTCGTGTTTGGATCATAGGTTGTACTACAGAGGCTCAGCTTAGCGGTGCTAACCGTGGCTCATTTGTTGGTAGCTGCGTAAAGAACAACGGCGAATTTGGTTCATGTATTACTTCAAGCTATGCTGTTACTAACCTTACAAAGTTCGCAGCTGACGGTAATCCTCAGATTGAGGCTGCTTACAATGTTGCAAATGTAGGTGAGCTTGGTCAGACTGAGATTGATGCTATGAACGCTGCTATTGAGGCATTCAATGTATCTCCAGACAATGTCTATGTAAATGGCGAAGAGGGTGCTGAGATGTTGAAGCGTTGGACTTTGACAGCTAACGGTCCTGTTCTTCAGTAATCACTGAAACACTCTATAAGAAAACGACTCCTTCGGGGGTCGTTTTTTTTGTTGCGGGTGTTTGTCGTTTCCACTTTTTGTACCTTTGGTGTCGTAACGACACATCCACTACAGTAGTGCTGTGCAAATTATAGCCTCTCAAGTGGTGTGATGTCAATACTTTTTTATACCTTTGCAACGGCATGCGCGCTCTATCGCTGCCACCTCAGGGTGGGGGAGGAAAGTCCGAGCAACACAGAGCACCACGCAAGTTAACGGCTTGATATCCGTGAGGGTATAGTAGCGTAGAAGAGAATGACCGCCCGCAAGGGTAAGGGTGAGAAGGCGGGGTAAGAGCCCACCGCGAGGGTAGCAATACTCCTCGGCTGTGCGCCTCGTGGGTTGCAAGACCATGTATACCGACAATTAAGGGTTGCTCGCCCGATGTCGGGGGGTAGGTTGCTGGAGGCTGTGGGTGACCACAGTCGTAGATAAATGATAGAGACCTCTTAGGAGGTACAGAACTCGGCTTATAGCGTATGCAGAAAACAATAGGTGTTCCCAAAACGGGAACACCTATTGTTTTAATTAGTAATTTAAGATTATAGTCTCGCCTTAATCCTCTTCGACTCCTCCTCGTAGCCCGGTTTGTCGAGCAACGCAAACATATTCTTCTTGTAGGCCTCAACGCCCGGCTGGTCGAATGGGTTAACACCAAGGATATAGCCCGAAATACCGCAACCCTTCTCGAAGAAGTAGAGTAGCTGACCGATAGTGCGCTCGTCGATGCGCTCAATCTCGATAATGAGGTTTGGAACACCACCATCCAAGTGTGCAAGGCGCACACCAAGCTCCGCCATGCGGTTAATCTCCGAAAGACGCTTGCCTGTGAGGAAGTTCAAACCATCAAGGTTGGCCTCGTCAGCCTCAACCTTAACCTCATGCTTAGAGTTCTTAACCGAGATAATGGTCTCAAACAGAGTGCGCTCGCCCTCTTGGATATACTGACCCATAGAGTGTAGGTCTGCAGTGAGTGTCACGCTTGCAGGGAAGATACCCTTACCCTCCTTGCCCTCAGACTCGCCATATAGCTGCTTCCACCACTCGGCAATATACTGCAACTTAGGCTCGTATGAACCCAAAATCTCAATCTTCTTGCCAGCCTTATATAGCTCGTTGCGCACAATAGCATACTGTGCTGCAGGGTTCTGCTCGATAGGTGTAGCCTCAGATGTAAGACGCTCCATATCGCGTGCGCCCTCAACAAAAGCATCTACATCAACACCCGCAACAGCCAATGGCAACAAACCTACAGGCGACAATACAGAGTAGCGACCTCCGACATTATCCTCAATAACGAAGGTGTGGTAGCCCTCCTGTGTGGCAAGAGTCTTTAACGCACCACGAGCCTTGTCTGTAATCGCCACGATGCGCTCAGCTGCCTCCTCCTTGCCGTAGCGCTTCTCAATCTCCGCCTTGATAAGACGGAAAGCGATAGCTGGCTCAGTGGTAGTACCAGACTTAGATATTACAATGGCAGCGATAGAGTATTCCTTGACAGCATCCATAAGCTCGTATGTGTAGTCCTCCGAGATATTCTCGCCTGCAAAGACCACAGTAGGGTTGTCGTGGTGCTTCTTGAGTCCCTCGAATGAGTTGGACATAGCCTCCAACACAGCCTTAGCACCAAGGTATGAGCCACCGATACCGATACATATAACTACCTCTGCGCGCTTGCGTAGGTTGCTTGCCACATATTTAATCTCTGCCAAATCCTTATCACTAATAGATGATGGGAGGTTTACCCAACCCAAGAAGTCATTACCTGCACCCTCGCCAGAGTGGAGAAGTGCATTGGCGCGAGCCGCCTCAGCCTGCATAGCCTCGGTGATAACTACGCCACTATGCTTTGCATCAAAATTTATAAGTTTCATATATGCAATCCTATTATTTTATTAATGAAGTATCTGTGTTAGTGCCTGCATAGCTTCGCGTGGTGAGGCGCGATTGTAGAGTACCTCCCATACCATATCTGCAATTGGCATCTCGATGTTGCGACGCATAGAGCTACGACGAATACACTCCGCAGCATAGTAACCCTCGGCAATCATGGTCATCTCGTTGAGCGCACTCTTTACCGTGCAACCCTTACCAAGGAGCGTACCAAGGCGGCGGTTGCGGCTGAGAGGTGAGTAACAAGTTACAAGTAAGTCGCCCATATAGGCTGCTGAGTTGATGTTGCGCTCCTCCATAGGTGCCACATCCTCGATAAAACGCCTCATCTCGCTGGCACAGCATGAGATAAGCACCGCAAGGAAGTTATCGCCAAAGCGTAGACCTACGGCAATACCCACAGCCAAGGCGTAGACATTCTTCATTATGGCTGCCACCTCAACACCCAAGACATCGTTCGATATGCTGCAACGGAAGAACTCGTTTGCCAACACGCCGCGCACAAGCTCCGCTGTGTTGCTATCCTCAGATGCTACGGTGAGGTACGACAGCTGGCACTGTCCCACCTCCTCGGCGTGCGAAGGACCTGTGACCACTGCGAGGTTCTGCATAGGTACATCGTAGTGGCGATTCATGTGCTCAACGATGGTGAGGTAGTCGCCTGGAATGATACCCTTAACGGCTGATACCACAATCTTATCCTCAAGACTAATGGTTAGTGGCTCCAAGAACTTCTTCATAAAAGCCGACGGCATAGCAAGAAATACTATATCGGCATCGCGCACCACCTCGTTGATATCTGCAGATGGGGTGAAGAACTCACGGTCGATATAACACCAAGGGAGATATTTTGGGTTGCGACTAAGGGTTAGTAGCGATTCGCGAATATCGTCGTTTAGTACCAACCAATCTACATGGTGGTGGTTTACTGTTAGCGTCTTTACAATTGCTGTTGCCCAACTACCGTAACCAAGTACGGCACACTTGGGACTCTTCTTTGTGTCCATAGGCTAAAAATTATTCACAAAATTAACAAAAAAAATGTGAAAACTCTTGCAAAATCTCCATATCTTTTTCCTATCTTTGCAATGGAGTAATGCGATGTTTTGGCTGATGGCGGGCTAATGCGTTGTGTTACAGTTGGTTATGACTCACAAACAAAAAGAGTAGTAATCCTCTTTTTTTGTTGAAGTTTTATGATAGAAAATAGAGCTTTTGTGGGTTATTATAGTGTATAGAAATAATAAAAACAGATATATATGGGACTTTTTTCATTCTATCAGGACTTGGCGATTGACCTCGGTACGGCCAATACACTGATTATGCACAACGGTAAGGTCGTTGTTGACGAGCCTTCAATCGTGGCTCTCAGCATCAAGACCGGAGATCTTATGGCTATTGGTCATAAGGCTCGCTTGATGGATGGTAAGACGCACTCAAACATCCGCACAATCCGTCCTTTGAAGGATGGTGTTATCGCCGACTTCGAGGCTACAGAGCTTATGCTTCGCGGTCTTATCAAGAAGGTGGGAGCTACGCACGGTATGTTTACACCATCCTTGCGTATGATGATCTGTATCCCTTCAGGCTCTACAAATGTTGAGATTCGTGCCGTGCGCGACTCTGCACAGCATGCTGGTGGTCGTGAGATATACCTTATCTTCGAGCCTATGGCGGCAGCTCTTGGTGCTGGTCTTGATGTTGAGGCTCCAGAGGGTAACCTTATCATCGATATCGGTGGCGGTACCTCGGAGATTGCTTGTATCTCTTTGGGTGGTATCGTATGCTCAAAGTCTATAAATGTGGCGGGTGATGTCTTCACTGACGATATCCAGAACTATATCCGTCAGCAGCATGGTATTCGTATCGGTGAGCGTACTGCCGAGGATATAAAGTGTGCTATTGGTGCTGCAGTGCCAGAGCTTGAGAATGAGCCTGAGGATTATGTCTTCACTGGCTCAAATATGCTCACAAACCTCCCTCAGACCGTAACCCTTAACTACAGCGAGATTGCATACGCTCTCGATAAGTCCCTCGTAAAGCTCGATAACGCCCTTATGGATGTGCTTGAGGAGATGCCACCTGAGCTATACTCCGATGTTGTGAAGAACGGTATCTACCTCGCGGGTGGTGGCGCGCTTATCAAGGGTCTTGACCAGCGTCTATCCAAGAAGTCGGGTCTGCCTGTGCATATCGCCGATGACCCACTTCGTGCAATTGCTCGTGGTACTTGCATCGCTCTTAAGAATATTAGGTCGTTCTCGTTCCTTATGGGTGGTGAAAAATAATTTCTTGTGATAAGGGGTCATCTGCTGGGCTATTATGGCATCTGGCTTGTCTGAAAAATGCTCATTTACTTTAAGTAAACTCCGCTTTTTCAGCCTGCGACC
>JAFXBB010000020.1 GCA_017521945.1 Alistipes sp. | reverse complement strand
GGTCACTTGATAGATAATTAAGAGAAGATAGTTAGTATATACGAGTAGATATTGTTATGGAAAAAGTTACTAAAATCGTGGTTATGGCAAAGCAGGTGCCCGACACTCGCAATGTGGGCAAGGATGCTATGACCCCAGAGGGTACGATAAACCGTGCTGCTCTTGCCGCAATTTTCAATCCTGAGGATTTGAATGCACTTGAGATGGCACTTCAGATTAAGGATAGAGTGGGCAATGCTACCGTTCACATCCTTACAATGGGTCCTCAGCGTGCTGCGGATGTTATTCGTGAGGCTATGTTCCGTGGTGCTGATGGTGGCTACTTGCTTTCAGGTCGAGAGTTTGCAGGCTCTGATACATTGGCTACATCGTACGCCTTGTCGTGCGCACTTCGTAAGATAAACCCAGATATCATCGTTGCAGGTCGTCAGGCTATTGATGGTGATACTGCTCAGGTAGGTCCTCAGGTGGCTGAGAAGCTTGCACTTCCACAAGTTACCTACGCTGAGGAGCTTGTAGATATCAAGGATGGTGAGATTACCATCAAGCGTCGTTTGGAGCGTGGTACTGAGGTTGTGGTATCTCCACTACCTGCGGTTATCACCGTAAATGGCTCGGCTAAGGAGTGCCGTCCACGCAACGCTAAGCGTGTTATGAAGTATAAGTATGCTCTTGCAACTTCGGAGCTTGCTGAGGCAGAGAAGAGCCGCAAGGCATTTATCGCTGAGCGTGATTACTTGCAGATTGTTGAGTTCTCAGCAGCTGATGTAAATCCTGATGCAGAGCAGCTTGGCTTGGCTGGCTCACCAACCAAGGTTAAGAAGATTGAGAATGTTGTGTTTCAGGCTAAGGAGGCTAAGACCCTAACTGCGGGGGATGGGGATATCGAGGCTTTGATGCAGGAGCTTATCGCAAGCCATACAATCGGTTAATTCAAAGAGGAGAAGCTATGAATAGTGTATTTGTATATATCGAGATAGAGAATAAGGAGATTGCCGATGTGTCGTTGGAGCTTCTTACCAAGGGTAGAGAGTTGGCTAACACCTTGGGCGTAAAGCTTGAGGCTGTGGCTATTGGCAAGGATGTCAAGTGCCATGCTGCGGAGCTTGCAAAGTATGGTGCGGATGTTGTTTGGGTTGCGGATGACGAGATTTTTGCTCCATTCCGTACACTCCCACACACTGCTGTTATGGTGGGTCTTATCCAGCAGGAGAAGCCACAGATTGCCTTGTTTGGCGCAACACCTGTAGGTCGTGACTTCGCGCCACGCGTATCGTCGGCGCTTCACAGCGGTCTTACGGCAGACTGTACCGAGCTTGTTATCGGTGAGCATAAGGATGCAAAGACAGGCAAGGAGTATGACTCGCTCCTATATCAGATTCGTCCAGCGTTTGGAGGTAATATCATCGCAACCATCGTAAACCCTGAGTGTCGTCCACAGATGGCTACTGTTCGTGAGGGTGTTATGCGTAAGGAGGCGTTGGCAACACCTGCAGCGGGCGAGATTAAGGAGATTGCTTGGCAGTCAATGGTTAAGGATACAGACCTTGCGGTGCGTATCGTTGAGCGTCATATCGAAGAGCGCAAGATTAACATCAAGGGTGCATCTGTGATTGTTGCAGGTGGCTATGGTGTAGGCTCTAAGGAGGGTTTCCAGCTTGTGCATGAGTTGGCAAATGTCCTCGGTGGCGAGGTAGGTGCTTCGCGTGCTGCTGTGGATGCTGGTTTTACCGAGCATGAGCGTCAGATTGGTCAGACAGGTGTCACTGTTCGTCCTAAGCTATATATCGCATGTGGTATCTCTGGTCAGATTCAGCACACTGCAGGTATGGATCAGTCGGCTATGATTGTATCAATCAACACCGATCCTGAGGCTCCAATCAATAAGATTGCTGACTATGCTATTGTGGGTAGCGTTGAGGAGGTTATCCCTAAGATGATTAAGTATTACAAACAGAATTCAAAGTAAGGCTATGGCAAACTTTTATTTAGATAATAAGGATCTACAATATCACCTCTCTCATCCATTGATGAAGAGGATTATCGAGCTTAAGGAGCGTAACTTTGCCGATGCTAAGGAGTATGACTATGCACCACAGAACGCTGAGGATGCACTTGACTCATATCGTCGTGTTTTGGAGATTGTGGGTGATGTATGCGGTGAGGTTATCGCAGCAAATGCTGAGAGCGTTGACCATGAGGGTCCACGCGTTGTTAACGACCATGTAGAGTACGCTTCGGGTACTGTTCGCAATATCGAGGCTTTGAACGAGGCTGGCTTGGGAGGTATGACCCTACCACGCAAGTATGACGGACTGAATATGCCTGTTACCTGCTTTGCTATGGCTAACGAGATGGTGGCGCGCGCCGATGCTGGCTTTGAGAATATCTGGGGCTTGCAGGATTGCGCTGAGACTATCAACGAGTTCGCATCAGAGGAGATTAAGGCTAAGTTCCTACCTCGCGTATCTGCAGGTGAGACCTGTGCTATGGATCTTACTGAGCCGGATGCAGGCTCTGACCTTGGTGCTGTGATGCTCAAGGCATCATGGGACGAGGAGGGTCAGACTTGGCGCCTAAATGGCTGTAAGCGCTTTATCACTAACGGTGATGGCGACATCTCGCTTGTCCTTGCTCGTACTGAGGAGGGTACAAAGGATGCTCGCGGTCTTTCGATGCTTATCTACGACAAGCGTGATGGTGGCGTTAAGGTGCGCCGTATAGAGAATAAACTCGGTATCAAGGGTTCGCCAACCTGTGAGTTGGTCTTCAACAACGCCCCAGCAGTGTTGGTAGGTGACAGAAAGATGGGTCTTATTAAGTATGTGATGTCGCTTATGAATGCTGCGCGTCTTGGTATCTCGGCACAGTCTACAGGTCTTTGCGAGGCTGCCTACCGTGAGGCGTTGAAGTATGCCGAGGAGCGTGAGCAGTTTGGTAAGCCTATCATCAAGTTCGCTGCCGTATCGGAGATGCTCAAGAACATGGAGGCTAAGACCCTCGCATCGCGTGCATTGCTCTATGAGACTGCCCGTTTTGTTGATATCTACAAGCAATTGACTCATATCTCTCACGACCGTTCACTTGAGGCTGAGGAGCGTGCTGAGATGAAGTTCTACAACCGCCTTGCTGATGGTTTTACTCCAATCGCTAAGATGTTTGCTTCGGAGTATGCCAACGAGGTGGCTTACGACTCAATACAGATTCATGGTGGTTCGGGCTATATGAAGGACTACGCATGTGAGCGTCTTTACCGCGATGCCCGCATTATGAATATCTATGAGGGTACAACACAGCTTCAGGTGGTGGCTGCTATCAACCATGTAACTAAGGGTACATATCTTGAGCAAATCCTCCGTTATGAGGAGCAGGAGCGTACCGAGGCTACAAAGGCTATGGCAGATAAGCTCGTTGAGTTGCGTAAGGTCTACGAGGCTGCTGTTGAGCGTGTTGAGACTCTCGATAAGCAGACACAGGGCTACAAGGAGTTCCACTCACGCCGCCTTGTAGAGATTGCAGGTTATATCATCATGTCGCACATCATGCTCCGTCAGGCAGCAGAGATGGAGGCCGACTACCTCAATCCAACAAAGGTGTTTGTTAAGTATGCTGCAAGAAAGATTGCCGAGGCCACAGCATGTATTAGTGAGTCGGAGGTGACGGATGTGGAGCTATTCCGCTAATCTCTTGTGATAAGGGGTCGATTGCGTCCCCTAACAAAAAATAGCGATGATGGGCTGTAGGTCTAACTACTATCCCATCATCGCTATTTTAGTGATAGTGAATAAACAGTGTATTTTGTCGTTCTTTGTTGTTATAAGGCATCATCTACTTCCGCTAACGAATTATCTTGGCAATGGGCAGTACGCCATAGTACAGCCCATCGCTTCGAAATTCGCCGAGCGTTGTATCTAATACCTTCTAACAACAAAATGCTTGCCCCGGGAATGCTCATTTACGCTTAAGTAAACTCCGCTTTTTCGGGCTTCGCAACGCCGCGATTAAGCGAGGGCAGAGGCTGCTTGCAGGCTATGCCGAGCGTGAGCGGTGAAAAGGAACTTAAGCCTAAAACTACATCTTTTTATTCACTCTCTTAGGTTATGGGGGCTGGCCAAGTTACTTTTTAGTCAGCCCCACTAACTATCTATGCTGCTGAATTACAACTTCTCGCCGTAGGAGAGGTCGCCCGCGTCACCAATGCCCGGTACGATATATGACTTCGAGGTTAGCTCTGGGTCAACAGCCGCGCACCACAAGGTAGACTTTTCGGGGTTGGTATGCTTCTTAACATAGTCGACCCCCTGCTCCGAGGCAAAGACTGCGGCGAAGTGTGTATGGCGTGGCTCACCGGCACGGCGGATAAGGGCATCGTAGACCAACATCAACGAGGTGCCTGTGGCAAGCATAGGGTCCACAAGGATAAGGGTCTTATCCGTAAGGGCTGAGGTTGACACATACTCCACATCCACGATAAAGCTGCCATCGGGGCGGCTCTTGCGAAAGGCAGAGACAAAACCATTCTCAGCATCGTCATAGAAGTTTAGGAAACCCTGATGGAATGGGAGTCCTGCTCGAAGGATTGTTGCCACAACAATCTTATCTGAAATCTCCTCCACAGCGGCGATGCCGAGAGGTGTCTCCACCATGCGGGTCTTATAGTTTAGCCTCTTGGATATCTCATACGCCATAATCTCGCCTACGCGCTCCATATTGCGGCGAAAACGCATAGAGTCCTTCTGGATGCTCTTGTCACGCATCTCGGCAAGGAACTTATTGAGAATAGAGTTGTTCTGGTTTAATATCTTTACCATAGTCGTAATATGTTAGTATAGGAAATTATTGAACGGATAGCGTCCTGCATGTATCTCGCGCACCATGCCATAGAGGTCGGAGCGGAGCTTCTCTACACCTACCTTATCCTTAGCCGAGATAAAGATGCAAGGCGTGTTAGCCTTAGCTATCCAGCTCTTCTTCAAATCATCCAAAGATAGGTTCTCCTTTGTTGCAGGGGTGAGGTCGTCCTCCTCCTTAGGAGTGTAGGTATAAGCATCTATCTTGTTGAATACGAGGAATGTAGGTTTGTCGCCTGCACCAATATCCGCAAGTGTCTGCTTAACGACAGCAATCTGATCTTCAAAGCCGGGGTGTGATATATCCACAACATGAAGAAGCAAATCGGCCTCGCGCACCTCGTCCAAAGTAGATTTGAATGACTCTATAAGCTCGGTAGGGAGCTTGCGGATAAATCCTACGGTGTCGGACATAAGGAATGGTAGGTTGTCGAAGACCACCTTACGCACCGTAGTGTCGAGGGTTGCGAAGAGCTTATTTTCGGCAAAGACCTCGCTCTTCGAGAGTAGGTTCATAAGTGTAGACTTGCCCACATTGGTATATCCAACCAACGCCACACGCACCATCTGACCGCGATTAGAACGCTGCACAGCCATCTGGCGGTCTATCTTCTTGAGGTCCTCTTTAAGTTTTGCAATACGGTTGCGTACTATACGGCGGTCGGTCTCAATCTCGCGCTCACCTGCACCACCACGCGTACCTGTACCACCACGCTGACGCTCCAAGTGAGTCCACATACCCGTAAGACGAGGGTAGAGGTATTCGTTCTGTGCAAGCTCCACCTGTGTCTTGGCGTAGGCTGTCTGCGCACGCGACATGAAGATATCGAGGATAAGGCGTGTGCGGTCCATTACCTTGCATGGCATGGCCTGCTCGATATTTCGTGTCTGTGCTGGGGATAGCTCATCGTCAAATATTGCAATATCTATCTCCTGCTCCTTGCACCACTCGGCAATCTCCTGCAGCTTACCGGGTCCTACATATATCTTAGACAGGGGTTGCGGCAGACGCTGGGTGAAGCGTTTTACACTCTTTATATTTGCTGTCTCTGCCAAGAACTCAAGCTCGTCCAAGTACTCCTGTGCGGTGTCGGGGTTTTGACTGTCGCGTATAACCGCCACAAGCACCGCGCGTGTCTCGCGCTCCTCGACCGTTGGTATTGGCTCCTTGCTCTTGCCCTTAGGCTTCTCGTTCTCCTCTCTCATATATACCTTATATAATTAAGGGGTGTAACAAAAGTAACACCCCCAAAAATTCTGTTGTTTAGCACTCTTAGATCTGAATCTTGAATGCAACAGGTAATGTGAACGAAACCTTTACAGGCTTACCACGCTGCTTACCTGGCTTCCAACCATTCTTCATCTCGTTAGCCTTCTTCAACACCTCGATAGTTGCATCAGCGAGGGTCTTATCTGGTGACTGAAGAACCTTGAAGTTTGTCATCTTGCCATCGGGACCTACAACGAACTGCACAACCACATTACCCTGAATACCATTCTCAAGAGCAATCTGTGGATACTTTACATTGTTCTGCACCCAGTTGCGGAACTCTGGAAGACCACCACCACGGAACTTAGGCATCTCCTCTACAGTGAAGAAGATCTCCTCCTCAACGATATCCTCCTCCTTATCCTCGATAACCATCTCGAAGTCATCGAAATCGTCAGCATCATCCACGAAGACGATGTTAGTCTCGATCTTCTGATCGTTAGATACGATGTTGAGGACATCAGTTACAACCTGAGCCTGAGCCTTCTGCTGCTCTGGTGGAGTCTCTGGCTGATCCTGTCGTGTGTTGTCAATCTGCTCCATCTCGGTAGTCTCACGCTTAGGTGGGGTGTACTCACCAGCTTTTGGCTTAGAATTTAGTGAAAAAGCAACTCCTGTGATGCCCAACGCTACCGCAAGACCGAAGAGCAAGAAAAGCATTCTCTTATTCTGAAGATCTGCTTTTGGTGATTTCTTAATCTCCATTTATAGTTAATTTTTTAG
>JAFXBB010000019.1 GCA_017521945.1 Alistipes sp. | reverse complement strand
CCCTAATAATAGATTATATCACACCTCGCACTCTATCATCAAAAGCTGTAAGAGCAGCCTTTGCGCCCTCGCCCATTGCGATGATAATCTGCTTATATGGCACCGAAGATACATCACCAGCGGCATAGACTCCCGCGATATTTGTACGGCAGTGCGCATCAATTACAATCTCGCCGATACGCGTCTTCTCCAACTCCTCGAATGGAGAGCTGTTAGCGCTTAGACCGATCTGCACAAATACTCCGTCAAGCTCTAAAGTATGCTCCTCGTCCGTCTGGCGGTTTTTAAGTTGCAGGGCTGTGACCTTATCGCCATTGCCTACAACCTTCATGGTCTGCGTCGAGGTCAATATCTCAACATTCGGAAGGCTACGCGCCTTATCTTGAAGCACCTGATCTGCCTTTAGCGCATCCATAAACTCTATGACCGTCACCTTTTGGCATATACCTGCAAGGTCTATAGCCGCCTCTATACCTGAGTTTCCGCCGCCGACAACAGCCACACTCTTGCCCGCGTAGAATGGACCGTCACAGTGGGGGCAGAACGCCACGCCACGACCTATATACTCCGCCTCTCCCTCGATATTTAGGCGGCGCCAGCCAGCACCTGTGGCGATAATTACCGCTGGAGCAACAAATCTCTCGCCACCCTTTACGCGCACAATCTTATCCTTACCCATTAGCTCAGTTGACTCGATACGACGATTTTCAAATAGCTCTATAGGATAGTGTGCAAGGTGTGTGCGGAGATTATCCGCAAGTTCACTGCCTGTAGTATATGGTATGGATATAAGGTTCTCAATACCCACAGTCTCCTTTACCTGACCACCTATGCGCTCAGCCAACATAGCAACCTTAAGTCCCTTTCGTGCTGAGTATATCGCAGCCGAGGCACCCGCAGGACCACCGCCCAGCACCACAACATCAAAGCGATGCTCGGTAGGCTCCGACCCGCCACTCTCGACCGCATCCAAAGATGGATATCGCGACTCCAATTTTTCCAACAACTCGCCAAGTGAGCCACGACCCACATGCAATAGCTCACCATTGGCAAATACGCTCGGTACAGCTTGAACACCCTTAGCCTCAACCTCGCTCTGGAAGAGCGCCCCGTCGACCATCTCATGCTTAATAGATGGATTTAATAGCGCAAAGATATTGAGCGTCTGCACCACATCAGGACAGTTGGTACAAGTAAGTGATATGTATGTTTTCAACTCAATATCGCCCTGCAAAGCTCTGACACGACGCACTATACCCTCGTCAGGGAGATTTTTACCCTTACCATCGGCATTAAGTATAGCCAACAAAAGCGAGGTAAACTCATGTCCATTAGGGATGCCACGGAAGCTGATACCAGTCGGTTTATCATCCTTAATAAGGTCGAAATAGAGAGTGTTGCTATCTGCCTCATGTCGCTCCACAGTGATATGCGAAGATGCCATGGCAAAATCATTAAGAAACTCCGCCATTTGAGCCGCCTCCTCACGCTGCGAAGAGATGTGTGCAGAGAGTGTATATCTTCCCTCCAAACCATGGAAGATATCTGTAACTTGCTGAATTATCGATTGATCTAACATAACGATTCTCATTTAGTGTTTTTAGAAGCCGAAATCTATTCTCGTAGCAACAGCTAACTAATTTCAGCTTCTTAATATAAGCGCCCAAGATTGACTCTCAGGCGCCCCGATGATACTCTATTATATCTTACCTACAAGGTCAATACTTGGCTTAAGTGTCTCAGCACCCTGTTTCCACTTTGCTGGGCACACCTCGCCCGGATGGTTAGCCACGAAGATAGCCGCCTCAACCTTGCGCACCAACTCGTCGGCGTTGCGACCGATGCTGTTATCTTGAATTTCGGCAATCTTAATCTTACCTTCTGGATTTACGAGGAATGTGCCGCGATATGCCATACCATCCTCCTCTATCATCACACCAAAGCCACGACTTAGCACGCCTGTTGGGTCAGCCAACATCGGGTAGTTAATCTTGCGAATGCTCTCCGATGCGTCGTGCCATGCCTTGTGTACAAAGTGTGAATCTGTGCTTACAGAGTATACCTCCACACCCATGCTCTTGAGCTTGTCATACTTCTCAGCGAGGTCAACCAACTCGGTTGGACAAACGAATGTAAAATCTGCTGGGTAGAAGAAGAATATTGCCCACTTACCCTTTACATCGTCACTCGACACGGTTGTAAAGTTACCATTGTGATAAGCCTGTACCTTGAACTCTGGAAGCTGCGCATTTATAATTGATGTCATAATTGTAATATTTTTAATTAGTTAATAAATTATTAATCTCTTTTACTTATAAATAAACTATATTATCCTATAAATTTCTATAACTATATCTTATCCGACTGCAAAGATATAACAAAAAAATTTACCACAAAGAATTTTGCTTAGAATTATTAATCATATATTCTTATGTATGTATAATCACAGCTTATACTATAAGCGTAAAACATATATAATGCCTATTATAACACATTCTATTTAAGAGTGAGTCCAATCAACTGTTAGCTATTACGAAAACGAGCGAAATTCCATATAAAAGACTACATATATGCGTAATTTAGCTCAACTAACTACAAGTACGAAGGTAGACATTGATTTTGAAAAGCGCAGACCGCAGGTCGAGCAATAAACCATTATCATATCGGCTCAACCCCACCTACTGAGAGTGCCGCTACGCAACAGCTTAGAATGAGTTGATGCATTGAAGATATGTTGCGAGAGTATATCGCCTTGCGATGTGGGACTTGTGGGGGATGCTGGGAGCTTGCTCACATTGCATCACCATAAGACACACTTTGTTGATGAAATCAACTACTCTCGCAACATTACAAACACAACCACAACCACGCACACAAAAAAAACGGACAACTCAAAAAGTTATCCGTTCTCTGCGGTGCGTAGGGGACTCGAGCGGCAAAGCCGCAGAGCCGATACCTTATTAAAAAAACGCAGACCGCAGGTCGAGCAATAAACCGTTATCATATCGGCTCAACCCCTCAATAAGTTCGTAGTACCCACGCAGCGATTTAATCTGTTAGATAGAGAGCGTCAAGTGTCGCAACGCGAGAGATGATGCTGTGTATAATCTGTGCTTGCACAAGAGAATACATAGCAGCATCTCATGGTCGATATAATCGACCACTTGACGCACAAGTCTCTGGCTTACAGATACAAAAAAAGGATGACCTATCGATCATCCTCTCTGCGGTGCGTAGGGGACTCGAACCCCTGACCCCGTGCGTGACAGGCACGTATTCTAACCAGCTGAACTAACGCACCAAGATTATTAGAACCTTGCAACCGAACCTTTCATTTCTCGATTGCGATGCAAAGGTACTGCTTTTTTTTTATTCTGCAAATTATTTGGCAACTTTTTTCGAAAAAAATTACATTTTCTTGAAGAATGAGAATTGTACACTACCATAACTTCTTGACTGCCAAAAACATGGGTGATTTTCATAATTTCTATCTTTTGAGTGTTCAAAGATAAGAAATCCATCCTCGGTTAGCAGGTCGCGCTCAAAAACAAGTTTTATCACCTCGTCGCTACCCTCCAAGTCGTATGGTGCATCCGAGAAGATAAGGTCAAATTTCTTTGCACAGCTCTTCAAATAGAGAAAGGCATTAGCCTTGACAGCATAGAAATTCTCGAACTTTAGCTCCTTTGCTGTTTGGCGGATAAAATTATGGTGTACGCTATTGACCTCCACAGATGTTACGCTACGCGCCTCGCGTGATGCGAACTCATAGCTTATTGACCCTGTGCCAGAGAAGAGGTCCAGCACATTGAGTTCCTCGAAATCTACGAGGTTTACAAGGACATTAAAAAGGTTCTCCTTGGCAAAGTCCGTAGTAGGTCTTGCGCGGAGGTTACGGGGTGGCACGATGGTACGACCGCGATATTTTCCACTTATTATTCGCATATTAGAACTTTAGCTTTGTATATCTCTTACACACCTTTCTAAGGCGCTCCACATCACCTGTCGCGCGCGCGTTCATATTATATATCTTGTAGACGCGATGTATGCTCTCAAGGTAGTATAGAATATCGGCATCCTCCTTAACCTCCATTACCTCAGCAAAAAGGAGCCTATCGCCATATACACGCACATAGAGTGTGTCATCATATAGGGTAATATATATTCCCACCGCCATATCATCTCCTTCGAGTAGAGGCGAGGTGAAGCGCGGTGTTATACCCGTACTATGTATCGTCTCTAAGCACTCTCGGCTGATAGCCATCACCGCTACCCTACCATTGACCGCCGAACTATACACCACCTCCTCGTTGCAAGCCACGGTGTATCCTGCAGCCTCAAGGTCGAGACGCGCATCAGCAGCTACAAAGCCCTCTGAGGGTCGAAGCACGCTCTTTGGTGTCACCACCTCGATGAGTATACCTGCACCAGCGCGCCTTATAGCCTCAATATCTTGCTTAGAAAAAGTGTGTCCACCCGACATAAGGCGGATGGACACATTGTTTTGTTGCTTTTGAGTCATTGTTACTCTGCGCTACCGCCCCAGTTACCTGCCTCGTTAGTAGGCTCCTCAAGGCTACCAAATGTGATACCAAAGAACTCAAGGTCCATAGGGATTGGATGAGCCTCGCCAATCATAAACTTAGGCTGGCGAGTAACTGTAGCCTTAAGACCATCTGCCTTCATCTTCTTAAGATCCTCGTTTGCCTCCTGATGGTTGATAAAGTAGTTGAACTCATCGTTAAGCTTATTCCAGAACCACTGGTTGTATGTATCAGTGTCGATAAACTTGATATAAGGAGCGTGGCAACGGATAAGGTGTGTGCGATAGCTACCAACCTCGTAAGTGATTGTATCGAGGCGGAACTCCTCTGTATTATGTGTGAATGGGATGTAACGCAAGTTTGCAATCTGCTCCTCGCTTAGACGGCATACACCGAAGTCGTCATCGAAGAGAGTATCGCGTGCTGGAACACGAACCACGCGCTCGTTCTTCCAGTTCTTATCCTTACGCAACTCTGCCAAAATCTCAGCATTCTTAAGATTGTTCTCATCGTAAATCTGGCTACGATACTCCATAGTGCCGTTAAGTGCGAAGTCGATAAGCTCATCCCAGCTTGTTGTGAACTTCTTGTTAGGGTTAGAGTCACGGTAGCCCTGTACGAGCTTGATGATATACTCCTCCTTCTCAATTACAGCCTTGCTACGCTCGGCAAAGTGACTCTCAAACTTGATAGGGGTTGAAAGCATACTCCAAATCCAAAAGATAAGGCCGCAAACAATCGCTACAAGCAATAAAGTAAGACCTGTTTTTTTCATTTTAGTTATTTATTATTAAGTTTGTATCGTCAATTTAACATTAACAAAACACGGAGCTTTATGCTTAGCACACATATTTCGCATCAAATTTACGCAAAATTATCGGTTGACGCAACAATTAGCCAAAAAAAAATCATAGAAAAGCTATCTTTTTGGCTTGCCGACGAGGATTACAGGCGTATATTTTTGCTCAATGGTTATGCTGGAACGGGCAAGACTACGCTTATATCTGCCACTGTATCAGCACTAAAAGAGCTTGGCATAAAAACCATACTCCTCGCACCCACAGGTCGCGCTGCTAAAGTGCTATCGCACTACTCTGGCAGCCCCGCCCTAACCATACATAAGCGCATCTACCGCGAACGAAGCACCACGGGTTACGAGTCTAAGTTTTCGTTGGACTTCAACAAGGAGCGGGGAGCGGTCTTTATCGTTGACGAGGCCTCTATGCTCTCTTCGGGCAGTGGCGAGGGGGATATATTTGGCTCTGGAGACCTGCTCAACGACTTGGTGGAGTATGTACGCTCAGGCAAGGAGTGTCGATTGATGCTTGTTGGTGATGATGCACAGCTACCCCCTGTAGGCAGCGACCTCAGCCCCGCGCTCGACCCCATATCGCTCTCACACTTTGGCGAGGTGGAGTATGCCACAATGGACGAGGTGGTGCGCCAGAGCAACGATTCGGGCATACTCTTCAACGCCACGATGATACGCTGCATGCTCGAAAACCGCATACATGAGATACCTCATTTCGACTGCTCATTCCCCGATTTTAAGAGCATCAACGGCAGCGAGCTGCTCGAAACACTGCAGGAGTGCTACGACAGATATGGGCGGGATGAGACCATCGTTATCACACGCTCCAACAAGCGTGCAAACCGCTATAACGAGGGTATTAGACGCTACAACCTCTCTGCCGAGGAGGAGATTGAGAGTGGCGATATGCTTATGATTGTAAAGAACAACTACTACTATGCCGAGCATGACAAGGAGTCTCCTATGTCATTTGTGGCAAATGGCGATGTTGTACGCCTTAGGCGAATACGCCGCTTTGAGGAGTTCTACGGCTTTAGGTTTATAGATGCTCTATTGGAGTTCCCTGACTATGACAACTACCAGATGGATGCAAAGATCATGCTCGACACTCTCGCCTCGGAGTCGCCATCGCTCACCCGTGAACAGAGCCGCTCGCTGTTTGACGAGGTCGAAAAGGACTACTTGGATATTAAGTCTAAAGCTAAGAGGTACAAGGAGATACGCGAGAATAAACACTTCAATGCCATGCAGGTTAAGTTTAGCTATGCTGTTACCTGCCACAAGGCACAAGGTGGACAATGGAGCGCCGTATTTATAGACCGCTGCATCTTTGGTGACGAGCCTATGTCGAAGGATATGCTACGCTGGCTATACACAGCAATTACGCGAGCCACAGAGAGGGTGTATCTTGTAAATTTTGACGACAGGTTTATAAGCAAGGACTGAAATAATAATCGTCAATGCCAAAAAACAGATGTTAACCCCACATTTTTCGCTAAAAAATTTGTTTATTTATTTTATTTGTTATAACTTTGATGCCAGGATAACATATACTACTATGAGAGTAGTATGCAAAATATACAATCTCAAGTTGAAGAGAGCTATTTTTGGAGAGTTATTTATAACATATTTATGATAAAGAGAGTATAAAAAGAAAGTATAAAAAGATAATTAAAACCTTAAAACATCTGATACTATGAAAAAGTTATTTTCAACCTTAGCACTATGTGCGATAGCGCTTACAACGCTTAGTTCGTGTGATTTGTTCAAGCCTGAGGAGAAGAAAAATGATGCTCCTGAATACGAGGCTTCTAAGCTTACCCCAAGTCAGCATCAGGAGAAGTTGGAGACAATTGCTCTCGAGATTGTTAACGCAATAGACCCTGCGGATGTTGAGGAGCTTGCTACATCATTGACTACTCTTTCAGAGCGTATTCCAAAGGAGGAGCAGGGCGGTGCTGAAGAGCTCGCACGAAGCATCCAGAATCTTGATGTAAACAATATCGTGGCTCTCGTTACACGCGCCTCTGAAGAGCTTATCTTAGACATCAACGACCCAGAATTGGCATTGGGAGGTATATGTGTTGAGTTTAAAGAGGATGGCACTACTGAAGAGAGCGAGATTGATGACAAGAGAGCCATAATGATTAAGTGGGAAAGCGATGCAATCGTCCTATCTTGGGGTGAAAACAAGGGTGAGTACACTTTTGAAGATAGCATTGAGGGCGTAAAATACATTGTTAAGCTTCCATCATTTATTAAGATTGCTATCACTCTTAATGGCGTAGAACACTTCAGCGCAAACATCGAGCCTAATGTGACAGACAACTACACATACGCACCAGCATTGACTATCAAGCTAAATGGCGGCTATGAGCTATACAGCAAAGTAAATGCAAATAACAAAGGCGTAGGCGTAGAGGGTTCTTTCAAGAAGAATGGCAAGAAGCTTATAGGTAGCGCGGCAGCTATTAGCATCAACGACCTCACAAACCCTGACAATTGGTATGAAGAGTACTACGATGAATACTACGGGGAGACTGTATCGGATATCGCATTGGGTGAGTACATAGGTGAGAATGTAACCAATGGAACTGTTCAGGTTGACTTGCTAACACTCTCTATCATCGGCACTGGTGACCTTAGAAATGTTATCGATGAGATGAATGCATTGGATGAGCGTTATAACAATGGGAATTACCCAAAAGAGTACTATGATGAGGGTTGTGCTATCGTTAATAAGTACTTGAAAGTTATGGCTGTATATAACGATACAAATGAGAAGATTGCCGATGTCATCCTACAGACTGTAGAAGAGGAGTATTATGACGAGTATCTTGGTAAAACAGACTACATATACTATGCTGCGCCTATCCTTGTATTCCCTGATGGTAGCAAGTTCGCATTCGAGGATTTCTTCACAGAGGAGAGTTTCAGCGACCTTATTGAGCGAATTGGCGAGATAGCAGGCAGTATGGAGTAATCACACCTCTACTACAAGAGACTCTTATCTTTGTTACTGACTATTTCAGCAATGGAGGTAAGAGCCTCTTTTTTTACTATGAAACAAAGACCGATACTCACACTCTTAGTTCTGCTTAGTACGGCATTAAACACCTATGCTCAGCAGGATAGCCTTACGCTACACTACAGCGTTGAGGATATAGTCGTATCGGCACATAAACAGGTCTTCTCCCAGCCAGACAAAAGCGGCAATATATCCATAAATATGGATGCCCTTGAGAGCATGCCGCGTATCGGTGGTGCTGTAGATGTAGTGAAGCTACTACAGTACTCTCCGGGCGTTATTGCCACCGAGGAGGGTAACACATCACTCTATGTACGAGGTGGAGATAGTGGACAAAGTCGCATGCTTATAAATGGCGTTCCACTATACTCTCCATCACACCTACTTGGATTCTTCTCGGTACTTAACTCAGCACACCTTAGCGGTCTGACACTCTATAAATCGGGCATCCCTGCAATGTATGGCTCGTCAACAGCCTCGGTTACAGATATCCGCACACATAGCTATGCCCCCAAGAGATTTACGGCCGAAGGTAATATCGGCATTATCGAATCTGATATCGCCATACAAATACCTGCATCTGAGCGTTTTGGCATCTTCTTGTCTGCACGCCACTCATATACATCATGGCTTATAAATCGCTTATCAATAAAAAAAGCCTCAATGATTTATGAATTTGGGGACTATGGTGTAGGTCTTGTGGGCGATTTAGGAGCATTGGGGCGATTGACAATAAACACCCATTTTAATAGTGACAACACCACGACCTTTGTCGATTTATACAATAGCAACGGCAAACTAAATTGGTGGAATGGCTTAGGTAATATATCGTTGGAAAGCGATATAGGTAGCCATATAACTATGCGCAACACCATATATAGCTCTATATATAATAACCTATTAAACATCTCTATCACTGGCACAGAATATAGAGTCTTGGCAGGAGTAGGTAGTTACGGAGCAGCCAACAACACCCGAATAGACCTCGGTGCCATTCGCCTTGATACGGGCTTTAACTATGAATACCGCAAGGTGCAACCCCAATATATCCTCGCTGCTACAAGCAATAATCTGGCTCCAGATGAGCAGACACACGAGACTGCACTTTATGTAAATGCCAACTGGAGGATATTCAACGACTTAGACCTTGACACAGGCATTAGATTTAGCATATTCAAGAATAGCGATGTATGGTACTACCCCGAACCACGCATCATGCTGTCACTACCGATATCTATGAATGGACGCATCTGGGCGAGCTATAACTTCATGGTGCAGTACCTACATCTTGCGCCACAATCCAACATGTCATTTGCCACAGACTTCTACATCAGTAGCTCCAAGAGTATTCCACCTCAAACATCTCACAACTTAGCACTTGGCTACAGCGACAAACTCAACAATTTACGCTACTCCATAGAGCTATACTACCGCTATATGGATGGGGTCATAGAGTATAACACCTCAATATTAGAGGTACTCACAAATAGCCACTCACGCAATACATCGATATACTCTGGCATAGGAGAGTCCTACGGCATAGAGAGTAATATAGGCTACACAATAAATGGTGTTGACCTCCAGCTCAACTATACTTTATCGCGTTCAGTGCGCCAATTCAAGGAGATAAATAACGGCAACCCCTTCTCTGCCAACTCTGACCGCAGACACAATCTATCCTTTCTTGCCACATGGCAACCGACACCTCGTTGGTCACTCTCGGCAACCTTTGTATATGCCACAGGAGCGCCATATACAGCAACAACAGGTGTCTATATCAGTGGCAATGCATTCCTTAAGGAGTATGGGGCATATAATGGCGGCAAGCTACCAGACCTGCACCACTTAGACCTCTCGGCAACATATTGGTTTAAGCATAGCAAGCAAAGACGCAGTGGCATTAACATATCCATATACAACATCTATGCCCATAAAAATCCCATTATGATGTCTTGGGATATCAAGATAGAGGATGACACGATACATATTAAGGATAATTTTCATACACTATATACCATAATGCCATCTATAAGTTGGACATATAAGTTCTAAGCAAATGAGAAGATTTACTATAGCCATACTATTTGCACTCCTCCTGTCGGGGTGTATAAAGGGTGTTAATCCTAATGAGGAGTTTCACCATAGGCTCATAATGAATGGGCGCATAGAACAAGGTGGAAGCGCTGTAGTTATGCTCTCACAGAGCATGGCATATATGGAGAAGTATAGCGAAGAGGATTTTAGAGATATGGTGATAAATTGGTCAAAAGTGACTATCATACATGGAGATAAGGAGGAGGTACTTATAGGGCGAAAGCATGAGGATTATCCAACAAAATATATATACACAGGAACAGAGATAGAGGGCATTATAGGCGAGAGCTACAAAATCAAGGTTGAGTATAGCAATCAAGTGTGGGAGGCTACAACAACAATAAATGAGCCTATGGAGGAGCTATATGACATAGAGGTCGTTGCTGTTGATGCACAAAATTACACCATAGAGGCGACACTACCAGCCACGAAATACCCATGCAACATAGAGTGCGCCATGGCTGAGAGCAAATACTATGCACCAACGCTCTTCGGTAGCTATGCACCAAGCGACACACCTCGCCGCATAACAATAAATCGTCCAATGGACAACCTTATTCGTAGCGATTATAACCCCTACTTCCTTAGAGATGAGGTTGTACGCATTAGGATTAACACCCTAACAGATTTTGCATACGACTACTGGCGTAAATGGGAGGATAACTTCATAAATAGCATAAACCCTGTATTCCCCTCAACATCAAATCCCCCAACAAACATATCAAATGATGGTATGGGGATATGGGCTGGATATGGAGCAAACTACTATAGAGTGGTGATTGAGTAGCACTGTTAATCTTCAATAGATAGAGAGATTTCACTGCTCAGAGCCTCGCACATTGCGTAACATGAGCCAGCAATAGACTCGGCATGAAGAGCCAACTCCTCAACAGGAATTACCAAGCCATTCTGCTGAGCTTCAAGCATCAACATCGCAAATATATCATCGTAAAGTGTTGTGCAATACTCTACAATAAAGTTATCTACGCGCTCAACATAGTCCTCATTGTCAAAATAGGCGCGTATAGTATTACACTCCTCCAAGGTGCGAGCATGCCATCTATCCTCCACAGAGGAGATAACCTCAACTACAGCCGTTTGCCCAGAGGGCTCTTTTTCATCATCCCTAAGCAGCAGTAGTGCCGTAACCACAACAACGATTATTGCAAGAGTTGTGAGTATCGCCACACCCCAATATCGCGGTGTTGGTATTACATCGCTATCCTCAGCAGGGGTAATATCCGAAGAGGTGCAGAAACTACTCCAACTCTCATACCCCACATATTTGGTAAGGGCTGTGAGGATCACAGGACGAACTGCCATGCCCGATTTTGGCACAAATAGCGAGGCATAATCCTTTGCATCAAGATGCATATCTACGGCCTCAGAGACTGCATCAGCAAGGTCATGACACTCCTCAATCGTAGCAATGCTACGACCGAACTTAACCTCAACCATCACTCTAAGGCGCTCTATATATTGCTCCTGAAGGGTCATTATAATCCTGTTATACGCTTAATCTCGTTTAATTTATTAAGTGCCTCAAGCGGCGTAAGTGAGTTAATATCAAGATCCTTTATCTCGTCGCGTATAGCAACCAATACTGGGTCATCAAGCTGGAACATAGAGAGTTGAATCTCCTGTTTTGTCTCAATAGCCGACTCCGCAACACTGCGGCGCTTGCCACGATGCGTCACACCACCAGTAGGGACAATCTCACCTGAACCGTAGACCTTCTCAAGGTTTGATAGAATAGCCTCGGCACGCGATACCACCGAGCGTGGCATACCCGCCATACGCGCCACATGAATACCAAACGAGTGTTCCGTACCACCACGAACGAGCTTACGAAGAAAGACGATATTCTTGTCCACCTCCTTGACCGTAACATGGTAGTTCTTGACCCTTTCGAGCATATTCTCCAACTCGTTAAGCTCGTGATAGTGGGTGGCAAACAAGGTCTTAGCCTTGCCCTGAGCGTTATTATGCAGGTACTCCACCATTGCCCAAGCTATAGAGATACCGTCATAGGTGCTTGTACCTCGACCAATCTCATCGAGAAGCACAAGGCTACGCTCTGAGACATTATTTAATATACTCGCCGACTCCAACATCTCGACCATAAAGGTTGACTCTCCCTCCGAGATATTATCTGAAGCACCAACACGCGTAAATATCTTATCCACAACGCCTATATGCGCGCTCTTGGCTGGCACAAAGGCTCCCATCTGCGCGAGCAAGACGATAAGGGCGGTCTGGCGCAATAGTGCCGACTTACCCGACATATTAGGTCCCGTGATGATTATAATCTGCTGATTATCGTTATCGAGGCGCACATCGTTAGGGATGTACTCCTCACCCACCTGCATAAGGGTCTCGATAACGGGGTGACGACCCTGCTTGATATCTATAATCGTTGAGTCATCCACCACAGGACGGACATACTTACGCTCCTTGGCTATACGCGCAAACGACTGCAAGCAATCCATACCCGCTATAGCATGGGCTGTGCGCTGCATAGAGGCTATAAACCCTGTCAGGTATGCCACCAACTCGGCATAGATGCGTGCCTCTATTTGAAGTATACGCTCCTCGGCGCCCATAATCTTCTCCTCGTACTCCTTCAACTCGGCTGTGATATATCGCTCCGCACCTGTGAGTGTCTGCTTTCTTATCCAACCCTCTGGAACTTTATCCTTATGGGAGTTACGCACCTCAATATAGTAGCCAAAGACATTGTTGTATGCAACCTTAAGGGATGGAATACCTGTCTTTTCACTCTCACGCTGCTGTAGCTCCTGAAGATAATCCTTACCATGTAACGCGACACGGCGCAAATCATCAAGCTCCGCTGATACACCTGAAGCAATCACACCACCCTTTTGTATCTGATTGTTCTCAGGGTCGGGGTATATATCGTTCTCAAGGCGCTGGCGCACCTGTAGCAGCGGGTCTATACGCGCGGCTATAGAGTGCAAAGCGTCACTATCTGTCGACTCCATAAGTGCGCGAAGAATTTCGATGGCCGATAGCGAATTACGCAACTGCACCATCTCGCGAGGTGTAACGCGCTCGGTAGCCACACGCGAGGCTATGCGTTCCAAATCTCCCACAAGAGCTATCTGGTCACGCATGGCATCCGCAAAGTCAAGGTCAGTAACAAACTTCTCGACTATATCCTGACGCCGAGCAATCTTCTTCGTATCCATCAACGGCATAGCCACCCAACGGCGCAACTGTCTGCCACCCATAGGGGTTAGAGTGCGGTCGATGGTATCCGTAAAGCTACACTTTGCTGTTGAGTTGTTGGAGTTAAATAGCTCCAAGTTACGAATGGTGAAGCGGTCAATCCACACCGAGTCACCACGCTCGATGCGCTGTATGGATGATATGTGGGCAGTGTGCTTATGCTCGGTAAACTCCAAGTAGTATAGTATCGCACCCGCCGCCGATATACCTGCCGTCATGCGCTCAACGCCAAAGCCCTTGAGCGACTGAACACCGAGCTGCTTTGTGAGCTTATCGCGGTTTACGCTCTCGGCAAATACCCACTCCTCAAGGCGATAGGTATAGTGTTGAGTTCCAAAAGCATCATTGAAACGCTCCTCCATGCCACGCTGGAAAAGTATCTCCTTAGGTTGCAGATTACTGATAAGCTTATCGATGTAGTTATCCTCGCCCTCGGCAACATAGAACTCACCTGTCGATAGGTCAAGAAAGGCAATACCCGTAGTCTGCTTACCAAAGTAGACAGAGGCAAGAAAGGTATTCTCCTTACCCGCCACAAGGTTCTCACCCATAACGATACCCGGAGTCACCATCTCCACGACTCCACGCTTAACCAAGCCCTTGACCATCTTTGGGTCTTCGAGCTGCTCACATATAGCCACACGCTCACCCGCACGCACCAACTTAGGCATGTAGTTATCCAACGCATGATATGGGAAACCTGCAAGCTCAACATAGGATGCAGCACCATTAGCACGCCTTGTGAGGGTGATATTCAGAATACCACTCGTCTTGATAGCATCTTCACCAAAGGTCTCATAAAAGTCACCCACACGGAAAAGGAGTATGGCATCGGGATGCACCGCCTTGATTTGGTAGTACTGCTTCATCAAGGGTGTCTCGACATACTTCTTTTCCTTAGTCTCAGCAGACTTATCCACTGAGGTATCACTCTTTTTTGCT
>JAFXBB010000018.1 GCA_017521945.1 Alistipes sp. | reverse complement strand
TCGCCCTCAACCGTAAGGTTTTGGCTGACCTTGCACTCAACGAGCCTAAGGCTTTTGAGGCAATTGTTAATGCAGTTAAGTAAATAGTATATCCTGTAAAGGAGATAGGGAGTGTCCAGCGGATGCTCCCTATGTTTTTTTTAGTGGAGGTTGGGGAAGGTGGGGGAGATTAGGGAGGTTAGGGAAGTTAGTGAAGTTAGTGAATTTAGGGAATTTAGGGAATTTAGGGAATAAACTCTCTAAACTCCTTAATCTCCCTAAACTCCCTATATAAAAATCCTTTTACTAATTACTAATTTCTAATTACTAATTAGCTAACTACCTCTGCGTTGACCTTAACATAGTTGTAGCCCATTCTGTGGAGCTGGACAGAGACGCCTGCCTCGAACATTACCTTCGTGGTGCGGGCGAAGAGGTGGAACGCCATGACGCTCTGTGCCTCAATCTGCTCCTTGCGGATAAGGGTCAAGGCGCGCTCGGCTGTTGAGCGTATAAGATTTTCCAACTTCTCAGCACCCTCGCTACCCAATGGCAAGCAGAGGAGTATCTCGGTGATGTACTCGTCCATCTCATCAAAGCCACGAGGCTCAGTGAACATGGTGTGGAAGTCCTCCAACTTCTCATATCTGTTCCACTCCTTGTCCCATAGCACTGCGCAACCCATGCCCTCGTACATCGCCCATGCAATGGCTACAAGGGGGTATTTCGCTATCTCAGGCACTGCATGTGCCATGTAGCTTGGGGCCGAACTCTTCCACTTCTCGTTAAGTTCCTCGACCTCAAGAAAACGACCCTCAAGTTCTTTTTGCTTGGTAAGAAAATCTGTTATGGCGCTGCGTAGTCCCTCCTCATATCTGTTGAGTAGTTCGTGCTGCTGTTCGTTCATATTATTTGCGTTTTTTTGTTGTTTTCTTCTTTACTGACCAGCCGAAGTGTCCTATAAGCTCACCGAGGGTGTAGTACTCGCCATGGGAGTAGACTATGGGCTTCGCCCTATCCAGCGAGAACTTACCTGTTTCGGGGTCGATATACCTCTTATCGGCGAGGATACCCACAACATCTGCAAGGAACATATCGTGCGAGCCAAGCTCTATTATCTGACGCACCTTGCAACAGATGGATAGTGGCGACTCGGCAATGATGGGGGCGGAGATATATTCGTTCTCCATGGGTGTCAATCCCGTTGTCTGCCACTTGTTGTTATCGCGTCCTGAGCGTACACCACACCAATCTGTGGCGCGCGCCAACGCCTCGGTAGTGAGGTTTATGGCGAACTCGCCCGTACGGCGGATGATGTCGTAGGAGTGGCGCTCCTTACGCACCGAGATATAGCACATCGGTGGGTTGGTACACACCGTGCCTGTCCACGCTATGGTGAGCATGTTGTACTCCTCGGGTGTTGTGCCACACGACACCAATACCGCAGGTAGCGGATATATCAGTGTGCCGGGCTTCCAAGCCTCCTTCATAGAGTTATTCTCCGTCATATCCCGTATCCTCCAAAAGGTTATTACTCATGGCTGCAGCGACGGCAAGTTCATCGCAGCGGTTGTTCTCCACTGTCGAGGCGTGACCTTTTACCCACACAAAGCGTACATTATGGCGGCGGTAGGCACGCAAGAAGCGCATCCATAGGTCGGGGTTCTTCTTGCCCACAAAGCGCTTCTGCTCCCAGCCGAAGACCCAGCGTTGGTTGACCGCCTCGATGACATACTTCGAGTCGGAGTAGAGCGTGACATTCGACCCCTCGAACTTCAGCGCCTCCAAAGCCACGCATACCGCCATAAGCTCCATGCGGTTGTTTGTCGTAAGGCGGTAGCCTGCGGATAGCTCCTTGCGGTGTGGTCCCGATAGAAGCACCACACCATAGCCTCCAGCTCCGGGGTTGCCACGCGATGAGCCGTCAGTATAGATTGTTATCTCTGCCATTATGAAAGTGCGGCAATCTGCTCCTTGATAGCGGCAATCTTTGCCTCGGCATCCGACTGCTTAGCGCGCTCGTTGGCAACAACCTTCTCAGGTGCAGATGATACAAATCGCTCGTTCGATAGCTTCTTCATCACCGAAGCCAAGAAACCCTCATAGTACTCCAAGTCCTGAGCGAGTTTTTGACGCTCTGCCTCCTTGTCGATGTTGCCCTCCATAGGCACGAAGTACTGTGTGGTCTTGACGATAAAGGCTGCGGCGGTGGCATCCTTCTCTTCCACGGCAGTGATAGCATCGATGTTACCCATCTTGGCGATTACGGCAGCATACTCCTCGGGGTAGTTCTCGTCGGCGATATAGTTGAGCTTGAGGCTCTCCTTCTGTGCTATGTTCTTCTGCTTGCGGATGTTACGGATGGCGGTGATGACCTCTTGAGCCAAGCCGAAGCGACCTAATACCTCCTCGTTAGCCTTGCGCTCAGCCTTAGGCTCAGAGGCGATGCAGATAGAGCGTACATCATCCTCGGTGCGCAAGTCCTGCCAAATCTCCTCGGTGACAAATGGCATGAATGGGTGCATAAGGCGTAGTAGAGAGTCGAAGTAGTGCTTAGTGCAGGCGAGAGTCTTAGAGTCGATAGGCGCCTGATATGCTGGCTTGACAATCTCCAAGTACCAGCCGCTAAAGTCATCCCAGAATAGGCGGTATAGCTCGGTGAAGGCCTCAGAGATACGATACTGAGCCATGAGGTGGTTGACGCGCTCGATGCGCTCAAGCATAACCTCATCGAACCATGCTATAGCCTGCTTAGAGGCCTCAGGCTGTGGGATGGTTGCATCCTCGGACCACATATTTACAAGGCGGTAGGCGTTCCATATCTTGTTGCAGAAGTTACGACCCTGCTCGCACAACGCCTCGTCGAACATCACATCGTTGCCCGCAGATGCCGACATAAGCATCGCAATACGCATACCGTCAGCACCATACTTGGCGATAAGGTCCAATGGGTCGGGTGAGTTGCCAAGCTGCTTAGACATCTTACGACCGAGCTTGTCGCGCACGATACCTGTGAAGTAGACATTCGAGAATGGCTTCTCCCCTCGCCACTCGTAGCCCGCCATAATCATACGCGCAATCCAGAAGAAGATGATATCTGGACCTGTAACGAGGTCGTTGGTAGGGTAGTAGTAGTTAATCTCCTCGTTATCGGGGTTGTTGATGCCGTCAAATACAGATATAGGCCATAGCCATGATGAGAACCATGTGTCGAGAACATCCTCATCTTGGCGTAGGTCTGCCATGGTGATAGTGGCGTCCTTCTCCTGTGCAAGGCGCAATGCCTCCTCAGCGCTCTCGGCTACTACATAGCCACCCTTAGGGAGGTAGTATGCTGGGATGCGGTGTCCCCACCACAACTGACGCGAGATACACCAATCCTTGATGTTCTCCATCCAGTGGCGGTAGGTGTTCTTATACTTTACAGGCACAAACTTGATGACATCCTCCAACACAGCCTTGGTTGCAGGCTCGGCAAGCTCCTTCATTGATAGGAACCACTGCATAGAGAGCTTAGGCTCGATAGCTACGCCCGTACGCTCCGAGTAGCCCACATTGTTGGTGTAAGGCTCAACCTTCTCCATAAGACCTGCAGCGGTGAGGTCACCCTCGATAACCTTGCGGCACTCGAAGCGGTCGACACCTACATACATGCCTACCTTGTCGTTGATAGTGCCGTCGTCGTTGAAGATATCGATGCTCTCCAAGCCGAACTTCTCACCAAGCATATAGTCGTTGACATCGTGCGCAGGAGTCACCTTCAAGGCACCTGTACCGAACTCAAGGTCTACATACTCATCGCGAATAACAGGTATAGAGCGACCTACCAAAGGTACGATAACGCGGGCGTCATCCTTAAGCCACTTGTAACGCTCGTCGTTAGGGTTTACGCAGAGGGCTGTATCGCCAAGGATAGTCTCAGGGCGTGTTGTGGCAACGATGATATACTTATCCATGCCCTCAACCTTGTAGCGTAGGTAGTATAGCTTACCATTGGACTCCTTGTAAATTACCTCCTCATCCGAGAGGGCAGTCTTTGCCGATGGGTCCCAGTTGACCATGCGCACACCGCGGTAGATGCGACCCTTGCGGTAGAGGTCCACAAAGACCTTGAGGACACTCTCCGAGCGCTTCTCATCCATTGTAAAGCATGTACGCTCCCAGTCGCATGACGCACCGAGCTTGCGCAACTGCTGAAGGATGATGCCGCCATGCTTCTCCTTCCACTCCCATGCGTGTGAGAGGAACTCCTCGCGTGTGAGTGACGCCTTGTCTATGCCCTCAGCCTTGAGCTTAGCCACAACCTTAGCCTCGGTGGCGATAGATGCATGGTCGGTACCAGGTACCCAGCAGGCATTCTTGCCCTGCATACGCGCACGACGAATAAGTACATCCTGCAAGGTGTTGTTGAGCATGTGACCCATGTGCAACATACCTGTTACATTTGGTGGCGGAATAACAATGGTGTATGGCTCGCGAGCATCAGGCTCCGAGTGGAAGAGGTTCTCCTTAATCCAGAAGTCATACCACTTCTGCTCAATCTGTTCGGGTGAATATTTGTCTGCTAACTGCATAATTTATAGTGTTTTATATTATTGTTTTTCTGCTCCTCTGCGCGCCTACGCCTGTGTGCGAGCGCATATATCGTACAAAGGTAGGGAAAATTCGTAAATTTTCCAATTAGTAAAGAGTAATTAGTAATTAGTAAATGTTAAAAGTCTGCGACTTTTTGAGAAAAGAGACAACAGAGACAGTAGGGACGACAGAGATAACAGAGAAATTTATTATCATTCTGATGATACTCTGTTTCGCTGTGGTCTCTTTCGTCTCTTTCGTCTCTGTGGTCTCAAAAAAAAACTCCCCAAGCACCACGACCCAATTTCTTGTTAGAAAGAGCAAAAATACAATTACTAATTGTAAAATATTTTACCCTGAAGACAAAATATTTTACTTCCCTCTTGACAAACGCTATTTTGTGTTATATATTTGTACCGAGAATTCAACTGTTCAATATTGTTTCGCTATTTTTATATCTCTTAAAATTTTACAAACTATGTACACAAATGCTATGATTGAGGCGTTTAAGGCTGATAATGCGCGCCTAATTGCAAGTTTTGATGAGCCTGAGGCTCAGAGTTCAACCATTGAAGCTGTGGCGGGTGATACGAGCGCAGGGAGCAATACCGAGGCAGGGGGTAGTATCTCGAAGCTCAACGATGAGGAGTATTGGTGGTACCGCAACCACATCTGCCACGCCTCGGAGATGATCATGACTACGCCCGCTGAGTCGCCCACGCTCCTTGAGCCTATACTTCCGCGTCAGGGTGTTGTGGCGTTGGTAGGCTCTTCGGACTCAGGTAAAAGCTCGCTACTCAGGGGTTTAGCCATGGCGATAGTGTCGGGCAAGGAGGAGTATATCGGCTTTAGGCTCAACACCCGCTACCGCCGTGCGATATATGTATCTACGGAGGATGACCAGCTCTCCATTGGCTCGCTTATGCGCCGACAGACAGGCTCGCCCTCTGGTATGGAGGCTATGGAGTATGACGGTCTGCACTTTATCTTCGACACGGATAACCTCCTCGCAACCTTGGAGTTAGGTCTTAAGAGCTATGTTCCCGATGTGGTGATTATAGATGCCTTTGCCGACCTCTACGGTGGTCCTATGAACGAGAATAACCGTGTCAGAGGCTTTCTGCAAGCCTTTTCGCTGCTTGCCACCAAGTACGATACGCTCTTTATCTTTCTGCACCATACGGGTAAGCGCACCGAGAGCCTTGCACCCTCGAAGCATAACGCCATAGGCTCGCAGGGCTTTGAGGCGAAGATGCGCCTTATGATGGAGCTACGCCCCGACCCTGTGCGCCACGACATCCGCCACTTGTGCATCGTCAAGGGTAACTACCTACCCGCTGAGTATAAGCACGATAGCTTCGAGTTGCGCTTCGATGAGAGGCTCAACTACACCGCCACCGGCGAGCGCGTACCCTTTGCCCTGCTCCGCGAGCGCGATATGGATAAGGAGAGCGAGGAGGCTGAGCGATTGGAACTGATAAAGTCTATGCGCGAGGAGGGCAAGACCTACCAGCAGATAGCCGATGAGTTGGGGTATAAGGATCGTTCGTCCATTGGAAAGATACTTAAAAGAAATTCTTAGTTAATAGATGTTGATGTGGAATAGTGGAAAAACACTATCATTTTCCACAATTCCACAACATCAATATATAATATCAATGAACACATATAGATATATCCTTGAGAGATACCGAGGACGAGGCACGAGATAT
>JAFXBB010000017.1 GCA_017521945.1 Alistipes sp. | reverse complement strand
CTAAATTCCCTAAGTTCTCTCTTATCACAAAAACGAACACGACCTACATCAGCACCACGACCTTCTTTCTTGTCAGAAGGGGTTAGATGTGGTCTCGATTAAGAAATTGCCCCAGATGGGACATACTAAGCGTATTTCCCATTTGGGGCAATGATTGAGAGGCCGCAGATGACCCCTTATCACAAGAAAGGTTTCTTGTTAGAAGGTAGTAGATACAACGCTCGGCAAAAATCCCGACGATGGGTAGTACTTGGTCGTACGACCCATTGTCGGGACTTTTTGTTAGCGGCAGTAGATGCTGCCTTATCACAAGAAAGAACAGGTTATTCCATACAACGACATATTAAATTTCTATCGCCGTAACCGTTATCAATCTTTGTCACATAAGGGAAGAACTTATTCTCTGCAATCCAAGGTAGTGGGAAGGCTGCCTCGCTGCGAGAGTATGGGTGTGACCACTCACCTGCAAGCTCAAGAGCTGTATGAGGTGCGTTAACCACAACATTATCTGCATTTTGTGATGCTGCAGCAGCCTCACACTCACGCTTAATCTGGATGAGTGCCTCGATGAAGCGGTCCATCTCTGCCTTAGACTCAGACTCTGTAGGCTCCACCATAAGTGTCTCATGCACAGGGAATGAGAGGGTTGGAGCGTGGAAGCCATAGTCCATAAGGCGGTGAGCGATATCACCACAGTCGATGTTATAGTCGTGCTTGAAGCGGGTGAGGTCGAGAATCATCTCGTGACCTACGCGACCAGTCTCACCTGAGTAGTAGGTCTTATACTCATGCTTAAGCGCTGATGACATGTAGTTTGCATTGACAATAGCAAGCTCAGTAGAGCGACGAAGACCCTCGAAGCCGAGCATACGGATATAGCCGTAGGTGATAGGGAGCAACATCGCTGAACCCCAAGGAGATGAAGATACCGCAGTGATACCCTCCTCGCCACCTGTCTCCATAAGTGAGTGGGTAGGTAGGAACTTAACAAGATGCTCTGCAACGCATACAGGACCAACACCAGGACCACCGCCACCATGAGGCATTGCGAAGGTCTTATGTAGGTTAAGGTGACAAACATCAGCACCGATATAACCCGGGTTAGTAAGACCCACCTGAGCGTTCATGTTTGCGCCATCCATATATACCTGACCGCCAGCATCATGCACTGCATCTACGATATCGCGGATGCGGCTCTCGAAGACACCGTGTGTAGATGGGTATGTTACCATCAAGCCACAAAGCTCAGATGCATGCTCCTGAGCCTTCTTCTTAAGGTCCTCTACATCGATATTACCATTCTCGTCGCACGCCACGATAACAATCTTCATACCCGCCATAGCTGCAGATGCAGGGTTTGTACCGTGTGCAGATGATGGGATAAGGATGATGTTACGGTAGCCCTGACCACGGCTCTGGTGGTATGCTCGTATCACCATAAGACCTGTGTACTCACCTGCAGCACCTGAGTTTGGCTGGAGTGTACATCCTGCGAAGCCTGTGATTGTTGCAAGATAGCTCTCAAGGTTAGCGATAAGCTCGCGGTAGCCCTCAGCCTGATCTGCTGGA
The DNA here is from genome assembly GCA_017521945.1 of Alistipes sp. Taxonomy (GTDB): domain Bacteria; phylum Bacteroidota; class Bacteroidia; order Bacteroidales; family Rikenellaceae; genus Alistipes. Next base: position 5,562 of record JAFXBB010000017.1, on the reverse strand, counting down.
GCAAATGGGTGCATATTCTGGAAGCCAGGCAATGATAGTGGCTGCATAAGCTGTGCAGCATTGAGCTTCATGGTACATGAGCCGAGCGAAATCATTGAGTTCATCAACGATATATCGCGCAACTCCAACTTCTTGATATAACGCATCATCTCTGTCTCAGTGCGGTATGCATTGAAGATATGCTCCGAGAAGAACTCTGTCTTACGCGCAACAGCGTCAGCGATAGCAGCCTCAACACGCTTTACAGTCTTAGCCTTCTTACCGCGTGCCTCAGCAAAGATATCTACGATAGTCTGAAGCTCTGCATCTGTAGTAACCTCATCGAATGACATACGAACACAGTCGTCAGCTGGGTAGTATAGGTTAATCTCGCGTGCAAGGGCGATATCCTGAATAACTGAAGCCTCAGCCTCAACCTCCAAAGTATCGAACAATGCCTTAGTGCGTACCACATAGCCCATAGCCTCCAAAGCCTCCTTAACGGTTACGGCAGCGGTGTGGGCATTAAGGGCAGCTCGTTCAAGACCCTCCTTACCATTATATATGCAGTAGAAGCCTACCATAGATGCCATCAACGCCTGTGCAGTACAGATGTTCGATGTAGCCTTCTCGCGCTTGATATGCTGCTCACGCATCTGCAATGACATACGCAACGCCTTATTTCCAAGACGGTCAACAGAGACACCGATGATACGACCTGGCATATTACGCTTGTAAGCATCGCGTGTAGCCATATAACCTGCCGATGGACCACCAAAGCCCATAGGACAACCCAAACGCTGTGTAGTACCTACAGCGATATCTGCGCCCCACTCTGCTGGCGACTTCAAGAGTGCCAACGAAAGGAGGTCGGCAACAGCAGTTACAAGAACGCCAGCCTCATGTGCCTTAGCTGCGAAGCCCGCATAGTCGCACACCTCACCATTTGCTGCTGGGAACTGAAGAACTGCACCAAACTCCTTGCCAGTGAACTCGTATATAGAGAAGTCATCACGGATAATCTCGATGCCGAATGGCTCAGAGCGTGTGAGAAGAACATCGAGAGTCTGTGGGAAGATATTCTCATCCACAAAGAGTTGGTTACGACCCTGCTTTACAGCCTCGCGTGAGCGCAAAGCGTACATCATCAACATAGCCTCGGCAGTAGCTGTAGCCTCATCAAGGAGTGAGCAGTTTGCAACCTCCATGCCTGTGAGTGAGAGGATAGCTGTCTGGTAGTTTAGCAACGCCTCCAAACGACCCTGCGAAATCTCTGCCTGATATGGAGTATATGATGTGTACCATGCAGGATTTTCAAATACATTGCGAGATACTACCGCTGGAACAACATTTGGGTAGTAACCCATACCGATAAACGAGCGGTAGGTGCGGTTCTTGGCTGCAAGAGCTGCGATGTGTGCTGCATACTCATACTCGCTCATTGCCTCTGGCAAGTCGAGTGCCTTCTTAAGGCGAATATTCTGAGGGATAACCTGCTGCAAAAGCTCCTCAACCGAGTCTACGCCAATTGTAGCGAGCATCTGCTGTAAATCTTCCTTAGAGTTTAGACCTGTGTGACGGTCTACAAAGCTGTCAAAGGTTTTCATTTTTCTTTTTTGTTATTAGTTATTAGATTGTTATATCAATATTTGAATGAGCTACCGCCAATGAACTCCCTAAGCAGTGAGGTTGGAGGTATCTCATCTGGTTGTATCGGAATGAAGTTATCAAGGAAACGCAACATACGCCTTGCCTCGGCATACTCCGCTACGGTATCTGGCACCTCCCTAAGAAGTGGCTCTGCAATAGCCTTAAGCACCGAAATCTCGTAGAAGAGCGACGAGTTAAACATCACATTTGCATTCTCCTGATAAGGGAAGATATGCTTCTCCTCGCCACGGCGCACCGAACCCCACATGGCAAGAGTACGCATAGCGTTGTTTCCGCGTGTGGCGTTATCCCTAATCATACGGCGCAACAGGCGGTTATCTGTCGTTGGAATACGCGAGAAGTTATCCATGGCCACCGAGGTGAAGCATGAGATATAAATTCTAAACTTCTGACCATCGGCTATGCCAGAAGTCAACTTTGGATTAAGGGCGTGAATACCCTCAAGGATTAAGACCGAGCGCTCACTAAGTTGAAGAGGCTTGTCGTGCCACTGACGCCTACCCGATATAAAGTCATAGCGCGGTATCTCTACACTCTCACCCGCATTGAGCCTTCGAAGATGGTCATTGAGCGTTGCAAGGTCTATAGCCTCCAATGCCTCAAAGTCAGGCTTGCCATCCTCACCGAGTGGGGTCTTATCCCTATCCACAAAGTAGTCGTCGAGAGCTATAAGCACAGGGTCAAGACCAAGCACTCGAAGCTGCACACCAAGACGCTTCGAGAAGGTTGTCTTACCGCTTGACGAAGGACCCGATATAAGTGCCATACGCACGCCGCGCTCCTTGTTCGCCTCTGCAATAGAGCGCGCTATGGCTGCAATCTTATTCTCGTGAAACGCCTCAGCAATCTGTATAAGCTCCGAACTATCGCCCTGCATCACACGGCGGTTGAGGTCGCCCACCGTAGGAACACCCATAATATCTATCCACTCCTGATACTCATGGAAGATATCGAACATCTTGTCGTGCTTGATAGTTGTTGTCACCACTTCGGGATTTGTGCGCGCTGGGAGTGCCACATACAGACCATTGTAGTATGGAGCAATATCAAATCGCGACACATAGCTTGTCGAGGGAGCCAACTCACCATAGAAGTACCCAGGCATATCCCCAAGGTAATTCACCGTACGATAGAGGCGTGGGCGGGTATTAATTAGCTCCAGACGGTCATCGAAGTCGTACGCCTCATACTCCTTAGCTACCTCTTCGGCAAGACGCTTTTGGCGTGTGATAGGGATGTTGCGCGCTACGATATCCTCCATACGGAGTTTGAGCAACGCCACCTCCTCGGCAGAGATAGACTTCTGGTCGTCATACTCGGCATAGAAGCCATTGCCCAAGGTGTGGCGGATGCGCAACTTACGCTCGGGATATAGCTCCAACGAGGCGCGCTGCATAACAAACGAGAGCGTTCTCTGATATACGCGGTAACCCTCGAAGCTGCGCATATCCAAAAACTCAACATTGACAGGCTTATATATGCAATAACCCAAACTCTTGAAGCAGTTGTTTACCCTTGCTACAAGGATTGGATAATGCAACGATAGGTCAACACTATGTAGCACATCCATAAGAGTTGTACCCATCTCCACCTCTATTTCTGTAGAGTTATTCACCAAGCGAAGTGTTACCGTATGCGACATCTTATACCTCTTTTTAGTAAAATTGTGTGTAAAGATAGTAATTTTTTGTAAATTTGTAACGATTAAACACAATAACTTATGCGAAAAGAGTTAATTTTTCTCACATCATTACTCCTTATTAGTCTTTTAGGCTGCGGATGTAACAACACTAAGGAGCAACATATATACATTATCGCGACCAACGATATACACGCCTCAATAGATTCAATGCCTAAGTTGGCAACTATTGTTGAGGAGTGCAGCGAGCGTGGCGAGGTTATAGTTGTGGACTCGGGCGACAGGGTTTCGGGCAACGCCTATGTGGATGATGCCGAGGAGCCGGGAGTACCCATTATTGAGCTTATGAACGATATAGGCTACAGCGTAGCTACTCTTGGCAACCATGAGTTCGACAAGGGTTCCGAGGTATTGGATAGGATGATTAGTAGCGCATCTTTCCCTATCGTTTGCGCAAATATCACAGCAACAAATGGGGCAACTACCCCACCACCATATACTATCCTTGAGGTCTGTGGCGTGGAATTTGGCTTCGTGGGCGTTGTCGACACCGATAGCAACGGTCGTCCTCTTGGCGGTGAACGCGCCTACACAAACTACACCTTCTCCCCCGACATCGAAACAGCATACGAGGTGTGCGCCAAAGTATCACAAGAGTGCGATATGACAATTCTCCTATCACACATGGGATTGAATCGAGACAAGCAACTTGCAACCCTTGCCCCAAAGTGCGCATGGATTGCTGGCGGTCATAGCCACGACTTGGTGAACGAGAATCTTAACAGTGTTCATATATCGCAGAATAACAAGAATTTGCGTTATGTGACAGTTGCCGATGTAACGGTCAAAGGACAAGAGATTATCGATATTAAATATGAGCAGATTAACACCGCAGATATCTCTCCAAACGAGGCTATGCAGAGGCGTGTTGCTGAGATAAAATCCTTAGACCCGGGGTTAAATGAGGTGGTTGCACAGGCTATAGAGAGCGCAACAAAAGAGGGCGTGTCCAACTTTACGATTGCCGCACTTGCCAACTATCCTTACGAGGATGGTTTTAAGCCTGAGATAACCCTATACCATTATGGCGGTATACGCCTTGATGGCTTCAACAAGGGGGATATCAAGCGCGTTGAGATACTCAACAACGACCCATTTATGTCGTACATATACTTAGGAGAGATGACCCCAGCACAGTTGCGGGATTTCATCTTAAGAAAGTACAATAGCGGCACTCCAGAAAAACCAGATAAGGAGTCCCACTACGCCTACTTTCGCTCCGATATGCCCTACACTATTATCGTGGGTGAGGATGGCGATGCTACGGATGTTGTGTTTAACCTCGAAGAGCGTCCATACCGCATAGCTATGTGCAACTATATCGCTGAAAACTATATAGATAGCAATATTGTAGCTAAGCAACTACAACCCACCGATATCAGTGTTCGCGAGGCTATGTTGCACTATATTTCATCGTTCAAGGAGAGCGGATTTACACCCGATAACAAGTGTTACCAACAAGAAGAAAAGGCGAAATAAAGATGTTGGAGAATTGCTTTCAAACCGAGCTTATAGAGGCGGGATGTGACGAGGCGGGGCGCGGGTGCTTGGCAGGCTCGGTCTTTGCGGCAGCAGTAATACTACCCCCCGACTTTCACCCCCCGCTACTCAACGACTCGAAGCAGATGACCGAGGCACGCCGTGATAAGCTACGCGCTATTATCGAGCGCGAGGCATTGGCTTGGCATGTTGCGGAGGTTAGTGCCGAGCGCATCGACCAGATAAATATCCTCAACGCCTCTATTGAGGGGATGAATATCGCACTTAAATCGCTAAAGACCCGCCCGGAGTTTATCGTTGTAGATGGCAACCGCTTCAAGAGCGACCTCGATATTCCATGGCGCACGATAGTCAAGGGCGATGGCAAGTATGCCAATATTGCAGCAGCCTCGGTACTTGCCAAGACTCATCGCGACGAGTATATGCTACGCCTTGCCGAGGAGTACCCTATGTATGGCTGGGCAAAAAACAAGGGGTATCCCACAAAGGAGCACCGCCTTGCCATCCGCGAGTATGGACTCACGCCCTACCACCGCCTAACATTTAACTCTTCACCCGAGCAGTTGGAGCTATTCTAAACTGAAAGGCGAGATGCGCTTTGCGCAAGCGAAATCAATAAAAACATTCAGGGTAGCACAACCTAATTTCTCAGGAGAAGGGGCAAAAATACAATTAGTAATTAGTAGAGAGTAATTAGTAATGGTTAAAAGGCT
>JAFXBB010000016.1 GCA_017521945.1 Alistipes sp. | reverse complement strand
CTCTTCGAGGTCTTATTTGGGAATAAGAAGCTGTTTTGAATTTTATTAAATGAGTTAAATCATTACTACGATAAGAGTTTCGGAGGATGAGCGCATAGTGCTTGCTCTCCCGCTACGGTTCACAAGCATCTCACTAAATTGAATTAGTAGTGTTCGCGTTCATTCGTTCATTTACATAGGGAAAATGAACGAATGAACGGTGAACGCCGAGCTTCGGAGCCACCCAAACTCACAGGTCGACTGCCGAGGTGGTAAACTAATTAGTAATTAGAAATTAGTAATTAGTATTTAGTAAAAGTTGAAAGGATTTGACTTTTATATAGGGAATTTAGGGAGATTAAGGAGTTTAGGGAGTTTATTCACTAATTTCCCTAAATTCACTAAATTCCCTAATTTCCCTAAGTTCCCTATCTTTATAAAATTAGTCCTATAATAGCTTTCAAATAAACTCGAAATAAAATTCAAAACAGCTTCTTAGCACAACCAAAAATAAAAACCTCGAACAAAATATTGTATTTTTTAGCAAAAATTACTACCTTCGCATAATTTAAGTAACAACAAACACATTTATGGCAACATCAAAATATCGCAGAATACTCCTCAAGCTTAGTGGAGAGTCTTTGCAGGGTAAGCAGAACTATGGTCACGATGTCGAGGTACTCAACGCCTATGCCGAGCAGATTAAACGCATCAAGGAGATGGGTGTGGAGATTGGCATTGTCATCGGTGGAGGTAATATCTTCCGTGGCATTCAGGGTGCTGGTCGTGGCTTCGACCGCGTTAAGGGCGACCAAATGGGTATGCTTGCGACAATCATCAACTCGCTTGCTTTGCAGTCGGCATTGGAGTCTGCGGGTGTTAAGGCTAAGGTGCTAACATCTATACGCATGGAGCCTATTGGCGAGTACTACTCCAAGGCTAAGGCTATAGAGTATCTTGAGGCTGGATATGTTGTCATCATCGGTGGCGGAACATCCAACCCATACTTCTCAACCGACACAGCATCAGCATTGCGTGGCATAGAAATTGAGGCTGAGGTGATGTTCAAGGGTACTCGCGTGGATGGCATCTACACTGCCGACCCGGAGAAGGACCCTACAGCAACCAAGTTCGATACCATCACCTTTGACGAGGTTATCGCACGCCGCCTAAAGGTTATGGATCAGACAGCCTTCACACTCTGCCGCGAGAACAACCTATCGTTGATAGTCTTCGATATGGATACTATAGGTAACTTGGAGAGGGTTGTTGCTGGCGAGAACATTGGAACTATAGTGACTCTATAGCGGTAGGGTAGTTGTCGATAAAGGCTCGCTGCCCCAAAACAAGAGAAACAGAGGCTACCGACAGCGAATATATATTGACTAATTTTTGTGAAACATACTTAAAAATAATTACGACTATGGCAATTAAGCAGAACTATAAGAAGCGTGGATCAACCTTTACCCTTGTATCACTCCTCGTGGTACTTGTCGCCCTTGTAGCAGCTATAATCTTCTGGCCTGTGGATGTTACCGCAGCACCTATGCACAGCGTAACACAGCAAGAGGATATTGAGGCTACGACACTTATCCATGCGGGCGATGTAGCCCCCGACTTTACCGTTGAGATGCTCGATGGCAGCAAGGTGACACTCTCTAAGCTTCGTGGCAAGGTGGTGTTGGTAGGTTTCTGGGCTACATGGTGCCCTCCATGCCGTCAGGAGCTATCGCACATGCAGAAGGATGTTATTGACCGCTTTGCAGGCGAGGAGTTGGTTGTGCTACCAATATCGCGTGGCGAGAAGCGCAAGACCGTAGAGGATTACATCGCAAAAATGGGCTACACCTTCCCTATCGGCTTGGATGGAGACCAGTCAATCTACAGAAAATATGCTACGAACTACATCCCACGCAGCTTCGTTGTGGGTCGTGACGGCAAGGTTGTATATGTTGCTGTGGGCTACGACGAGCAGATTGCTAAGGAGATTGACGAGGCTATTAGCAAGGCATTGAAATAATTTATAAAACTATATTACTATGGATACCAAGACTATTCTAAATGAGGCAACCGACCGCATGCAGCGTGCTGTTGACCACCTTGTCGAGGAGTTGCTCAACATCCGTGCAGGTAAGGCATCTGTTAATGTTCTTAACGGTGTATTTGTTGACTACTACGGCTCTCAGACCCCTGTATCAGGTGTTGCGAGTGTTACTGTTCCAGATGCTAAGACCGTGCTTATCCAGCCATGGGATAAGAATATGATTCGCCCTATCGAGAAGGCTATCATCGACTCAAACATCGGTCTTACACCATCGAACAATGGCGAGCATATCCGCCTCTCAATTCCGCCACTTACTGAGGAGCGCCGTAAGGAGATAGTTAAGACCGTTAAGGGCGAGGGTGAGACCGCACGCATCAGCCTCCGTAACGCCCGCCGCGATGCTGTTGAGGCATTCAAGAAGGCACAGAAGGAGGGTATGTCTGAGGACGAGCAGAAGGATGGCGAGGCTCAGGTACAGAAGCTTTTGGAGAAATTCACTAAGCTCCTCGATGCCGAGCTTGAGAAGAAGGAGAAAGAGGTGATGACTGTGTAGTTGTCAGGCTCAAGGCTAACATCTGACAATTAGGATAATAGACATATAGACCAGTAGTCTTTTGACACAGGACATAACGGCTATTAAGGATGATTAAGGGTTTTGCATAGCAAAAACACTTTAGTCATCCTTAATTTAACTTAATCCACCTTAGTTTGCCTTAATCACTTTCATCTTTGCTCTGTTCGCTTATTATTCAGAGTGATTAAGGGTGATACCTTGAGCATAGCGGGACTCACATGAGTGCAGTGGAAATAACCCTTAATAATCCTTGCTAAGGAGTACCGTCATATTCCGATTAGCCACTGTTTTTGCATAACTTTTCTAATTCCCCACCGGAATTTACGACTGAGCCCAATAAACCCAATAAGCCCTGAAATGCACAAAAACTGAGGCTGACTTCAAAGCCTTACGGACTTTTTAGTCAGCCTCTATTATTGCCTATTATCGGCGGGTAGGAACTGATGCCCTACTAAAACTGCTGCTTCTGCAAAATCTGAGGACCAGAATACTTTGTGTGCACGCGGTAGCCACCCAAGTCCTTAGCCTCCAACTCAACGGTGATATTATCGCCCTCGTAAGAGATTGTGAGCGTGCCCTCATCAATAAAGGCGTAGCTCATCGAGTAGTCAGAGCGCAAGATATAGGCATAAGAGCCCTGATAGTAGGTGCTGCCCGATGATGTTACATAGTAGCCATTGCTCATATAGCCACCCTCGACAGGCTCTGCAGAGATAGGATATACACCAGCCTTGATGCTATCGTCGTTAGGCTCGGTAGTAAGCGTAATAGTGATCATCTGTGTATCTAACCAGCCATCCTCGGTCTCCTGCATATCGATAAGGTAAACACCATCGCCGAAGTGCGATGCAGTAGCATACTCGCATACGAAGTCGAGCTCCTCGGTAATCTGGTCGGGAATAAGGTGCTCCATAAGGTTGGTGAAGAATACCGAGCCACGATAGTGGATGCGGATAACCTCCTCGGTATCGAGTTTTACCTCGGCAACAAAGATGCACACCTCCTCAACCTCGTCGTACTCAATAACCATAT